>NZ_JBJQMA010000007.1:0-201850 GCF_046486065.1 Escherichia sp. WS547 | reverse complement strand
ATAGGCTGATTCAAGGCATTTACGGGAGAAAAAATCGGCTCAAACATGAAGAAATGAAATGACTGAGTCAGCCGAGAAGTATTTCCCCGCTTATTCGCACCTTCCTTAGCAAAGCTGGTAAGCAATGGATGGTCAAATAATTTCCTCAATGCCGCCTTTACCTCGGCATTAATGTTTGGTTATTTCATCGGCTCTCTTACCGGTGGGTTCATCGGTGATTATTTTGGGCGGCGCAGGGCTTTTCGCATAAATCTTCTCATCGTCGGTATTGCGGCAACAGGGGCCGCTTTTGTCCCTGATATGTACTGGCTCATCTTCTTTCGCTTCCTGATGGGCACAGGAATGGGGGCGCTGATTATGGTTGGCTATGCTTCGTTTACGGAGTTTATCCCCGCGACGGTGCCTGGAAAATGGTCCGCGCGGCTCTCATTTGTCGGTAACTGGTCGCCCATGTTGTCTGCGGCGATAGGCGTGGTGGTTATCGCTTTTTTTAGTTGGCGGATAATGTTTCTGCTGGGTGGTATTGGCATACTGTTAGCCTGGTTTCTCTCAGGTAAATACTTTATTGAGTCGCCTCGATGGTTGGCGGGGAAAGGACAAATCGCAGGTGCAGAAAGCCAACTTCGTGAAGTAGAGCAGCAAATTGAAAGAGAGAAGAGTGTTCGTTTACCCCCGCTTACTTTGAATCAGAGCAACAGCAAGGCTAACGTAATCAATGGTACTTTCTGGCTGCTGTTTAAAGGGGAAATGTTACGACGTACATTAGTCGCGATTACTGTTTTAATTGCAATGAACATTTCACTTTATACCATCACCGTATGGATACCGACCATATTTGTTAACTCCGGCATTGATGTTGATAAATCAATATTAATGACTGCTGTTATTATGATTGGCGCTCCGGTAGGAATATTTATTGCGGCATTAATTATTGATCATTTTCCTCGTCGATTATTTGGCTCCGCCTTACTTATTATTATTGCCGTGTTAGGCTATATCTATTCAATTCAGACTACAGAGTGGGCGATTTTAATCTATGGCCTGGTGATGATCTTCTTTTTATACATGTATGTTTGCTTCGCGTCGGCGGTTTATATCCCGGAGCTTTGGCCAACGCATTTACGCCTGCGTGGTTCAGGTTTCGTTAATGCCGTCGGACGGATCGTCGCGGTCTTCACGCCTTATGGCGTTGCGGCACTATTAACGCATTATGGGTCAATCACGGTGTTTATAGTGCTTGGCGTGATGTTAGTACTCTGTGCGCTGGTTCTCTCCATTTTTGGCATCGAAACGCGGAAGGTGTCATTGGAAGAGATTTCTGAGGTGAATTAAATCTTTCGTTGATGGCGTCAATTGCCAGATGTACCACTGACGTGTTTTATCTGGCCTACAATGGCAGTACAGAATTGTAGGCCAGCATAAAATTACTCCTGCGTCTCTTCCCAGTCTGCCAGCGTATATAGCGTTGCCCCAGCTGCTGACATCTCCATAAACGCGTGCGCACTGTCCTGTGGCTGGATATTCACACCACGACAACCATCGGTAATCACATTAACCTTATAACCTAACTGTAACGCGTCCAGTACGGTAAACTTCACGCAATAGTCAGTAGCCAGGCCCATAATGATCAATTCATCGATTTCATGATCGCGTAACCAGTCATCGAGCGTGGTTTTCTGCCGACGGCCGTTATCAAAAAAGGCACTGTAACTGTCAACTAAAGGATTTTCGCCTTTATGGAACACCGCTGCGATCGCTTTTTGGTTCAGTAACGGATGTAATTGTGCGCCTTCACTGTTCTGCACACAGTGATCTGGCCAGAAGGTTTGTGGCAAACCGTCGAGTTGGCCTGGCGTATAAGGCTCTACACCGTGCTGACTGGCAAAACTGCCGTGATTCGCCGGGTGCCAGTCCTGACTGGCGATAACCGCTTCACCGCGCGACTGGCACCAGTCAATCAGGCGGTTAGCGACATCCACCGTACTGTCACCTTCCGGCACGGCGAGCGCGCCACCAGCACAGAAATCATTTTGTAAATCGACCAGTAACAGGGCGCGAGGGGGCATTGCAGTCTCCTTAATCATCCGGCGTCAGTTCGCCGCGCAGGTTTTGGCTCATGGCCTTGCGAATGGTTTCAGTATCCAGTTCCTGGCTAAGCAGGTAATGCAGTTTGGTTAGTGTGGCTTCTACAGTCATATCTGCACCGCCAATAACGCCGGCATGGGCGAGGGCGTTACCGGTGGCATAACCACCCATGTTCACTTTACCGGACATACATTGTGTCAGGTTGACCACCACAATACCGCGATCGCTGGCTTCTTGTAATTCCTGCAGGAAGGCTTTGTTTTGTGGCGCATTACCCACGCCATATGAGCGCAGAATCAATGCTTTCACCGGTTGGCGCAGAAAATTGCGCACGACGTCAGCAGAAATCCCTGGATAAATCGTCACTACGCCAATCGGTTGTGGGGTGATTGGATGAACGATCAATTCCCCTTCACCGTGCGGGGCGGGTGGCGTATTCAAACGACGAATATGGATACCTGCTTCCAGTAACGGAGGAAGGTTTGGAGAGGCAAACGCATCAAAACCATCGGCATGGGCTTTGGTGGTACGGTTGCCACGATAAAGTCGATTATTAAAAAAGAGAGTTACTTCGTTGATAGGATAATTCGCCGCAACGTACAACGCATTCAGCAGATTAATTTGTCCGTCAGAGCGTAACTCAGCTAGCGGGATTTGTGACCCTGTCACAATAACCGGTTTACCGAGATTCTCGAGCATGAACGACAGCGCAGAGGCGGTATACGCCATCGTGTCGGTGCCGTGCAGAATGACAAAACCATCATAGTCGTCATAATGCGCTTTAATATCTTCAGCAATATGCTGCCAGTCTTCTGGCGTCATATCTGAAGAGTCCATCAGCGGCGTATATTCATGAATGGTGAAATCTGGCATCTCCGGGCGATGGAATTCCGGCATCAGCGCCAGTTGGCGCTGTAGATGACCTGACACCGGAATATAACCCTGCTCGGAACGCTGCATCCCGATGGTCCCGCCCGTGTAGGCGACGTAAATTGATTTCTTTTGCATGATATTGATATGAATGATATCGAAAGAGCAAAAGTATATACGTGAGGCAGGGGGAGCGCACCTGATACTATGCGGATAAGGAAATATGGGGCGAGACAGCGGGAAGAGGATTCGTCGAGGTAAAAAAAATGTGGCCGACGATCTGTCGGCCACTTAGTACAAGACTTAACGCACGTTGGCGCAGGTCAGGCAAAACGCATAACGGTTTTGTGGGTCGTTAAACGCTGCCAGCTTGTCGCTTTCACTTTTAACGGTAGAGACTACCGAGGCCAGCGGTGCAGGTAACATGGCCTGGAACGCATCTGGCAACATTGCCCGGACAGAACCAGACATGTTGTCCATCACTTTGTCGAAGAAGGTCGGTTCATCAACGTAGTATTCCAGATGCCACTGTTTCACTTTTGCCAGCTCTGCTGCTTTGGCGACCGCATCATCGAAATCCCCGAGACTATCGACCAGCCCGTTAGCTTTTGCATCCTGACCGGTCCAGACGTGGCCCTGGGCGATTTTATCAATCTGCTCCGGCGTCGAATGACGCGCATCAGCAACCAGCGTGATAAAGCGTTTATAGCCATTCTCAATGCTTAACTGCATCATCTGCTGCGCTTCCGGCGGCAGTGCCCTGGTGATAGAAACATCCGCCAACGGTGAAGTTGATACACCATCAGTATGAACACCAATCGAATCCAGACTATTTTCTACGGTGGTGATCACGCCGAAGATA
Source organism: Escherichia sp. WS547 (assembly GCF_046486065.1). Classification (NCBI taxonomy): domain Bacteria; kingdom Pseudomonadati; phylum Pseudomonadota; class Gammaproteobacteria; order Enterobacterales; family Enterobacteriaceae; genus Escherichia; species Escherichia sp. WS547. Next base: position 198,033 of record NZ_JBJQMA010000007.1, on the reverse strand, counting down.
CCGATAGAACCGGTCAGGGTGCTGGGGTTAGCCACAATGTAATTAGCTGGTGTGGAAATCCAGTAACCACCAGATGCCGCCATGCCGCCCATCGATACAACCACAGGCTTACCCGCTGCCCGGGCTGCTGCCAGTTCAGCGCGAATCACTTCAGACGCGGTAACGCTGCCGCCTGGGCTATTAACACGCAGGACAATCGCTTTCACTTTCGGGTCAAGGCGAGCGTCGCGGATTTGTGCCGCAGTGGTATCACCGCCAACATTCCCCTGAGTTTCCTCGCCATCCATAATTGCGCCATTAGCGAAGACGACGCCGATGCTGTCACCGGTATCTGCCGGCGTTTTCAATGCGTAATCGTAATAACTGATGGCGCGATAATTTTTATCAGTCTTGCTCCAGCCGAACTCTTTGGTCAGAGTTTTTTCGATTTCCGCACTCGATGCCAGTGCATCGACCAGCTTGTTTTCCAGCGCATATTTCGCGGTATCGCCACCGGTTTTGGTTAAACCCTCAAGCAACCCTTGCGCGCCAGGGAATACCTGCTGAGCAGGGATCTGCCGGTTAGCGGCAACAGTATTCAGATAGTTTTGCCACAGCTCACCAATCCAGCGGCTGTCAGCTTCGCGGGCTGCCGGTGACATATCATCACGAATAAACGGTTCAACGGCAGATTTATACGTACCCACGCGGAACACATGGGTGGAAACTTTCAGCTTATCCAGTAACGATTTGTAGTACAGACCGTTGGTGGCAAAGCCGTGCAGATCAACCACGCCTTGCGGAGACAGCCAAATTTTATTGGCGAAACTGGCGAGATAATATTGCCCCTGGCTGTAGTTCTCGCCTATGGCATAAACTGGTTTCCCGCTGTCACGAAACTCTTTCAGGGCTTTGCCGATGTACTGCATAGACGGCTGGTCGCCGCCTGCGAAGTTTTTCAGATCCATCACGATACCGGTGATATTGCGGTCGTCCTTCGCCTGGCGAATGGTGTTGACGATATCAAACAGTGAGTTTTCCTGCAGACGATCGGAACTGGCACCAAGTAGTTGGCGGCTTAATTTACTAAACCGCTGAGAACTGTCGGGTTTATCGACGATCACACCAGATATGTCCAGCAGCAGCGCGCCACGACTGGCCGTTTCTTTCGAATCACCACCACTGACCTGCATCCAGATCCCCACACCAACCAGCACGAGAAAAATAAAGAACAGGTTAAGTACCATTTCACGGACGAAATTCAGCAGACGCCACGTCCATTTAAAAAATCCGGCAATAAATCGCCAAAGGGTTCGCATGTATTCTCCCAACTTAAGGTCACACCTGTCACAGGCGCAATAGATGTGGTTATCGTAATGACCCAACCGGCACTTGTCAGCAGGAATTGCGGACTGTGCTGTAACAAAATCCACTCTCGTGTTAATTTTGTGAATAAATATCATGACAGGAGTTAATCAAATGGATGCACTCGAACTATTGATCAATCGCCGTAGCGCCTCCCGCCTGGCTGAACCTGCGCCAACGGGTGAACAACTGCAAAACATACTGCGAGCGGGTATGCGTGCGCCGGACCATAAGTCCATGCAACCGTGGCATTTTTTTGTGATTGAAGGGGAAGGACGCGAGCGTTTCAGCGCATTATTGGAACAGGGGGCGATTGCTGCCGGTAGTGATGAAAAAGCTATCGACAAAGCGCGTAATGCGCCGTTCCGCGCACCGCTCATCATAACGGTGGTGGCAAAATGCGAAGAAAATCATAAAGTCCCGCGCTGGGAACAGGAAATGTCTGCGGGATGCGCGGTCATGGCGATGCAAATGGCAGCAGTTGCCCAGGGGTTTGGCGGCATCTGGCGCAGTGGCGCATTAACTGAAAGTCCGGTAGTGCGTGAAGCATTCGGTTGCCGTGAGCAGGATAAAATTGTCGGTTTTCTCTACCTTGGTACGCCGCAGCTGAAAGCATCTACGTCGATTAACGTCCCGGACCCGACGCCGTTTGTCACTTATTTCTGATAATTGTCGCGAAACTGTCTGGATTGTGAGCAAAGGCGCAGGAATTCAGACACTCTCACTTATCACTTCACGGAATGAGGGTTACCATACCCGGATTGCATTGACAGGAGATGTCCATGAGCGAGAACTCGATTCGTTTGACCCAATACAGCCACGGAGCTGGTTGCGGCTGTAAAATTTCCCCAAAAGTGTTGGAAACTATCCTGCACAGTGAGCAGGCGAAGTTTGTTGATCCGAATTTGCTTGTGGGTAATGAAACCCGCGACGATGCGGCGGTGTACGATCTGGGCAATGGCACCAGCGTTATCAGTACCACCGACTTCTTTATGCCGATCGTTGATAATCCTTTCGATTTTGGCCGCATTGCGGCGACTAACGCCATCAGTGATATCTTCGCGATGGGTGGCAAACCGATTATGGCGATTGCGATCCTCGGCTGGCCTATTAACAAACTTTCCCCTGAAATTGCCCGCGAAGTAACCGAAGGTGGACGCTATGCATGCCGTCAGGCGGGTATTGCGCTGGCTGGCGGTCACTCCATCGATGCGCCGGAGCCGATTTTTGGTCTGGCGGTAACGGGGATCGTACCGACCGAGCGGGTGAAGAAAAACAGTACCGCACAAGCCGGATGCAAACTGTTCCTGACGAAACCGCTGGGGATCGGCGTTCTTACCACGGCTGAGAAAAAATCACTGCTGAAACCAGAACATCAGGGACTGGCGACGGAAGTGATGTGCCGGATGAACATCGCAGGCGCGTCCTTTGCCAACATCGAAGGCGTAAAAGCGATGACCGACGTTACGGGCTTTGGTCTGCTGGGGCATTTAAGCGAAATGTGTCAGGGTGCTGGTGTGCAGGCGCGCGTCGACTATGAAGCGATCCCGAAACTGCCGGGGGTTGAAGAGTACATTAAGTTGGGCGCAGTGCCTGGCGGCACCGAACGTAACTTTGCCAGCTACGGTCATCTGATGGGTGAAATGCCGCGTGAAGTGCGCGATCTGCTGTGCGATCCGCAAACTTCTGGCGGTTTGCTGCTTGCGGTCATGCCGGAAGCAGAAAATGAGGTTAAAGCTGCAGCCGCCGAGTTTGGCATTGAACTGACGGCAATTGGCGAACTGGTGCCAGCGCGCGGCGGTCGTGCCATGGTTGAGATCCGTTAATTCAATGCGGTTGTTTATTGCCGAAAAACCGAGTCTGGCGCGCGCCATTGCTGATGTCCTGCCCAAACCGCACCGGAAAGGCGATGGCTTTATCGAGTGCGGTAATGGTCAGGTGGTGACCTGGTGTATCGGTCACCTGCTTGAGCAGGCGCAGCCAGACGCCTACGACAGCCGCTATGCGCGCTGGAATCTTGCTGATTTGCCGATTGTCCCGGAAAAGTGGCAATTACAGCCCCGACCCTCCGTGACCAAACAACTTAATGTCATCAAACGCTTCCTGCATGAAGCCAGCGAAATCGTTCACGCCGGTGACCCGGATCGCGAAGGGCAATTACTGGTGGATGAAGTGCTGGACTATCTGCAACTGGCACCGGAAAAGCGCCAGCAGGTGCAGCGTTGCTTGATAAACGACCTGAACCCGCAGGCGGTTGAGCGGGCGATCGACCGTCTTCGTTCCAACAGTGAGTTTGTGCCGTTGTGCGTTTCTGCACTGGCGCGAGCCCGAGCCGACTGGCTGTACGGCATCAATATGACCCGCGCTTACACCATTCTCGGTCGCAATGCGGGTTATCAGGGCGTACTTTCCGTGGGACGCGTGCAGACGCCCGTACTCGGACTGGTGGTGCGCCGCGACGAAGAGATTGAAAACTTCGTGGCGAAAGATTTCTTTGAAGTCAAAGCGCATATCGTGACACCTGCCGATGAGCGGTTTACCGCTATCTGGCAACCGAGCGAAGCGTGTGAACCTTATCAGGATGAAGAAGGGCGCTTGTTACATCGTCCGCTGGCGGAGCATGTGGTCAACCGCATCAGCGGCCAACCGGCTATTGTCACCAGCTATAACGATAAACGGGAATCAGAATCCGCACCGCTGCCGTTTTCGCTTTCGGCGTTGCAGATTGAAGCGGCAAAACGCTTTGGTCTGAGCGCGCAGAACGTGCTTGATATCTGCCAGAAGTTGTACGAAACGCACAAGCTAATCACTTATCCGCGTTCCGATTGTCGCTATCTGCCGGAAGAGCATTTTGCCGGACGCCACGCAGTGATGAATGCCATCAGCGTTCATGCACCGGGGTTGTTACCGCAGCCAGTGGTCGATCCAGATATACGCAACCGCTGCTGGGATGACAAAAAGGTCGATGCGCACCACGCCATCATCCCGACCGCACGGAGTTCTGCGATCAACCTGACGGAGAACGAAGCGAAGGTCTATAACCTGATTGCCCGTCAGTACTTGATGCAGTTCTGCCCGGATGCGGTGTTCCGCAAGTGTGTTATCGAACTGGACATTGCCAAAGGCAAATTTGTCGCTAAAGCCCGTTTTCTTGCTGAAGCAGGCTGGCGCACACTGTTAGGCAGCAAAGAGCGCGATGAAGAAAACGACGGCACGCCGCTGCCTGTGGTGGCGAAAGGCGATGAGTTGCTGTGTGAAAAAGGTGAAGTGGTAGAGCGGCAAACCCAGCCGCCGCGCCATTTTACCGATGCAACACTGCTTTCAGCGATGACCGGGATAGCACGTTTTGTGCAGGACAAAGATCTGAAAAAGATCCTTCGTGCGACCGATGGTCTGGGGACAGAAGCGACTCGCGCCGGGATTATTGAACTGCTGTTCAAGCGAGGCTTCCTGACCAAAAAAGGGCGCTATATCCACTCCACCGACGCCGGAAAAGCGTTATTCCATTCGCTGCCAGAGATGGCGACGCGACCGGACATGACCGCGCACTGGGAATCGGTGCTGACGCAAATCAGTGAAAAGCAGTGTCGCTATCAGGACTTTATGCAGCCGCTGGTGGGGACATTGTACCAGTTGATTGATCAGGCAAAGCGCACGTCGGTAAGGCAGTTTCGGGGAATAATGGCTCCCGGCGGTGGAGAAGGGAAGAAAAAGGATTCGCCACGCAAGAGAGCGCCGAAAAAAAGCCCGCCATCAGAAGAGGCGGGCAATGGAGTGATAACATAAAGGTTCTTTCAACCATCTGATACTGAAGATTTTTATTGCCGGATAAGGCGTTTGCGCTGTATCCGGCACAATTGTCTTAAATCACGCCCTGGCTTAACATCGCATCCGCAACCTTCACAAAACCGGCAATGTTCGCGCCCTGCACGTAGTTGGTTTGCTCACCTTCACCACCATGCTCAACACAGGCATGGTGGATATCCAGCATGATGTGATGCAAACGTGCGTCAACTTTCTCGGCTTTCCAGCCCAGGCGCGCAGCGTTTTGCGCCATTTCCAGGCCCGATGTTGCTACACCGCCAGCATTAGCCGCTTTACCCGGTGCAAACAGTACGCCTGCCTGCTGGAACAGTTCAGTCGCTTCGATGGTGGTCGGCATATTTGCCCCTTCGGCGACGGCTTTAACGCCATTGGCGATAAGCTGATGCGCGGCGTCAACATCCAGTTCGTTCTGGGTGGCGCAAGGCAGGGCGATATCAACTGGTACAGACCACGGCTGTTGGCCTTCGAGATAGACCAGACCAAATTCTTTGGCGTAATCTGCCACTCGACCATCGCGGCTGGCTTTGATTTCGATAAGACGCGCCAGTTTCTCTTTCGTGAATCCGCTTTCATCAACTACAGTGCCACTGGAGTCTGACGCAGTGATCACACGAGCACCAAATTCCATCGCTTTTTCGATAGCGTACTGGGCGACGTTGCCGGAGCCAGAAACGGAAACGCGCATTCCTTCAAAACCCATACCGTGGCGTTTTAGCATTGCTTCTGTGAAATAAACCAGACCGTAGCCGGTAGCTTCCGGGCGAATAAGACTGCCGCCAAATGAAAGGCCCTTACCGGTGAAGACGCAGGCGGTATTGTTGGAGAGCTTTTTCATCATCCCCGCCATAAAGCCGACTTCACGACCACCAACCCCGATATCACCTGCCGGAACGTCGGTATCCGCGCCCAGGTGGCGATACAGTTCAGTCATCAGCGCCTGGCAAAAACGCATCACTTCACCTTCGCTTTTTCCTTTCGGATCGAAATCGCTGCCGCCTTTACCACCGCCCATCGGCAGAGTAGTCAGGGCATTTTTGAAGGTTTGTTCGAAGCCGAGGAATTTGAGAATGGAAAGGTTAACTGACGGATGGAAGCGCATACCGCCTTTGTACGGGCCGATGGCAGAGCTGAACTGCACACGCCATGCACGGTTGACCTGTACCTGGTTGCGATCATCAACCCATACCACGCGAAACTGGATCACGCGCTCCGGTTCAACCAGACGCTCCAGTAATGACATCTGGCGATATTTTGGATTTTGTTCAAGAAAAGGCCAGAGTGTGGTCATTACTTCACGAACGGCTTGCGCGAACTCGGTTTGATTCGGGTCGCGCTTTTGGACATGGTTGAGGAATGACTCCAGAGAATATGTCTGATCCATAGATATAAAACCCTTATATATTAATACGATTGTGCTTATGTTGTTTATGTCATGTGCTTTTGCAGTTTTCGACTATACCATCAAGAATGTGACGGTAAGCAAGAAAAAATGACCCAGGAAAGCAAATTAATAACGAGAGTAATCTCATAACCAAATGCGATAACTCAGACGCTAAAGTTTTGCCACCCGGCTACCGTTATCAGTAGCAGAGACAATAACGTTAAGGAGTTCCCTGTGAGTCGAGCATTGTTCGCCGTAGTATTAGCATTTCCATTAATTGCACTGGCTAACCCGCATTATCGTCCGGACGTGGAGGTAAACGTACCGCCAGAAGTGTTCAGTTCAGGCGGGCAGTCAGCGCAGCCCTGTACTCAGTGCTGCGTTTATCAGGATCAAAATTATTCTGAAGGGGCGGTAATTAAAGCCGAAGGAATACTGCTGCAATGCCAGCGTGATGACAAAACCCTTAGCACTAATCCGCTGGTCTGGCGGCGCGTAAAGCCATAAACGCCTCTAATAGTGGAATGTCAGCAGGGGCCAGCGGATATTGCAGCGCCTCTTCAGGTGAGCACCAGACCAGCGCCTGATGTTCATGTGCCTGTAACGTCCCGTGGAAGTCGGGTACGTGCCAGGCATGAAGATGGATAATCCGCCCCGAAACTTCTCGCTGATGGCTGGCAACATATTCACCCACAGCTGCTTCGATGCCCAGTTCTTCGCGTAACTCACGCACCAGCGCCTGCCGCTGGCTTTCATCCGGCTCGACTTTACCACCGGCAAACTCCCATAATCCCGCCTGATCGCTATGGGCGGGGCGTTGCGCGAGTAAAATTTTGCCATCACGTTCGATGATGGCGGCAACAACTTCAATCATTTTCATAAATTACACACGGGCAGATAAGCGAAAAATGCCATAATATCCGCACTGTTGCTCAATCAGAAAGGCTTTATATTTAAGGAGTGCCTGTGCTAGACCGCCATCTTCATCCCCGGATTAAACCGTTGTTGCATCAGTGCGTGCGGGTTCTTGATAAACCGGGCATTACGCCAGATGGTTTAACATTAGTGGGATTTGCCATCGGCGTGCTGGCACTGCCTTTTCTGGCGCTGGGCTGGTATCTGGCGGCGCTAGTCGCCATTTTGTTGAACAGGCTGCTTGATGGTCTGGACGGTGCGCTGGCGCGGCGCAGAGGGCTTACCGACGCGGGCGGCTTTCTCGATATTTCTCTCGATTTTCTTTTTTACGCGCTGGTGCCTTTTGGGTTTATCCTTGCCGCACCGGAGCAAAACGCGCTGGCAGGCGGCTGGCTGCTGTTTGCGTTTATCGGCACGGGCAGCAGTTTTCTCGCCTTTGCTGCACTGGCAGCAAAACATCAGATTGATAACCCCGGTTATGCACATAAGTCGTTTTACTATCTGGGGGGATTAACCGAAGGCACTGAAACGATCTTACTGTTTGTGCTGGGATGTTTATTCCCTGCATGGTTTGCGTGGTTTGCGTGGATCTTCGGTGCGTTGTGCTGGATGACGACCTTTACGCGGGTGTGGAGTGGGTATCTGACGCTGAAGTCGCTCCAGCGTCAGTAATTGCAATGTTATTTGCTGCTGTCCGGGCCGCGTTCACCGGTTGCAACCGGATTTTTTGGATCGCTGCTCCATTCGTACCAGCCGCCGTCGTAAACGGAGACGTTATTCCAGCCCATTGCTCGTGCGTACATAAAGGTTTCGGATGCGCGCCAGCCGGTGCCGCAGTAGAATGAAACTTGCTGATCTGGCTTGATATTCCATGCTTTCCACATAGCGGTAATATCATCGGCGCTACGCATGGTGCCATCCGGGTTATGGAAATCTTCCATATGCGTCGAGTCGCTACCAGCGTGTCCCCAACGTGCTCCGGCTATTTCACCTTTTGGTTTAATATAGCTGTAACCGCTGGTCGTACCGATAAATTCTGGCCACGAACGAATGCTCACCAGCGATGCATCCTGGCGATGCAGCAGTCCACGCGCCTGTTCCATATCAAGCATCAGTTGCGGTTGTGCCGGGATCTTCACGCCGAAATCCGGTTCCGCTTTCACTTTCGGTGGCGTTCCGCGCTCAACGGGCAGTCTCGCGTCGGACCAGGTTTGCCAGCCGCCGTCCAGCAGGCGGACATCTTTCACGCCAGCGTAGAGCATAATTTGTGCCACACGCGCTGCAGCGTATACGTCACGCCCGTACAGAATGACCGTGGTGTCATGGCGAATGCCGTGTTTTGCCAACATCGCTTTTAGTTGTTCATCAGAAACTTTGTTCCACAGCGGTTCGCTTTCCACTTCGTTGGTATCGATGTAGTCAGCGCCGGGAATATGGCTGATAAGGTAAAGCTTAGGAGCGCCCCAGGCCGCTTCAATGACTTTCCAGTCACCGGCAGGTTTCGCCGTAACCTCTTTACCTTGTTGCAGGTCATGCAGCCATTGCGGATAAACCAGCTGCTCAAAGTGCGGCAGTTTTTGCAGACGGGAAGGTTCGCTTAGCGCGTCACTCAGAATGGAGATATGCGTAAAACCTGCTTTTTGCAGTCGCGTTTTGACGGCGTCGACATCTTTGTCATTACCGTACAGCGCCACCGGAGCATCGGCTTTCAGGTTATGTTGCTTGATCCACGCGTTAAGCTGTTCGGTGCTCATTTTGTCGAGCCAGCTAGCAGAGAGGTTTAAGGCGGCAGGTTCATGACCAGAAGGGCCATTTAAGGTTTGTGGCCAGCCGTTATAAAACGCGCTGGGGCGAGTATCTATCGCTTTGCCATTTTGTTGTTGAAGCTGGTCAAGTGTAAGAGGCTTCGCCAGTTCAGCGGCCCACGAAGAAGCGCAAGCCAGCCCTAAAGCCATTGCCAGCGCGGTCATTTGAGAAACACGTTTCATCGAAAATCCCGACATTGTAGTTTTGAGTGCGCCATTCTGAACTGACGCATTGGGAAAAACTTTGCGTTATCGCAGTTTGTTGTAATTTTCTGACCACTGCGCCATATCCAGAACAGAACTATCAGCAGGAACATCCTGGAGATCGTGCGTTACCTGAACGACGGGGATCGCCTGGGCGCGAACTTCGCTGAACACCCACTGGCGAAAATTATCGCGCAGAGCCACATCAAGACGGCTGAATGGCTCATCCAGTAGCAACGCTTTTGGCTGAGCGAGAAGAGCGCGAAGCAGAGCAACGCGCGCTCGCTGACCGCCAGACAAAGTGGCAGGATCCTGATGGAACATACCGCCAAGCCCCGCACGCTCCAGCGCATCATTTACCGCATCGCGCCTTGCAACACCTTTGAGTGCCGCTGGCAGAGCCAGCAGTAAATTTTGCCCGACGCTGAACTGGTCAAATAACAGTGCATCCTGGAAAAGAATGCCAATCTGACGCTGAGCGGTGGGTAGCATGTCAATCCGTTGCTCATTGAGCCATAGCTCACCTGTACAAGAAAACTGTCCGGCCAGCGCACCAATCATCCATGAAAACAGTGTAGATTTTCCACAGCCAGACGGCCCCATTAACGTGACAATGTCACCTTTATCTACCGTAAAGTTAACGTTTGTCAGCAAGCGGCTTTCTGGTAAACGTAGCGAAACATTTTTCACGCAGAGCATTAGCGGAGTCCTTGTCTGACATAACCTACCCATTTTGCGACTAACGCGGTCAGGGCAAAAATAATAAGCGGTAATAGCAGTTGCCATAAAGCCTGGGCGGCGAGAATGCCGTTGCTGCCGCCGCTGCTTAATGCCACCGCTTCAGTGGTGAGCGTCGGAAAACGCCCCGCGCCCAGCCACAGCGTCGGCATATACTGCGCAATACTGACTGAAAATCCCACCGCGAAGGCAATCAGCGTAGGGCGTAGCATAAGCGGACATTTCACGTAAAAGAAGATTTTGGCCCGCGACCAGCCCAGTGTTTGCGCAATCAAAATTAACCGTGAATCAATGCGCTGCCAGGCGGGTTGCAGGATAAACAGCATCCACGGCATTACCCACAGCAGATGCCCCCAGACCACCGCCGTCCAGCTTCCATCCAGGTTCAGCCATAGCGCCAGCGTGTACTGGCACGCCACCAGCGGCAGAGCGGGTAATAAAATGGGCAACCATAGCCACAACTGGCGACGCTGTGGCCCCCATTCCAGCCACAGCAGTAACAGGAGCAAAGCGATGAATGCCGCCACCAGCCCCATTGTCAGGCTGTTGATGAGCGCTTCACTATTGATCGTCGACTGATCCGCGAGGATCGCCAGCAGAACCACACACAGCACACCGGTTAAGGGTAAAAAACTCGCCAGCGTAATGCCTGGCAATAAAGGCGTGGCAGGCTTACGAACGCCATCTACGCGGGGAATAGTACGCCGCCAGCTACGCCATAGCAGATAGCCCAGCAAAACGTAGGCGGCGAGTAACAGCATCAGCAGCAGGCTGGCGAGTGCGCCTTTCGTTTGTTGATCGGCGTCGCCCTGAGTTAACCACTGCCAGCTAATTACTGCCAGCGTCGGGGGATTACCTGGCCCAAGGATAATCGCCACATCCACGACCGACAGCGACCAGGCGACAATCGCCAGCATCGCCATTGCCAGTGCAGGTGCGACGGAGGGCAACAACAGCCAGTTCAGGCATTGCCAGCGGCTGTAGCCCAGCGAATCCAGTACAATAACTTGCTGCAACAGCCGTTTTTCGCTCAATACTGCCGCTAAGATCCACAGCAGAAATGCGCTTTCTTTCACTGCAAGGGTGAGGCCCAGACCGATGCCAAATCGATCCATTGGCGGAGTGAAATACGGGAAATAGTCATAAAGCAGCCCTCCGTCAGCAAAGAGCAGAAGGGCGCTGGTGGCAAAAGCCACATGGGGAATGGCGAGCAGCCACGGCAGACGGGCGCACATACGCTGCCATTTCGGCCCTGGCCACAGCGTCACAATCACCAGCAGGGCAATCAACAACGCCCCGACCGCCGCGATGGTTGTCGACACCAGCGTTGCCAGTAATGCCTGCGGTAACTGTGGATCGGCAAATAACGTCTGCCAGTGTGTCAACGACAAAGCAGGCGATATCAGCGTGAGAGCTGCCGGGATCAGCGGTGCATAAATCACCGTCACCATCGCCCACAGCAAAAAGATTAATGCGTACCGTAACGGTGTAGCCATTCTTGTTCCAGCGCATTTACCCAACCTGCGTGCGGTTCAGCCAGTACCGGCGGCAGATCCTGCGGCATTCTTGATTGCAATATTTCGCGCTGCCCGTCAGGCAGTTTTTGCGGATCGAGAACCGAAGGATCGCCCCAGACAGCAGGGTCTGCTTTACGCAGTTGTGCATCGGGTGAGAGCAGGAAATTGGCAACTACCTTCGCCGCAGCACTGGCATTCGCGTTGGCGGGAATGGTGACGAAATGCACGTTGCCAATCATTCCCTCGCTAAAGCCAAAGCTGTAACTGCTGGCGGGTAAATCGCCGCTGGCGATTTTTTGCTGCGCATGAGCAGGATTAAAGGTCAGCGACAGGCGCAATGTGCCGGCTTTCAGCAGAGCATCCATCCGCGCGGGCGAAGGCGGGAAATCCTTTCCTTCGCGCCACAAATACGGATGCAGCGCATCAAGATATTGCCACAAGGGAGCAGTGACACGGGCGAAAGTCGCATCGTCCAGCGCTTCTTTTAATGCGGCGGGATCGGGCGTCAGCATAATCAGCAACTGTTCAAGAAACGCCGTGCCGGTAAAGTCCGGTGGGCGCGGATAGGTAACCGTACCGGGATTGGCTTTAGCAAACTCCAGTAAGGCTTGCGGCGTTTGTGGTGACTGTGGCGTAACATCGCGGCGGGCGATAAACGTCAATTGCGCGCCGCCCCAGGGCGATTCCGCACCTTGCGTTGGCACTGAAAAATCTTCCCGCACCGGCAGCTGTGTGTCGACATAGCGCCAGTTGGGCAGAGTCTCCACCCAGCCCGTTTGTAATAAATTGGCCTCTTTTAAGGTGCGGAAGTTTTCGCCGTTCACCCAGAGCAGATCCACCGAACCGCCTGTTTTGCGTCCGGCAGCAGCTTCGGTCTGAATGCGCTTCACCGCGTCTGCGGCATCCGCGAGACGAACAATCTTCAGGTTTATAGCGTAATGGGTTTTCATCTCGCCGCTAACCCAGTCGAGATAGCGGTTAATTGCGGTATCGCCGCCCCAGGCGTTAAACCAGACGGTTTGCCCTTTGGCGTCGTTTTTGATTTCCTGCCAGTCACTGGCATGTGTTGCCAAAGAAAACAGCGATAACAATCCCAGCAACCACCCACAATGGCGCATCATCTCTCCTTAAGAACGTTTTTCAGGAATACGGCACAGCCCCTGAGCGGGGATCGCCAGGGCAGAATTAAAACGAGCCGACAGGTTTTGCAGGCCGATCAATGCCGTCAGTTCGGTGAGCGCCTGAGCGTCAAAATGCGCAGCCAGTCGGGTACGCAGGGCATCATCGACTGTTGGCGGTGTGACGCTTGCGGCTTCGGCGTACTCCAGCGCCAGCCGTTCTTCATCGCTAAAGAGCGGGCTTTGCCGCCAGTCAGCCACTGCCAGCAGTTTATCGGTGCTGCCAGTGCGCTCGGCGACTTTCATACTAGTGATATCCACGCAAAACTCACACAGACACATTTGCGCAATGCGCGCGCTGACAAGCGATCGCACTACCGGATCCAGCGGTGAGCGTTTGCGCTCCAGCCAGCCGACAAACATCGACACCAGATAAAAGATAAACGGGATCCGCCCCCACCAGCGAATCGGGCTTAGCACCTCGCCGTAATGGCGACGATGCAGCCACGCCTGCGGACGTAAAATGAAAGGAATTTTGCTAAGCGGCGGTAAACCCATCAGGCATTCCTCTTCTGGCGCTCAAGCCATATTTTCTTCGCCATAAAAATCACCACGGTCAGGGCAAACAGAATAAACAGTCCGGTGACAAACCAGAAGGTACCGCCTGTTAACATGCTGCCCGCCCAGGAATAAACAATAGTCGCTGGTAACTGACCAAGCCCGGTGGCGATAAAAAACGAGCGAAAACGTATTGAAGTCAAACCGGCAGCATAGCTTACGGGATCAAAAGGCACAAAAGGCAATAATCGGCATACCAGAATGGTGTGTTTACCATAGCGGGTAAAAAAGCCGTCCATACTATTGAGTACCGTTTTACCCGTTAACTTTTCCACCACTTCGCGGCCCATCACTCTGGCGATAAAAAAGCACAGCGCCGCGCCGGCCATCGAACTGGTCCACGACAGCAAGCCGCCCCAGAACGCGCCAAACAGCGACGCATTGGCAAAGGTGATCAAAAACGCAGGTAGCGGTGCAGCAATGGCCTGTAAAATCATCAACAAGAACGAGACAACTGCCGCCAGTGCGCCGTAAGACTGAATAAAGCGTTCTATACCCTGTTGGTCCACGGCGGCAAACGCCGCAACGCTGCGATTGATAAACTCATGGACGCCGGGAAGCAGCGCCCATGCCAGCAGCATAGCGAACAACAGGATGATGAGGGTTATACGGTAGTACCAGATTTTTCGCGATTGCATCTTCATCATCCTTTATCCTGGCTTTATTCGGTGATTTTAAAGGTAACCGTTGCCAGCGTGTTATCCGCCGGGAGAACCGAGGCATTGCCTTTGAATTTAACTTCACCTCGTTTTTCAACCGCACCATAAGTGTATGTTGCATTGCTGACGATGCCGACCGGGCAGCTATCCAGACACACCAGGCAGCCCGTTTTCTTCTCTTCTGCTGCCGTTAAATTACCGCCAAAGCGCATGTCCAGTTTCTTGCCATTACTGTCAACAATCACTTCATCGAAGGAATACGCTTTTGCCGCCCCTTGCCAGTTGACCGAAATATCCAGTTTGCTGCCTGTGACATGAGTCGTTTCTTTATTATCCATCGTCATGTTTTCGCCCGGTGTACCACCTGCCTCTTTCAGGGCTTCATAAAATGCTTTCGGGGTCGCATAACCCATAAACAGCGATTTATGTCCGTTGGAGCCATCTTTAAACACAATACCGTGACGAGTGTCGTCGGTGAGGAAACGACCATTAATTTGCACCAGCATGGTTACCGTATGGTTATTAGCATCGACACGCAGCGGTTGGCTGTTCGAAAGTTCGTCGTATTCCACTTTTGCCGCCGCATTCTCTTTTTGATCGCAGCCGCTAAGCCCGGCAACAGCCAGTAAGCAGAGTGCAGTCAGTCCTTTTTTCCATGACACTGAATAATGTTGCAACATCGTTCTATCCTTCATTTTTGGGGTGAGTAAGTGGGCTGCGGCGAGAAGCAGACAGATCCACATGTTTGTGTCGGGCATAGAGTTTGGCGAGCTGGACGAGAATAAACAGCGCCATGCCCGCCAGACAGAGTTGTAATATAAAGCGCAGCGTAATGCCTTCATTGGCGAGATCGCTTGCCATCACGGTATAAATAACAATACCGGGCAGGGTTGTGAGTGCCGAAATAAGGGTATAAGGCCAGAAGGTGATTGTGGTTAATCCGTAAGCGTAATTTTGAATATTGTAAGGAAACAACGGGATTAAGCGGGTCAGAATAAGAAAATCAATACCGTTACGCGCAATGCCTTTCTCAATGGCCTGGAAGGTATGGCTATGGCCAACGTATTTCAGCAGTAAATCACGTCCCAGCCAGCGCGCCAGCAGGAATGAGCATGAGGAGGCCAGCGTGGCGGCAATTAATGATAGTAGTGTCCCTAAGAGCGGGCCAAAAACTATCCCTCCAGCGATCACCAGTATGCTTCCTGGTAACAGAAAGAGGGTGGCAATGATGAATAACAGAATATAGAGGCTATAACCGAACAATCCGCTCTGGCGAATGAGTGTCTGTAAGTGAGGTAAATCGGTGAGCAGCTCGAATAAACCGAAAGCGTGGATAGCGTAAATGAGCAGCGCAAAAATAAGACAGGCAAAAAGAAATTTACGCTCAGCGTTCATTGTGGAGTTTCCTATATCAAACTTGATAATAGAGAAGTGGTCAGACAACTAAAAACGCAGTGACGGTATAACAAAGGGCGGCAGGCAACAAATCATTACTGACAGTTTGTTGATTTTTCTCAAGGTTAATTCTCCTGACCCAGTTTGAGCCAGGAGAGCTGCTAAATTAGCGGCGGAAGGTCGCCCAGACGGGGGCGTGATCGGACGGTTTTTCCATGCTGCGAATTTCATAGTCGATGCCGGTTTCTACGCAACATTCTGCCAGCGGTTGGCTGGCGAGAAGCAGGTCGATGCGCAGACCACGGTTATCGTCAAAACCTTTTGAGCGGTAATCAAACCATGAGAAACGATCTGCTGTTTGCGGATTCGCATGGCGGAAGGTATCAACCAATCCCCAGCTCATCAGTCTCTCCATCCATTCGCGTTCCTCCGGAAGGAAAGAACATTTTCCGGTACGCAGCCAGCGCTTACGGTTCTCTTCGCCAATGCCAATATCCAGGTCGCCAGGACTGATATTCATATCGCCCATAATCAGCACCGGATTTTCACGCTTGAGTTCGGTTTCCAGATAGTTTTGCAGATTCTGATAAAACTGCGCCTTTGCCGGGAATTTTATCGGATGGTCGCGGCTTTCACCCTGCGGGAAGTAACCGTTGATCACGGTGACATTGCCCAGCGGCGAGGGGATTTCCGCCATAATAATCCGCCGTTGCGCCTCTTCGTCGTCACCGGGAAAGCCGCGACGCACGGCAATCGGCGTCTCTTTGGTCAGCAGCGCCACGCCATAATGGCCTTTCTGCCCGTGATAAAACACGTTGTAGCCGAGCTTCGCCACCTCTTTGAGCGGAAACATATCGTCATGAACTTTTGTCTCCTGCAGGCCAATCACATCCGGTTGGTGCTTTTCGACGATGGCTTCAAGCTGGTGAGGTCTGGCGCGCAGGCCGTTGATATTAAAAGAGACAAATTTCATAGTCGCTGCCATTTATTCAGATAAAGAGTGCGTGGATGGTAGCAGAATTTCGCTTTGCGTACCGCCTGTTGTTAAGTGATTTGATCGATGGTTGTTAATGATGTCAACGATGGCGCAAAAAATGCCCGCTTTTGGTGCGCGCTGCGTCAGAATGGCGCAGTAATTTCCAGTAAATTTCGTCAATGATCACAATTCCAGAATTATATTTTACTTCTGCATAACATTGCGTTTTTTATTCTTTTTATTCACCCATATCGCAAACGTATTCACTTTATATGCACTTTAAATGCATATGGTTTGGTTATAACTCCTTGATTTCCAGTTAGCCACCGCGGTTTATGCACTTTTATCACTGGCTGGCACGAACCCTGCAATCTACATTTACAGCGCAAACATTACTTATTATTAACATATAAATAACGAATTATTTACTGTAGAGGTCGCTATGTCTCAGCCAATTACGCGTGAAAACTTTGATGAATGGATGATACCTGTTTACGCTCCGGCACCGTTTATACCGGTACGTGGCGAAGGTTCGCGCTTGTGGGATCAGCAGGGGAAAGAGTATATCGACTTCGCGGGTGGCATTGCGGTGAACGCGCTGGGCCATGCGCACCCGGAACTGCGTGAGGCGCTGAACGAACAGGCGAGTAAGTTCTGGCATACCGGCAACGGTTACACCAACGAGCCGGTACTGCGACTGGCGAAAAAATTGATCGACGCCACGTTTGCCGATCGCGTCTTCTTTTGTAACTCCGGTGCGGAAGCCAACGAAGCGGCGCTAAAACTGGCGCGTAAATTCGCTCACGACCGCTACGGCAGCCATAAGAGCGGTATCGTGGCGTTCAAAAATGCGTTTCATGGTCGCACGCTGTTTACTGTCAGTGCGGGTGGGCAGCCCGCCTATTCACAGGATTTTGCGCCACTGCCGCCGGATATTCGTCATGCTGCATATAACGATATTAACTCTGCCAGCGCGCTGATTGACGACTCTACCTGTGCGCTGATTGACGACTCTACCTGTGCGGTGATTGTCGAACCCATCCAGGGGGAAGGCGGTGTGGTGCCAGCCAGCAACGCATTTTTACAAGGTCTGCGTGAATTGTGTGACCGCCACAATGCGCTGTTGATTTTTGATGAAGTACAAACCGGCGTCGGGCGCACCGGGGAACTGTATGCCTATATGCACTACGGCGTGACGCCTGATCTGTTAACTACCGCCAAAGCGCTGGGCGGCGGTTTCCCGGTCGGTGCGTTGTTGGCAACCGAAGAGTGCGCCAGCGTGATGACTGTTGGCACTCATGGCACCACCTATGGCGGCAATCCGCTGGCCTCGGCGGTGGCAGGCAAAGTGCTGGATCTCATCAACACGCCAGAGATGCTTAATGGCGTTAAACAGCGTCACGACTGGTTTGTTGAGCGTCTTAATACCATTAATCACCGCTACGGTTTGTTCAGTGAAGTTCGCGGCTTAGGTTTGTTGATTGGTTGCGTGTTGAATGCCGATTACGCCGGGCAAGCGAAACAGATCTCTCAGGAAGCGGCGAAAGCAGGCGTGATGGTACTGATTGCGGGTGGCAACGTGGTGCGTTTTGCGCCTGCGCTCAATGTTAGCGAAGAAGAGGTGACGACCGGACTGGATCGCTTTGCAGCTGCTTGCGAACACTTTGTTAGCCGAGGTTCTTCATGATGGTCATCCGTCCCGTTGAGCGTTCAGATGTCTCGGCGCTGATGCAGCTTGCCAGCAAAACGGGCGGCGGCCTGACGTCGCTTCCCGCCAATGAAGCCACGCTTTCGGCGCGTATCGAAAGGGCAATCAAAACCTGGCAAGGCGAACTGCCCAAAAGTGAGCAGGGCTATGTGTTCGTGCTGGAAGATAGCGAGACAGGCACAGTGGCGGGGATTTGCGCCATTGAGGTGGCAGTTGGGCTGAACGATCCCTGGTACAACTATCGCGTCGGCACGCTGGTTCACGCTTCGAAAGAGCTGAATGTCTATAACGCGTTGCCGACGCTGTTTCTCAGTAACGATCACACCGGCAGCAGCGAGCTGTGCACGCTGTTTCTCGACCCGGAGTGGCGCAAAGAGGGCAACGGCTTTTTGCTGTCGAAATCGCGCTTTATGTTTATGGCGGCTTTTCGCGACAAGTTTAATGACAAAGTGGTTGCCGAAATGCGCGGGGTGATTGACGAACATGGCTATTCACCGTTCTGGCAAAGCCTCGGTAAGCGCTTCTTTTCGATGGATTTTAGCCGCGCCGATTTTCTCTGCGGCACCGGGCAAAAGGCATTTATTGCAGAACTGATGCCGAAACATCCGATCTATACCCACTTTTTATCTCAGGAAGCCCAGGACGTCATCGGTCAGGTACATCCGCAAACCGCGCCTGCCCGTGCGGTACTGGAGAAAGAAGGTTTTCGCTACCGTAATTATATCGACATCTTCGACGGTGGGCCGACGCTTGAGTGTGACATCGACCGCGTGCGCGCCATCCGTAAAAGTCGGCTGGTGGAAGTGGCAGAAGGGCAGCCTGCGCAGGGCGATTTTCCGGCCTGCCTGGTCGCCAATGAAAATTATCACCATTTCCGCGTGGTGCTGGTGCGTACCGATCCGGCAACCGAGCGTTTGATTTTAACCGCCGCACAACTGGATGCCCTCAAATGCCACGCAGGGGATCGCGTTCGTCTGGTGCGCCTGTGCGCAGAGGAGAAAACAGCATGACTTTATGGATTAACGGTGATTGGGTAACGGGCCAGGGCGCATTGCGTGTGAAGCGTAATCCGGTATCGGGCGAGGTGTTATGGCAAGGCAATGATGCCGATGCCGCTCAGGTCGGGCAGGCTTGTCGGGCAGCCCGTGCGGCGTTTCCGCGCTGGGCGCGTCTCTCCTTTGGCGATCGTCAGGTAAGAGTTGAACGCTTTGCCGGATTGCTGGAAAGCAATAAAGCCGAATTAACCGCGATTATTGCCAGAGAAACGGGTAAGCCGCGCTGGGAAGCGGCAACCGAAGTGACGGCGATGATCAATAAAATCGCGATATCAATTAAGGCGTATCATGTTCGTACCGGCGAGCAGCGTAGCGAAATGCCGGACGGCGCGGCGAGCCTGCGCCATCGCCCGCACGGCGTGCTGGCGGTGTTTGGGCCGTATAATTTCCCTGGTCATTTGCCGAACGGACATATCGTTCCGGCATTGCTGGCAGGTAACACCATTATCTTTAAACCCAGCGAACTGACACCGTGGAGTGGCGAAGCGGTAATGCGTTTATGGCAGCAGGCTGGCTTGCCGCCGGGCGTGCTGAACCTGGTGCAGGGCGGGCGTGAAACGGGTCAGGCGCTGAGTGCGCTGGAGGATCTCGACGGCTTGCTGTTTACCGGTAGCGCCAATACTGGCTACCAGTTGCATCGTCAGCTTTCCGGTCAGCCGGAGAAAATTCTCGCCCTCGAAATGGGCGGCAATAACCCGCTGATTATCGATGAGGTGGCGGATATCGATGCCGCTGTCCATCTGACCATTCAGTCGGCATTTGTCACAGCCGGGCAACGCTGCACCTGCGCCCGCCGTTTATTGCTGAAAAGCGGGGCGCAGGGCGATGCGTTTCTTGCTCGTCTGGTTGCCGTCAGCCAGCGATTAACGCCGGGCAACTGGGATGACGAACCGCAGCCGTTTATTGGCGGGCTGATATCAGATCAGGCCGCGCAGCAGGTGGTGACGGCCTGGCAGCAACTGGAAGCGATGGGTGGACGCCCCCTGCTTGCGCCGCGCTTATTACAAGCAGGGACATCGTTGCTGACGCCGGGGATCATTGAAATGACGGGCGTTGCTGGCGTACCAGATGAAGAGGTGTTCGGTCCGCTATTGCGCGTCTGGCGTTATGACACCTTTGATGAGGCGGTTCGGATGGCGAACAACACCCGCTTCGGACTCTCTTGCGGTCTGGTTTCCCCCGAGCGGGAAAAATTCGATCAACTGCTGCTTGAGGCACGGGCGGGGATTGTTAACTGGAACAAACCGCTTACCGGCGCTGCCAGTACCGCGCCATTCGGCGGCATTGGCGCTTCCGGTAACCATCGCCCCAGCGCCTGGTATGCCGCAGATTATTGTGCCTGGCCGATGGCGAGCCTGGAGTCGGACTCGTTAACATTGCCCGCCACACTTAACCCCGGGCTGGATTTTTCCGAAGAGGTGGTGCGATGAACGACTGGGAAGTCAATTTCGACGGGCTGGTAGGGCTGACGCATCATTACGCGGGCCTGTCGTTTGGTAATGAAGCCTCTACCCGTCACCGTTTTCAGGTCTCTAACCCGCGACTGGCGGCGAAACAGGGCTTACTGAAAATGAAAACCCTTGCCGATGCGGGATTCCCCCAGGCCGTGATCCCGCCGCACGAGCGTCCGTTTATTCCGGTGCTGCGTCAGTTGGGATTCAGTGGTAGCGATGAGCAGGTACTGGAAAAGGTTGCACGCCAGGCACCGCACTGGCTTTCCAGCGTCAGCTCCGCTTCGCCAATGTGGGTAGCCAATGCGGCAACGATCGCGCCATCTGCCGATACGCTGGATGGCAAAGTGCACCTCACCGTTGCCAACCTGAACAATAAATTTCACCGTTCGCTGGAAGCCCCTGTCACCGAATCGCTGTTAAAAGCGATTTTTAACGATGAAGAAAAATTCACCGTCCATTCGGCGTTGCCGCAGGTAGCCTTGCTCGGTGATGAGGGAGCGGCAAACCACAATCGTCTCGGCGGTCATTATGGCGAACCAGGTATGCAGCTTTTTGTCTACGGGCGAGAAGAAGGCAATGATACCCGGCCTTCCCGTTATCCGGCGCGGCAGACTCGCGAAGCCAGCGAGGCGGTGGCAAGGTTGAATCAGGTGAATCCCCAACAGGTGATTTTCGCCCAGCAAAACCCGGACGTTATCGACCTGGGCGTTTTTCATAATGACGTGATTGCCGTGAGCAACCGCCAGGTGCTGTTTTGCCATCAACAGGCGTTCGCTCGCCAGTCACAGTTACTGGCAAACCTGCGTTCGCGGGTCAATAGTTTTATAGCGATAGAAGTTCCGGCGGCACAGGTTTCCGTGTCGGATGCGGTGTCTACGTATCTGTTTAACAGCCAACTGCTGAGCCGCGATGATGGTTCCATGATGTTGGTGCTGCCTCAGGAGTGTCGGGAACACGCCGGAGTATGGGGGTATCTCAATGAACTCCTTGCCGCTGACAACCCGATTAGCGAACTAAAAGTCTTTGATTTACGTGAAAGCATGGCGAATGGCGGAGGCCCGGCGTGCCTGCGGTTGCGCGTGGTATTGACAGAAGAAGAACGCCGGGCGGTGAATCCGGCGGTGATGATGAACGATACGCTGTTTAATGTGCTCAATGACTGGGTGGATCGTTACTACCGCGATCGTCTTACTGCTGCCGATCTGGCCGACCCGCAATTGCTGCGTGAAGGGCGGGAAGCACTGGATGTATTGAGCCAATTACTGAATCTCGGTTCGGTTTATCCGTTCCAGCGCGAGGGAGGGGGCAATGGATAATTTTCTTGCTCTGACCTTAACGGGTAAAAAACCGGTTATC
Organism: Escherichia sp. WS547; assembly: GCF_046486065.1. Taxonomy (NCBI): domain Bacteria; kingdom Pseudomonadati; phylum Pseudomonadota; class Gammaproteobacteria; order Enterobacterales; family Enterobacteriaceae; genus Escherichia; species Escherichia sp. WS547. Next base: position 175,965 of record NZ_JBJQMA010000007.1, on the reverse strand, counting down.
ACCGAGCGAGAAATCAACGGCGTTCGCTGGCGCTGGCTGGGCGATGGTGTGCTGGAACTGACGCCATTAACGCCACCGCAAGGCGCACTGGTGATTTCAGCGGGAATACACGGTAATGAGACGGCACCTGTGGAGATGCTGGACGCGTTGCTTGGCGCGATATCTCACGGCGAGATCCCGTTACGTTGGCGGTTGCTGGTGATCCTCGGGAATCCTCCTGCGCTGAAGCAAGGGAAACGTTATTGCCATAGCGATATGAACCGAATGTTTGGCGGTCGTTGGCAGCTATTTGCTGAAAGCGGGGAAACCTGTCGCGCGCGCGAACTGGAACAGTGCCTGGAAGATTTTTATGACCAGGGCAAAGAATCTGTGCGCTGGCACCTTGATCTCCATACCGCAATTCGTGGCTCCTTGCATCCGCGGTTTGGTGTATTACCGCAACGCGACATTCCCTGGGACGAGAAATTTCTGACGTGGCTGGGTGCGGCGGGTCTGGAGGCACTGGTGTTCCATCAGGAGCCTGGTGGTACGTTTACCCATTTCAGCGCCAGACATTTTGGCGCGCTGGCCTGTACGCTGGAACTCGGCAAAGCGTTGCCCTTTGGACAAAACGATCTTCGCCAGTTTGCAGTCACTGCCAGCGCAATTGCTGCGCTGCTATCTGGTGAGAGTGTCGGTATCGTGAGAACGCCGCCGCTCCGTTATCGGGTGGTTTCGCAAATTACTCGCCACTCGCCGTCCTTCGAAATGCATATGGCAAGTGACACGCTGAATTTTATGCCGTTTGAGAAAGGAACATTGCTGGCGCAGGACGGGGAGGAACGTTTTACCGTAACCCATGATGTAGAGTATGTGTTATTCCCTAATCCTTTGGTAGCGTTGGGATTACGCGCGGGATTAATGCTCGAAAAAATAAGCTAATACTTACCCGCAGAAATCATTCTGCGGGTATTAAGTTACTTTCTTATAAATTAATACAGATTAATCCTGGTTATTTGCTTTATTTATCACCAGTCATCCGGTATAGTTCTTCATAATCTCTGCAAAATCATCGTGTTGTAATATTCCCTCATCACTCTCCATCAAATTTTCTTTTTTTCTCCATAATTGGCGCAAAAGTGTTTTTTACACTTTCATTGTTTTACCGTTGCTCTGATTAATTGACGCTAAAGTCAGTAAAGTTAATCTCGTCAACACGGCACGCTACTTAAGAAAGCCGTAATAAATAACTGAAAGGAAGGATATAGAATATGCGTAAATTAACTGCACTGTTTGTTGCCTCTACCCTGGCTCTTGGCGCGGCTGACCTGGCCCATGCCGCAGACACCACTACCGCAGCACCGGCTGACGCGAAGCCGATGATGCACCACAAAGGCAAGTTCGGTCCGCATCAGGACATGATGTTCAAAGACCTGAACCTGACCGACGCGCAGAAACAGCAGATCCGCGAAATCATGAAAGGCCAGCGTGACCAGATGAAACGTCCGCCGCTGGAAGAACGTCGCGCAATGCATGACATCATTGCCAGCGATACCTTCGATAAAGCAAAAGCTGAAGCGCAGATCGCAAAAATGGAAGAACAGCGCAAAGCTAATATGCTGGCGCACATGGAAACCCAGAACAAAATTTACAACATCCTGACGCCGGAACAGAAAAAGCAATTTAATGCTAATTTTGAGAAGCGTCTGACAGAACGTCCAGCGGCAAAAGGTAAAATGCCTGCAACTGCTGAATAATCTTTCAGCCAAAAAACTTAAGACCGCCGGTCTTGTCCACTACCTTGCAGTAATGCGGTGGACAGGATCGGCGGTTTTCTTTTCTCTTCTCAAACAGATGCAAAAAAAGCCTGATCGCCACTAACGTAAATCACCCGAGTTGCCGATAACCATCCACGGTTACCTGAACGATAACAATGAAAAGAACGGGCCGGGAGCGAGTATGGAATACTTTGATATGCGTAAAATGTCGGTGAATCTGTGGCGAAACGCTGCCGGTGAAACGCGCGAAATTTGCACTTTCCCACCGGCAAAACGTGATTTTTACTGGCGTGCCAGCATTGCATCCATCGCGGCGAATGGGGAGTTTTCTTTGTTTCCCGGTATGGAAAGGATAGTGACGTTGCTGGAAGGCGGCGAGATGTTCCTTGAAAGCGCAGACCGCTTTAACCATACCCTAAAGCCGTTACAGCCTTTTGCCTTTGCGGCAGACCAGGTGGTTAAAGCGAAACTGACGGCAGGGCAGATGTCGATGGATTTCAACATCATGACACGCCTGGATGTCTGTAAGGCGAAAGTCAGAATTGCCGAACGTACGTTTACTACCTTTGGCTCACGCGGCGGGGTAGTGTTTGTCATTAACGGGGCGTGGCAATTGGGCGACAAACTGCTCACTACCGACCAGGGCGCGTGCTGGTTCGATGGCAGGCACACCCTGCGGCTTTTACAACCGCAAGGCAAACTGTTGTTCAGTGAAATCAACTGGCTCGCTGGTCATTCGCCGGATCAAGTTCAGTAATTTCATAATTACCGGAAAGCAGCGGCTTACAAAGAATTTTATAACCGTCGTGATCAAACCCGGCGGGTGTCCGAATTAACGTTGTCGCTTCTTCCAGCGAATTAACCGCCCCCAGCCACAGCCAGTTTTGAATAATATGATATTGAGTCATTTCCGGGTGCTGTTCTTTCAGCGCCACCGCACCATTCCACGGCCAACAAACTACTCGCAAACGTTCCAGAGCCTGGCGCAAGCGTAGCGCATGATCGTCATGGCTCTCTTTACCGCAACACGCCCCGGCGCAACGTTTTAATGCAGAACGAAAACATGAACGACCGCGGCTAAACGGTTCCAGTCCCAACAGGCCATAACAAAGTTTTTGTTCATCGGCGATGGTCTGCAATGCTTGCAAAGCTGCGCGCCTATTGGCAAACAGGCCAAACAGGTTGGGGGCTCGTGAAAAATCCACCTCTTTGGCATACACCACATCGACGCGCTTTTCATTTAATTGCAGGGCACAGAGCTGGCGATTGCGGCGCAACCGTTTATTAAACAGCGGCTGTTGTTCTTTGATTAATCGCGCTTCAAGGAGCAGAGCGCCGATTTCGCCTGCGGTGCAGATCCAGCTAATTCGCCGGGATTGCCGTAGCATGGCGGCTTCATCCGGGGTGCGTAAATGAGAAAGCACCCGACTGCGGATATTAACGCTTTTGCCGATATAGAGCGGCATGGTGTCACTTTCGCCATGAAACAGATACACCCCTGGTCGGGTGGGTAAGTCATTAAGGAATGAACGTAAATGTTCGGGATATTCATAAATTGCCGCAGCTTCAAATTCGAGCCGCGGAGAAGTTAAACGCCGTACCACTGTTGACTCCGAATGCTGGTTATCTATCCAGTGTAACAGGCGGGGAGCGATTAAAAAAGAGGCGGGTTGATGACAAAGGTTACACCGTCTGACGTGCTACGCCTGTCAGGCCTATTCGACTCATGCAATATATTGAATTTGCATAGTTTTGTGGGGCGAATAAGGCGTTCACGCCGCATCCGGCGTGAACAAAGTACTCTTTTTCGCACAAACCAATATGTGCAAATTATTACTTTTTCCAGAAATCATCGAAAACGGTAATTGGCGGACGGCGTTTATGTTCGGTTTTCAGATACCAGTTCTCTATTGTTCTGGCGACCTGTTCAGGTACGTTTTTCCCTTCCAGATAGTCGTCGATATTGTCATAGGTCACGCCGAGTGCCACTTCATCTGGCAGAGAAGGGCGATCATCTTCCAGATCGGCCGTTGGGGCTTTCTTATAAAGGTGTTCCGGGCAACCTAATGCTGCCAGTAACTGTTTACCCTGACGTTTGTTGAGACGATACAGTGGATTAATGTCCGTACCGCCGTCACCATATTTAGTGAAGAATCCGGTAATGGCTTCTGCTGCATGATCGGTGCCCACCACGACACCGCTGGTCATACCCGCAATGCTATATTGTGCTTTCATCCGCTCACGCGCTTTTTCATTGCCACGAACAAAATCGCTCAGTTCAATGCCCGCTTCGCGCAGCGCCTGTTCGCTGGCCAATACCGCGCCCTTGATATTAACGGTTAATACGCGATCCGGTTGAATAAAGGCAATGGCATCCTGGCAATCTTGTTCGTCAGCCTGAACACCATAGGGCAGGCGTACGGCAATAAATTGCAGTGATTCGTTGCCAGTTTCCTGGCGCAGCTCATTAATCGCCATCTGGCACAGCTTTCCGGCAAGCGTGGAGTCCTGACCGCCGCTGATCCCTAGCACCAGTGATTTAATGAACGGATAAGTTTGCAGGTAGCTTTTCAGAAAATCGACACTACGACGAATTTCCTCTTCAGCATTAATCTGCGGTTTTGCGCCCAGCGCCTTTATTATTTGTTGTTGCAATGTCATTGAACCCCTCCAGACAGAAAAGACAAAACTTCCTTAAAGCTAACCCGTTGCTACTGAAACGACAAGCGACAGCGGGCTGAATGGTGGTTAAAACGTCATACAGGAATCCTCTGAAAGCGGAGCCGTTTCGTTCACGGGCTTGAAAAAGCGCCCAATGTATTCCAGGCTTATCTAACACGCTGATAAACAAGAGGACGGAATATGAACAAGAATATGGCAGGAATTCTGAGTGCAGCGGCGGTATTAACCATGCTGGCGGGTTGTACGGCTTATGATCGTACCAAAGACCAGTTTGTACAGCCTGTGGTGAAAGACGTCAAAAAAGGCATGAGCCGGGCGCAGGTTGCACAAATTGCGGGTAAACCTTCGTCTGAAGTGAGCATGATCCATGCTCGTGGTACTTGCCAGACCTACATCCTGGGTCAACGTGATGGTAAAGCAGAAACCTACTTTGTCGCGTTAGATGATACCGGACATGTCATCAACTCCGGTTATCAGACCTGTGCTGAATACGACACTGATCCACAGGCTGCGAAGTAATCACTTCGCCTGAAAGCTTGAGTTACAACGGAAACCGGCCATTGCGCCGGTTTTTTTTGGCCTGAGTTCTTAATTATCTTCGCGAATTATTTGCCCGAAATGTGAAGAGGGTCATAACCGCAGGTCAAGGAGAGACAATTTATAAGGTCAAAGAAATACTATTGCTCAGGTCTATACCGTATACTCCTTTCAGCCACAAAAAAAGTCATGTTGGTTTCGCAAGTTACCCAGAGCATGGAAGCAGGTTAAGGCTTGCGGAGTGTCTGGCTGACAGATAATCGTCGATGAGGGCAGTTTTATGGAAAAGAAACACATTTATCTGTTTTGTTCTGCGGGCATGTCTACCTCTTTACTGGTATCAAAAATGCGCGCACAGGCAGAAAAATATGAAGTTCCGGTCATTATTGAAGCATTTCCGGAAACACTGGCTGGTGAAAAAGGTCAGAATGCCGATGTCGTGTTATTAGGGCCGCAGATTGCTTATATGTTGCCCGAAATCCAGCGTTTGTTACCCAACAAACCGGTTGAAGTAATTGACTCGCTGCTTTATGGCAAAGTCGATGGTTTAGGCGTGCTTAAGGCTGCGGTTGCAGCGATTAAAAAAGCCGCAGCAAATTAATTTATTTTAAATTTTCCCGTCAAAGAGTTATTTCATAAATCAATACCGTAATATTTAAATTGCGGTTTTTAAGGGTATTTTTCTATGAGTAATGTTATTGCATCGCTTGAAAAGGTACTCCTCCCTTTTGCAGTTAAAATAGGAAAGCAGCCACACGTTAATGCAATCAAAAATGGCTTTATTCGCTTAATGCCGTTAACCCTTGCGGGGGCCATGTTTGTATTAATTAACAACGTTTTTCTAAGCTTTGGGGAGGGGTCGTTTTTTTATTCCTTAGGTATTCGCCTGGATGCCTCAACCATTGAAACACTTAATGGTCTGAAAGGTATTGGCGGCAACGTATATAACGGAACATTAGGGATAATGTCTTTAATGGCACCGTTCTTTATTGGCATGGCGCTGGCAGAAGAGCGTAAAGTCGATGCGCTGGCGGCTGGGTTGTTATCCGTTGCAGCATTTATGACCGTCACCCCATACAGTGTCGGTGAGGCCTATGCGGTTGGCGCAAACTGGTTAGGTGGGGCGAATATCATCTCCGGGATTATTATTGGCCTGGTGGTGGCAGAAATGTTTACCTTTATTGTCCGCCGCAATTGGGTCATTAAATTGCCCGATAGCGTACCTGCTTCAGTATCGCGTTCCTTCTCGGCTTTAATTCCCGGCTTTATTATTCTTTCCGTGATGGGGATTATTGCCTGGGCGTTGAATACCTGGGGCACCAACTTCCATCAGATCATTATGGATACCATCTCAACCCCACTGGCATCGTTGGGTAGCGTGGTGGGCTGGGCCTATGTGATCTTTGTTCCACTGCTCTGGTTCTTCGGTATTCATGGTGCGCTGGCGCTGACCGCACTGGACAACGGCATTATGACGCCTTGGGCGCTGGAAAATATCGCGACCTATCAGCAATATGGTTCCGTCGAAGCGGCGCTGGCAGCCGGTAAGACCTTCCATATCTGGGCCAAGCCGATGCTGGACTCCTTTATTTTCCTCGGTGGCAGTGGTGCGACTTTAGGTCTGATCCTGGCTATCTTTATCGCTTCTCGCCGTGCTGATTATCGTCAGGTGGCAAAACTGGCGCTGCCGTCCGGCATCTTCCAGATTAACGAACCGATTCTGTTTGGTCTGCCAATTATCATGAACCCGGTGATGTTTATCCCGTTTGTACTGGTACAACCGATTCTGGCGGCAATCACCCTGGCAGCGTACTACATGGGCATTATTCCTCCGGTGACCAATATTGCACCGTGGACCATGCCAACCGGTCTGGGAGCCTTCTTTAACACCAACGGTAGCGTCGCCGCATTGCTGGTCGCACTCTTCAACCTTGGTATCGCAACGTTAATTTATCTGCCCTTTGTTGTGGTCGCTAACAAAGCACAAAACGCGATTGATAAAGAAGAGAGCGAAGAAGATATCGCTAACGCCCTGAAATTTTAATCGATGCCGGTACGGGTAATCGTGCCGGTAAGAATAGAGAGGAACGATGTATGATGGATCTCGATAATATTCCCGATACGCAAACGGAAGCTGAAGAGCTGGAAGAAGTGGTGATGGGGCTTATCATCAACTCCGGACAAGCGCGCAGCCTGGCGTATGCGGCACTGAAACAGGCGAAGCAGGGCGATTTTGCCGCAGCAAAAGCCATGATGGATCAGTCACGGATAGCATTGAATGAAGCGCATCTGGTACAGACGAAACTGATTGAAGGCGATGCGGGCGAAGGTAAGATGAAAGTGAGTCTGGTGCTGGTCCACGCTCAGGATCATTTAATGACGTCCATGCTTGCGCGTGAACTGATTACAGAATTAATTGAGCTTCATGAAAAACTGAAGGCATAAGGAGTCGATGATGCAGCCAGTGATTAACGCGCCGGAAATTGCCACTGCCCGAGAACAGCAGTTGTTTAATGGCAAAAACTTCCATGTGTTTATCTATAACAAAACTGAGAGTATCAGCGGACTGCATCAGCACGACTATTATGAATTTACTCTGGTATTAACCGGGCGTTATTTCCAGGAGATTAACGGTAAGCGCGTGTTACTGGAACGGGGCGATTTTGTTTTTATTCCGTTAGGTTCGCACCATCAAAGTTTTTATGAGTTTGGTGCCACGCGCATATTGAATGTTGGGATCAGTAAACGCTTTTTTGAGCAGCATTACCTGCCGTTGTTGCCTTATTGCTTTGTCGCTTCGCAGGTATACCGGACCAATAACGCTTTTCTCACCTATGTGGAAACAGTGATTTCTTCATTGAATTTCCGCGAAACAGGGCTGGAAGAGTTTGTTGAGATGGTTACTTTTTATGTCATTAACCGTTTACGTCATTACCGCGAAGAACAGGTGATTGATGATGTACCGCAGTGGCTGAAAAGTACGGTAGAAAAGATGCATGATAAAGAGCAGTTTAGTGAGTCGGCACTGGAGAATATGGTGACGTTGTCAGCCAAATCACAGGAATATTTGACGCGAGCGACTCAACGATATTATGGCAAAACGCCAATGCAGATTATTAATGAAATCCGTATTAATTTTGCCAAAAAACAACTGGAAATGACCAACTATTCAGTGACGGATATTGCGTTTGAGGCCGGTTATAGTAGCCCGAGTTTGTTTATTAAAACGTTTAAGAAATTAACGTCCTTTACGCCTAAGAGCTATCGTAAGAAATTGACTGAATTTAATCAGTAAGTCGTTATACCTGACAATTCACATATCTGTCCTGTTGCTGGATTATTTATGTCCGGGGGGGCAGATATGCCAGATATCAGTATTCTGTACTGAAGGGAGAAATTATGAGCCAGAAATTAAAAGTCGTCACTATTGGTGGCGGGAGCAGCTATACCCCGGAGTTACTGGAAGGATTTATTAAGCGTTATCACGAATTGCCGGTCAGCGAATTATGGCTGGTGGATGTCGAAGGTGGTAAAGCTAAACTGGATATTATTTTTGATCTCTGCCAACGGATGATTGATAACGCTGGCGTCCCGATGAAGCTTTATAAAACGCTGGATCGCCGCGAAGCATTGAAAGATGCTGATTTCGTTACTACCCAACTGCGCGTAGGCCAATTACCGGCGCGCGAACTGGATGAACGTATTCCATTAAGTCATGGTTATCTTGGTCAGGAAACTAACGGCGCGGGCGGTCTGTTTAAAGGTCTGCGTACCATTCCGGTGATTTTTGACATCGTAAAAGATGTCGAAGAACTTTGTCCGAATGCATGGGTGATTAACTTCACTAACCCGGCGGGAATGGTCACTGAAGCCGTTTATCGTCATACCGGATTTAAACGCTTTATCGGCGTGTGTAATATTCCGATCGGCATGAAGATGTTTATTCGCGATGTTCTGATGCTGAAAGACAGCGATGATTTATCTATCGATCTGTTCGGCCTCAACCATATGGTGTTCATTAAAGATGTGCTGGTAAATGGCAAATCACGCTTTGCCGAATTGCTTGATGGTGTGGCATCCGGGCAGTTAAAAGCATCTGGCGTTAAAAATATTTTCGATCTGCCATTTAGCGAAGGCTTAATTCGTTCTCTGAATCTGTTGCCGTGTTCTTATTTACTTTATTACTTCAAGCAAAAAGAGATGCTGGCTATTGAAATGGGCGAATACTACAAAGGCGGCGCACGAGCACAGGTAGTACAGAAAGTCGAGAAACAACTTTTTGAGCTGTATAAAAACCCGGAGTTGAAAGTTAAGCCGAAAGAACTGGAACAGCGCGGTGGGGCTTATTACTCTGATGCAGCGTGCGAAGTGATCAACGCTATCTACAACGACAAGCAAGCTGAACATTACGTTAATATCCCGCATCATGGGCATATTGATAATATTCCGGCAGACTGGGCGGTAGAAATGACCTGTACGCTGGGGCGCGATGGCGCGACGCCACATCCGCGCATTACGCATTTCGATGATAAAGTGATGGGGCTGATTCACACCATTAAAGGCTTCGAGATTGCTGCCAGCAACGCTGCACTTAGCGGAGAATTTAACGATGTGTTACTGGCGCTAAACCTTAGTCCGTTGGTGCATTCCGATCGCGATGCTGAGCTGCTGGCACGCGAGATGATTCTGGCGCACGAGAAATGGCTGCCAAATTTTGCCGACTGCATCGCAGAGCTTAAAAAAGCACATTAACCGAGGCTGATTATGGAACGCTTACTGATTGTTAATGCCGATGATTTTGGCTTAAGCAAAGGTCAGAACTACGGCATTATCGAGGCCTGTCGCAATGGGATTGTCACGTCGACGACGGCACTGGTGAATGGGCAGGCTATTGACCATGCAGTGCAGTTGAGTCGTGATGAACCGAGTTTGGCCATAGGGATGCACTTTGTCCTTACTATGGGCAAGCCACTGACAGCTATGCCGGGGTTAACCCGCGATGGCGTGCTGGGAAAATGGATCTGGCAGTTGGCAGAAGAAGATGCTTTACCGCTGGAAGAAATTACTCAGGAGCTCGCCAGTCAGTATTTGCGTTTCATTGAGCTATTTGGACGCAAACCTACGCATCTTGATAGCCATCATCATGTGCATATGTTCCCGCAGATTTTCCCGATTGTTGCCAGGTTTGCGGCTGAAGAGGGGATTGCGTTGCGCATCGACCGTCAGTCGCTTTCTAAGGATGGTGATTTACCGGCTAATCTGCGCAGTTCGCAGGGATTCAGTAGCGCGTTTTATGGTGAAGAGATTAGCGAGACACTGTTCCTGCAAGTGCTTGATGACTCCAGTCATCGCGGCGAGCGCTCGCTGGAAGTGATGTGCCACCCGGCGTTTATCGATAATACGATTCGCCAGAGTGCTTATTGCTTCCCTCGGTTAACGGAACTGGATGTGCTGACTTCAGCGTCGTTGAAATATGCGATTGCTGAGCGTGGTTATCGGTTGGGTAATTATCTTGATGTGTAAGTAAGGTGGTAAGGTCACTCCCCAGGGGGCGTGACCTTATCCATATTTACGCCGGAATTTTGTCAATCTTAGGAATGCGTGACCACACGCGGTGTGCTGCCATCAGAGTTAACAGTTCATCCATAAAACTACCGTCGGCGCTGTCAGCTTCCACAATCCCTTCCTCACCCTGGTCAGAGACCTTGATTGTTGCTTTAAACTTACGCGCGTCTCCCGCCAGCGCAATCGGTTTAAGGTGTTTGTAGGCTTCCATCAGGTAGTAGTTGGCATCGCCGTTGTCAGCGATATCCGCGATATTGCCGCAAGGGACAATAACCGCATCGACCGTCAACGAAGGCGCACCGGCAAAGGTAGCAGCTATAGGCAACACCGTACCGTCATCCGCAGTCACTTCACCCATTCGGGAGTAGAGCAGTTTGGCATGAACGCCTTTGGCCTTCAGCGCCTTGAGAATGGCCAGAAGGTCTGCCGATCTGACTTCATCATTAAGCAAAATCGCTACCACGCGACCTTTTACATCACCGTCAGGAATGGCGTACAGACTTAAGGATGGATCCTTTTTCAGACCGTTGACGTCCGGAGGCGGGGTGATATTCAGCTGGTCGTCAGTCAGTTCGATACCGAGATTTTTCGCCACCGCCTGGGCCAGAGTGAGATCAATATGCGCCAGCTGGTCAACAACGCGCTCACGAATATACGGCCGAACTACTTTGCTTAACTCAAAACTGAAACCATCGACAATATGGCGCTGCTCGAATGGCGTCTGACTTAGCCAGAACAGACGCGGATGGGAATAATATTCGCCAAACGATGGACTGCGCTCGCGAACTTTATTGCCTTCCACGCGTTCCTGGTATGATTCAAAACCGCCACGTTTCGGCCCCGGCGGTGTTTCGCGCGGCCAGTTATCGTTGATCGAGTTCGGTTCGTAATTCGCCGGGTTAGTGTCGATCCCCATACGATGCATGCCGTCACGCTGGAAATTATGGTAAGGGCAGGTCGGGCGGTTAATCGGAATCTCATGGAAATTGGGTCCGCCAAGACGACTGATTTGTGTATCGGTATAAGAGAACAAACGCCCCTGCAACAGCGGATCGTTGGTGAAATCCAGACCGGGGACAATATGCCCAGGATGGAAAGCCGCCTGTTCGTTTTCGGCAAAGAAGTTATCCGGGTTGCGATTGAGCACCATTTTGCCAACACGCTGAACGGGTACCAGTTCTTCCGGGATGAGTTTGGTTGGATCGAGAAGATCGAAGTCGAACTTAAATTCATCTTCCTCAGGAATCAACTGGAAGCCCAGTTCGTATTCCGGAAAATCGCCTGCTTCGATGGCTTCCCACAACTCGCGGCGGTGGAAGTCCGGGTCACGTCCGGTTAGTTTTTGTGCTTCATCCCAAACGAGTGAGGCTTTACCTGCCAGTGGTTTCCAGTGGAAACGTACGAACGTTGCCTTCCCTTCGGCATTAATCAGGCGGAAGGTGTGAATACCGAAGCCTTCCATGGTGCGGTAACTGCGTGGGATCCCGCGATCCGACATCGCCCACATCACGTTGTGCAGAGTTTCAGGTTGCAGAGAAACATAATCCCAGAAAGTATCGTGGGCGCTTTGCCCTTGTGGAATTGCCCAGTGCGGTTCTGGTTTTACCGCATGAACAAAATCGGGGAATTTATGCGCATCCTGGATAAAGAAGATTGGCGTGTTATTGCCAACGAGGTCAAAAATACCCTCTTCGGTATAGAACTTGGTGGCAAAGCCACGGATATCACGCACGGTATCGGCAGAGCCAGCACCACCCTGAACGGTAGAGAACCTAACAAATACTGGGGTGATTTTGTTCGGATCTGAGAGGAAATCCGCTTTGGTGATATCGCTTAAGCTTTTATATGGCTGGAAATAACCGTGAGCTGCTGATCCGCGTGCATGAACAATACGTTCCGGGATGCGCTCATGGTCAAAGTGAGTGATTTTCTCGCGCAGAATAAAATCTTCCAGCAGCGTTGGACCACGGTTACCGGCACGCAGTGAGTTTTGATCGTCGGCGATGCGTACGCCCTGATTAGTGGTCAGCGCATAATTTTCACTGCCTTTGCGTACGTCTTCCAGAGAATTAAGTTTTTCGTTACGCGTATCAGGGGCTTTCAGGCTCCCTGGGGCGGTAGGTTGTGCACCTGGCGGTGTTGGTTCAGTCGCTGGACGATGAGATCCGTCCTCAGGTGCCAGTGAGTCCATCCCCGGTTTCGCTTCGCTGGAATCGTGTAGTGGTGACTGGTGCTGATGTGGGTTCTTTTCGTTATGTTGCGACATTGAACTCGTCTCCTTAATTTATTACTGAAAGGGCCGCTGTTTTGGTCAAAAAACCCTCTAACTATAGACCATCAGCCAGATCCCGCTTCGGAGACTATTCTGGAAACGGTGTTATGAAATACACGCAAAGCGGGACGTATGGGGGCTAGATCGGCTAAACTACAGTTTTTCTGATTTTTAATATGCGTTTAGTGAAGCCAGTAATGAAGAAACCGCTCCGCCAGCAAAACCGCCAGATTATTAGCTATGTCCCACGCACGGAACCCGCGCCGCCAGAACATGCGATAAAGATGGATTCGTTTCGTGATGTCTGGATGCTACGTGGCAAATATGTTGCGTTTGTACTGATGGGAGAGTCATTTCTGCGCTCACCGGCGTTTACTGTGCCTGAATCCGCCCAGCGTTGGGCAAATCAGATCCGCCAGGAAGGGGAAGTGACTGAGTAAGGATTACGTACCTCCCGGTTCTGCCGGGAGTTACATGGCCTGAAATTCTGTATTTCATTGCTACATTCATTCAAACCACCTGTAACAAAAAGCTGCCTTTGACGATCTATTGCTATAAATAAGTGAACTTTTTTCTTTAATTGTTTATTTATTTTAAAATGGTTAAGTTTTGCTAATCATGATGAGCTATTTTTGATAGTTCATCCTGTGGTGTCGCTCTTAAACTTATATTGTAAATGACTTAGATTTAAATGAGATAATAATTTTGTTAACAATATGAGGCGGGAGATGTTTTCTACAAACTTAATACAGAATGATTATGGTAATTTAAATATTAAAAACCTTGCCTTCGACTCTTTTAAAGAAAGACTGCAGTCTACCATGACAGCACTCACTTTCTTTATATCAACGGGTCAATGTGCCTGCGATGAAATAGCAGAATCAAACTTCAATTATATGATTGCCTATATGTCTAACATTAACTATGATGCCTCAAAGCCAGGAGCGCCAGCACTTAGTTTTGATACATATCTGCAGGACAATGTTAAATATAGAGTGATAATTAATAATCTTTATGGTAGTGAAATTAGGATAAGAGGTATTAATGAGAATTTTGTTGGGATGGATTTTACCTGTGAATTCCGACCAGAAAAAATGACCAATTTGATCAATATAAAAAACAGGTTGGTTATTCACTATTTAAGAACGATATACTATGAACAAAATTATATACATCCTGTTGGGAGCATTTTTGCTGCGATTCAAAAAAATGAGAGTCTCCTAAAGTTTCCTTCGGTAATATCAATGCTTAATGTCAATCTTCTTTTTAATCCACTGAATCTTCCGGGAATGGGAAGTGGTGTGCTTGAAGAGATTATGAGTATTTCAGATAGTTCACTTAGAAAACGTCTTGGGTATGAGGTTTTAAGCTTCTCGCTACAAGCACATTCATTGAGTCAGGAATGTATCGATAAGTTAGCCATTTTTTTCGCTGACGATCTGTTTAAATATGAGTCAGTATGCATCGCCGCGATGGAACATTTAAAAAGTAAGGCAACGGCTCCTATACAAAACGGACCGTTGCCAGCATAAGAATTAACGGTGTGCCAGTTCGGCGTCGTCTTCGCTATCCAGAATGGCTTTATCGGTTTGCTTCAGCCACTGGCTGGTCAGCGTGCCAGCGGTCATCGAGCCACTAACGTTTAGCGCCGTACGCCCCATGTCGATAAGCGGTTCAACGGAGATTAACAATGCCACCAGCGTTACAGGCAGGCCCATCGCAGGCAGCACAATCAGTGCGGCGAAAGTTGCACCACCACCGACACCGGCAACGCCTGCGGAACTAACGGTAACAATACCGACCAGCGTCGCAATCCACATCGGGTCCATCGGGTTAATGCCAACCGTAGGCGCAACCATCACCGCCAGCATTGCCGGATACAAACCGGCACAGCCGTTCTGACCAATGGTTGCACCGAAAGAGGCGGCGAAACTGGCGATGAATTCAGGAACACCCAGACGACGCGTTTGTGCTTCCACATTCAGTGGGATAGACGCAGCACTGGAACGGCTGGTAAAGGCAAACGTCAGAACTGGCCATACCTTACGGAAGTACTTCAGCGGGCTCACGCCATTAATACCCAGCAGAAGGCCATGCACTGCAAACATAATCAGAAGACCGAGGTAGGACGCGACAACGAAACTTCCCAGTTTGATGATGTCTTGCAGGTTAGAACCTGCAACCACTTTGGTCATCAGCGCCAGAACGCCGTAAGGGGTCAGCTGCATGACCAGGCGAACCAGTTTCATCACCCAGCTTTGCAGGGTATCGATAGCGGTTAAGACGCGTTCACCTTTCGGCGCATCATCCTTCAGCAGCTTCAGCGCAGCTACGCCGAGGAATGCGGCAAAAATTACCACGCTGATAATTGACGTCGGATTGGCTCCGGTCAGATCGGCAAACGGGTTTTTCGGGATAAAGGACAAGACCAGCTGCGGAACGCTCAGGTCAGAGACTTTACCAACATAGTTACTTTCAATGGCGTTCAGACGTGCAGTTTCTGCACCACCCTGAACCAGACCTTCAGCCGTCAAACCAAACAGGTTGGTGACCAGCACACCGACCAGCGCCGCAATCAGCGTGGTAAACAAAAGCGTACCGATGGTCAGAAAACTGATTTTGCCTAACTGAGATGCGTTATGCAGACGGGCAACCGCGCTCAGAATAGAGGCGAAGACTAACGGCATAACGATCATTTGCAGCAGTTGAACATAGCCGTTACCAACAATGTTAAACCACTGTACAGAATCTTTAAGTACCTGGCTGTCAGAACCATAAATGGTATGCAGGGCGAGGCCAAAAACCACACCCATCACCAGACCCACCAGCACTTTTTTCGCCAGACTCCACTGTTTATGGCGGGTCTGAGCCAGCGCAAACAGCAGTACAACGAACACCACGATGTTCGCAATTAATGGAAAGTTCATCCCCGTTCTCCTGATCTTATTATTTCTATCACTGCGTAGCAGTCATAGTGTTGGCGCAAGATTAACAGAACTGTGAGCTGGCTCTTATATTCAAATGGAATTGCTTATTCCAGAAAGGTGATTTTTGCCTTTTTAGTATTCAACCTGATGCTTAATAAGCCGATGAAACTGGATCTGCAAAGTATTGATCATTTGCGATGACCAACGAACAGCGCTGTTTTCGGGTAATGAATGGGGCATCCATACCGACCAGACAAATAATGCCATGCAGATAAAACGTTCCAGTTGGTTGCCCTTTTGGGGAACCAGGATAGGCAAGCGGAAACGCCAGCGGCATGGCCAGAGCAGGGGAACACCGGCGGGTGTCAGCATATCGGCAAGTATGTGGCTCAAATAACCCAGCACCATTCCTTGTAGCGCATCAGCCGGAATGAACCAGCTTTCAGGAACCTTAAGGTAAAAGGTTGCCAGCAGCGCAAATACCGCCAGCAGACTGTGGGTAAAACCACGATGCCCAAAAGCGCGGGCGATCGGTTTTGATATCCACTTTAATCGCTGCCCAAGAAACGACTTTGGGTGATCGATGTCCGGTAACAAACACGTCAGGATTGCGGAAGGGACAATATGCCACCAGTCACCCTGTGCCAGCACGGGCGTCAGCTCGGCATTTTTGGCAAATACCGCACAAGCAATAGAAAAGAGAAGGTGACCTTCCGCCGTCATGATAAAACTCACTAAACTGTCAATACGTACAGTATAGGATTTTTATACAGTGCACGGAAGTGGTGACGGTGTAACTCTTTCTCTTAAATTGACGATTAATCCGTCAGTTGAATGCAAATTCAGATAAAGAACCAGGAGCAGTGTGATCACTGCCCCTGGTCATTAACCGAGAAGGTCTTTTGCGGTGAGTTCTGTCAGCGATGAGAGTTTGACGTTTGCTAATACAAAACGTGGATCATTTTGCGCTTCTGGCGCAGGAACGACGATGGAACGCATGCGGGCTGCTTTAGAAGCGATCATGCCATTTACCGAGTCTTCCAGCGCCACGCAGGTCAGTGGGTCAACGCCCAGTTTTGCTGCGCAGTCGAGATATACTTGCGGATGCGGCTTGCTGTAAGGCAGTTTTTCAGCCGAGGCGAGGGCATCGAAACTGTCGCGTAAGTCAAACATGGTCAACACTTTTTCCAGCATATGTAGTGGTGACGCGGAGGCCAGTCCCACTAATAAACCTTGTTCTTTGCATAACGCAACAGCTTCGCGCACGCCTGGTAATAATGGACGCGTCTCTTCAACCAGTGAAATGGCACGAGCAATAACCCGTTCTACTACTTCCTGACGGCTTGGCCCATTCCAGGGTTGCCGGGCGTACCAAAGATCGACCACCATATCGATGCGTAAACCTAAGGTGTCCGGCAGCTCGTTACGACGGGAGATATCCACCCCCAGGCTTGCCATCACATCCAGTTCAGCTCGATCCCATAAAGGTTCTGAGTCGATAAGTAATCCATCCATATCAAAAATTGCAGCAAGAATCTGACGCGGGGTTGACATTACAACCTCTCCTTTAGAGCATTATGTGTAAAGTATTAAGCCGTGCTTATGATTAAGCGCCTATCATATCGCCTTTAAAGAATGGGCGAAAACAGATATCTACAGGTAAACTAAGTGAAACGACGCGTCTTAATCAAGGAGAACTCATGACGTATCAACAAGCTGGACGCATTGCTGTTTTGAAAAGGATTTTGGGTTGGGTGATTTTTATACCTGCATTGATCTCTACACTGATTTCTTTGCTGAAATTTATGAATACCCGGCAGGAAAACCAGGAAGGCATTAATGCGGTCATGCTCGACTTTACTCATGTCATGATCGATATGATGCAGGCGAATACGCCTTTTTTGAATCTGTTCTGGTATAACTCCCCGACGCCCAATTTTAATGGTGGCGTGAACGTTATGTTCTGGGTGATTTTCATCCTGATTTTTGTCGGACTGGCGTTGCAGGATTCCGGTGCCCGGATGAGTCGCCAGGCGCGCTTCTTGCGGGAAGGTGTTGAAGATCAACTCATTCTGGAAAAAGCCAAAGGGGAAGAGGGGCTAACGCGTGAACAAATTGAGTCACGTATTGTTGTGCCGCACCATACTATTTTCCTGCAGTTTTTCTCGCTGTATATCCTGCCGGTTATTTGTATTGCTGCAGGTTATGTGTTCTTTTCTCTGCTGGGGTTTATTTAATCAAAAGGCCGCACGGAGCGGCCATTATCCTCACCCCATATTATGCTGCTAATAATCTATCCAGTGACTGCTGAGCAATAACCAAATGCTGACCGCCAAATAACCTTGCACGATTTAACAGCGTGTAGAGTTGGTAAACCGGTTGACGTTCAAGGAAATCGGCAGGTAGCGGGGATACTGACTGATAGCCGTCATAGATTTGTGGCGGCTGTTCAGTATGCAGCGGTAACATCGCCAGGTCGCACTCTCGGTCACCCCAGTAGCAGGCCGGGTCGAAAATGTACGGGCCATCCGGACCCAGCGCACAGTTGCCGGACCATAAATCGCCATGCAACAGAGAAGGCTGCGGTTGATGCGAGGCCAGACGCTGCTGAATATGCTCTACGATGGCGTCGATATTGCCGAAAGCGATCCCTTTCTCTGCTGCTAGTTCCAACTGCCAGCCAATCCGTTGTTCAGCAAAAAACGTTGACCAGCGACGTTGCCAGGTGTTGGGCTGCGGAGTTGTGGAGAGCGAGTTATCAAAATCGAGGCCAAATTGTGGTTGGTCGCTCCATTGATGTAAACGCGCAATTTGCTGACCAAGAATAAATGCGCTATGCGCATCCAGCGGGCGAGGTGGGAGATAATCCATCACCAGAAAACTGTAGTCACGGTCAGCGCCAACTGCCCAAACCTTAGGCACGGTGACGGTTTTACTACGCGACAGTAACTCCAGTTGGTCGGCTTCGGCGGTAAAACCGGGAAGCAGTTCCCTTTCATCACATTTGACGAAAAAGTCACGTCCTGCATAGCGCAAATGCCATGCGGCATGGACTTCTCCGCCAGGCAGTTCATTACGCAGTTCGATTTCGCCTTCACCTAACTGCTCGCTCAAAAGACGACTGATTGCCTGCCACATGATGTCTCTCCCATGTTGTCTGCCAGATCATAAGGTTAGCGCAAGAATGCGGTGTAAAAACACGAGCTAAAGCACACCACAGACTGATTATTGCCCAAAAACCATTTATTTTCTGTTGCTATTCCATTCCTCCCAGGTCGTGATGGCGATTTCAGGATCTTTACCGGTTGCACTTTGGGTAAGCCCCGAAACCAGTTCTCTAATTTCTTCTTCACTTTGGGTACTGATAAGTCCAAAAGTGTTAGTCCCCAGCTCATGGATATTTCCATCATCATCCGTCATGGTGAGCAAAAAACCGTCGCGAGTCAGGTAATTATTCAACTCGTTAATTTCAGTCAATGTATCCTCATGCAACATGACGGTTATGACATAACGGACAAGATCGCCACTGGCCATAGTTCACCCCTTTGTTATCACATGACTTTTGAGCATAGTCGGAGAAACGCGTTGCCGACAGGTTGGTGGTGATTCCCCCAATGCAGGGGGAATGTTTCAGTTAGCGGGAAAGGTAAGCGTAAATTTTTTGTGTATCGTCATGGGAGCACAGGCGTGTTCCCTGATTGAGTGTGGCTGCACTCCCCGCAGCTACGCCAAAACGGACCATCTCTTCAAGAGAGGCATTTTCTGCCAGTTTCAGTGTCATCGCGCCGACCATGCTGTCACCAGCGCCAACGGTGCTCTGGCTTTTCACCGGTGGTGGCACAACCTGAATGCAGTTTTCACTATCAACGCCCAGCGCCCCTTGTGGACCCAGGGAAACGACAACTCGTTTGGCCTTGCCGCTATTAACGATTTCCTGCGCGGCTTTGCGGACATCGTCTGGCTGGGTGAGTTCGCGATTCACTAGCGCACTGAGTTCTTTTTGGTTAGGCTT
This sequence comes from Escherichia sp. WS547, assembly GCF_046486065.1. Taxonomy (NCBI): domain Bacteria; kingdom Pseudomonadati; phylum Pseudomonadota; class Gammaproteobacteria; order Enterobacterales; family Enterobacteriaceae; genus Escherichia; species Escherichia sp. WS547. The sequence goes on along the minus strand of NZ_JBJQMA010000007.1, from coordinate 156,213 downwards.
AACCAACTCGATATTACCAATCGCCAGTGCTGCACTTAACGCTTCGCCAGAACTGTCGACGATGCAGCGAATCCCTTGTTTTTGCGCAGCGGAAATCAGTTGGGTTAATTTTTCCAGCTTCACACCTGGCGGCAGGCTTCCGCTTATGACCAGGATAGCACCGGATTCAATTTCCAGAACTTGCTCTTCAAGCTGGCGAAACTCATCTTCACTTAATGCCGCGCCTGGCATGACAAAACGATACTGCTCACCGCTTGCTTCCACATGTACGTGTAAATTCTGCCGGGTCCAGTCTTTGGCTTCTACAGTAGCGACGGGGACATTTTCATCTGCCAACAGTGAAACCAGATGTTCGCCGGTCGCACCACCCGCCGGGAAGATCGCTGTGGCACTGCCTCCAAGATGGGCAATGGCGCGGGCGACGTTGATGCCGCCGCCTCCGGGTTCGAATACCGGTGCGGTACAGCGCAGCTTTCCTTCGGGATAAATTTGCGGGGTAATTGTTGCGCTATCGAGAGAGGGCGCAAGTGTCAACGTATAGATACGTACCATCATTTCCTCCTATAGGCTGATTTCAGTCTGGCACCGAATCAGCGGAAAGGGAAGAAATTAACAATATGATTTATTAGAGCTTTATTTAAAATTTTGCAGATAAATATATATAAATAAAAATCTGTTTTCTTCACATGCTTATTCAAAAAATGAAATAAGAATACATTGCTAAGTTATTCAAGCCTTTTTATAATTCGTTACCTTTCCAGGGACGCTAATCTTTGATCCTTAAGAAAGTTTCCGGGACCGCGATGGTCTCTTTTTTTGTTGTACGGACTCTTGATAAATGAAGCTTTTGAAGACAGTTCCTGCCATCGTTATGTTGGCGGGGGGCATGTTTGCGTCATTGAATGCAGCTGCCGATGATTCCGTTTTTACTGTCATGGACGATCCTGCCAGCGCTAAAAAACCTTTCGAAGGTAATCTGAACGCAGGATATCTTGCACAATCAGGCAATACGAAAAGCTCCTCACTTACGGCTGACACCACCATGACCTGGTATGGACAAACCACTGCCTGGTCGCTGTGGGGGAACGCCAGTAATACTTCTTCTAATGATGAGCGTTCTTCAGAAAAATATGCCGCGGGCGGGCGTAGCCGTTTTAATTTAACTGATTATGACTATTTATTTGGGCAGGCAAGCTGGTTGACAGACCGTTATAACGGCTATCGAGAGCGCGATGTGTTGACCGCGGGTTATGGTCGCCAGTTTTTGAATGGCCCGGTACACAGTTTCCGCTTTGAATTCGGTCCAGGTGTGCGTTACGACAAATATACCGATAATGCCAGTGAAACCCAGCCGCTGGGTTATGCCTCCGGGGCTTATGCATGGCAGTTGACTGACAACGCTAAATTTACGCAGGGTGTTTCCGTCTTTGGCGCGGAAGACACAACGCTGAACTCCGAAAGCGCATTAAATGTTGCTATTAATGAACATTTTGGACTGAAGGTGGCTTACAACGTCACATGGAACTCTGAACCTCCAGAGTCTGCACCGGAACATACCGATCGTCGGACAACCTTATCGCTGGGCTACAGCATGTAAAATTATCTGCCGGACCGTGTTATGCGGTCTGGCTGTCTTCGTTTGTCACTGCTCAGCCCCAAATCATTGCTGCCCAACGTAGCAACAACATAGCGCCACAAATTGCCAGTAGCACCACCACCATCTTCCAGTGTTTTTTATCAAAGCGTTTAGTCGGCATACCAGTGTCCTGCATATCTCTTGTGCGTGATAACGAAGTGTAACAAAAGGGACAGGCATCAAGGGATTTTTTGTTATTACAGCCGTCGGGTGGCGTTGTACACCTGATCACTGTTTTTGCGGTTTATGAAAAAAATAAAATTATGTATCGATATATAAATGTCTGGTTATAAATACGTCTTTAGTTCATCAGCACTAAAACTCAGGCTTTGGCTGATTACGTTTATAGCAGCATAATATGTTTCTACAGTTTTATAATGATTATGATGAATGGCTATATGAACAGCTGACATGTTGTCATGATTTTTAGCGGCCAACAATGTGAATAACTGACATTGACTAAAAGAATATTTTTTTGCAAAAGTACCCAGCGTTGATATATAAGATAACACGACGTCTTTATTACCCTTGCGCATGGCGATGTATAAAGCAGGGGTTCCATGTGCTGTTGCGCCTTTTAATAAATTCATAATGTTAATTTTGCTGAGGTTATATTTAACAGCGATTCCATAAACTTTAGAGAGGAACCGTGTGACACACAAAGGGTGATTATTTTCCATTGCGGCATATAATCCTGGCTCACCATCACGTGTTTTCATTGCTAAAATATCCATCACCATTTTTTTGCTTAAAAGCTCTTGTGTTATTGGAGTGGTTAATGCATTCAGAAAGATATCGATTATTTCATCGAATCCATACAACATGGAGATATAGAGTCCAGGTGTTTCGTTAGCACTTTTAGTTTGCAGTAATTTAACCAGATTATCTTCATGAATGATATGATTATCTACCAGTGACTGAATTTCTTGCATAAATATTTTTACGTTGTCAGTATGTCCGTTCATCATAGCCAGAAATAAAGCAGGTGTACCAACGCTATTCTGCGCAGTTATTATTTCAATGATTTCTTTTTCAGGGAGTATGGGTAACTGTTTGAATAATGTAATAAGCTGTTGAGTCTGGCCTGTGGCCATTATTAACAACATTGCCGATGGATGTATAGGGGCAAATGGCATTCGTGTCGCGATACCCGTGAAAATAGCCCCTGGAACTCCCTCAGGTAATAGGGGCAGAAAAGCAATTGCACAGTTGCGAACATACATATCAGCCCAGGTCTGAGCATCGGGACCTGAACTGATGAACTTATCAAGCGAGAGAAAGCCCCGTGCTGTCCTGTGGGTGCCTCTGACGGCAACGTTGGTATCGTTCGGGTCGTAAACGGACACAACATAATTTAATTGCCCATACACTGACTGCTTTATTCGTAGCCTTACTGACAAAGTATGATTGTCTATATATAAAATCGCGGACATATGACTGACATTGTTTGCCATCATTCGACAGAAGAAAATATCTAAAGCGAAGCCAAAATCCTTACTCGCGATAACGCGACTCCCTGCAGGAGGATGGCGAAGTAATGATCTGAACTCCGCGTCCCGGACTAAGGGGACATGCTGCTGTATGGATTCAACGGAGGAGTAATGTTTAATCAGATTGACTTTGCCTTTTCCATTTCTCAGTGAATCAAGGGCGTATTGCAATGACAGATGGCGACAAAAAATAGCGTCAGAAGGAGATTGCAAAAAAAATGCACTACCATTGAGATTTACTGTTGGTTGTATAGTTTTTTCTCTATGGATTTTTTTAGACAGTTTCATACAATGGTTACGATTTTCGGCAGTTAACTGTTCCTGTTCAATATAATCCAGTATGCTTCGCAAATGGTTAGCTTTAATAGGCGTGGTTTCCAGTAATAAGGAAATGATTTCTTTTTTATAGTGTAATGTAATGAGTATATTTTCTGCATGGATGGGTGAAGTGGCAAAGTTAATGGTAAAAAGGGCAGTGGAATAACAATTTTGTGATATTTTTCGACAGTTTGCGGTAAATTCCTGAGTAACACAGTATGACAGCATCGAACTTAAGTCAGAGGTATCAAGTAGGGTGATGAGTTGGCGCGCAAATTGATTAATAGGCTCTGATGAAGGCGTTGGTATGTTGCTATCGATGTGCATTCTATGAGGAGACTTATAATGAGTTCTGATAATAATGTCGTTTTGACTCATAATCTATTCGCCTTATATATGTCTGGAGGTTTTGAGGATGATGATTAATTATTATCGCCAGAACGAAATGTGCACGAAAAATTGCTATAAGAATTGTGTCACTTTTATCATTGTGATATGACCACTTCGTCATTAATCTTATGATCGTTTAAATAGTACCGCCAAATCACGCAACGAACTTTGCTGGATTCAGTTTATGCTGCTGCAAATCCGCTCGCAGTAAACCTTTCAGACGCTCCGTGATGTTATCAGTGGTTCTTTAAGCGTTTTGCTGGTGTACTCACTACAAACGAATTGCGAATCGAATCAATGTGAAACGGAAAGGTACAATCTCCCTTTTTTTAGTGTTAACATCGTTCCACCGGGTGGAAGGTGAGAGGTTAATGTCTTTCATTTGTGTACCTGATTGCGAACCAATTTAGCATTTGTTGGCTAGATGGTTTCGCAATGAACTGTTAATAAACAAATTTTTCTTTGTATGTGATCTTTCGTGTGGGTCACCACTGCAAATAAGGATATAAAATGCCTGTTATAACTCTTCCTGATGGCAGCCAACGCCATTACGACCACGCTGTAAGCCCCATGGATGTTGCGCTGGACATTGGTCCAGGTCTGGCGAAAGCCTGTATCGCAGGGCGCGTTAATGGCGAACTGGTTGATGCTTGCGATCTGATTGAAAACGACGCACAACTGTCGATCATTACCGCCAAAGACGAAGAAGGTCTGGAGATCATTCGTCACTCCTGTGCGCACCTGTTAGGGCACGCGATTAAACAACTTTGGCCGCATACCAAAATGGCAATCGGCCCGGTTATTGACAACGGTTTTTATTACGACGTTGATCTTGACCGCACGTTAACCCAGGAAGATGTCGAAGCACTCGAGAAGCGGATGCATGAGCTTGCTGAGAAAAACTACGACGTCATTAAGAAGAAAGTCAGCTGGCACGAAGCGCGTGAAACTTTCGCCAACCGTGGGGAGAGCTACAAAGTCTCCATTCTTGACGAAAACATCGCCCATGATGACAAGCCAGGTCTGTACTTCCATGAAGAATATGTCGATATGTGCCGCGGTCCGCACGTACCGAACATGCGTTTCTGCCATCATTTCAAACTAATGAAAACGGCAGGGGCTTACTGGCGTGGCGACAGCAACAACAAAATGTTGCAACGTATTTACGGTACGGCGTGGGCAGACAAAAAAGCACTTAACGCTTACCTGCAGCGCCTGGAAGAAGCCGCGAAACGCGACCACCGTAAAATCGGTAAACAGCTCGACCTGTACCATATGCAGGAAGAAGCGCCGGGTATGGTCTTCTGGCACAACGACGGTTGGACCATCTTCCGTGAACTGGAAGTGTTTGTTCGTTCTAAACTGAAAGAGTACCAGTATCAGGAAGTTAAAGGTCCGTTCATGATGGACCGTGTCCTGTGGGAAAAAACCGGTCACTGGGACAACTACAAAGATGCAATGTTCACCACGTCTTCTGAGAACCGTGAATACTGCATTAAGCCGATGAACTGCCCGGGTCACGTACAAATTTTCAACCAGGGGCTGAAGTCGTATCGCGATTTGCCGCTGCGTATGGCCGAGTTTGGTAGCTGCCACCGTAACGAGCCGTCAGGTTCGCTGCATGGCCTGATGCGCGTACGTGGATTTACCCAGGATGACGCGCATATCTTCTGTACTGAAGAACAAATTCGCGATGAAGTTAACGGATGTATCCGTTTAGTCTATGATATGTACAGCACTTTTGGCTTTGAGAAGATCGTCGTCAAACTCTCCACTCGTCCTGAAAAACGTATTGGCAGCGACGAAATGTGGGATCGTGCTGAGGCGGACCTGGCGGTTGCGCTGGAAGAAAACAACATCCCGTTTGAATATCAACTGGGTGAAGGCGCTTTCTACGGTCCGAAAATTGAATTTACCCTGTATGACTGCCTCGATCGTGCATGGCAGTGCGGTACAGTACAGCTGGACTTCTCCTTGCCGTCTCGTCTGAGCGCCTCCTATGTGGGCGAAGACAACGAGCGTAAGGTACCGGTAATGATTCACCGCGCAATTCTTGGGTCGATGGAACGTTTCATCGGTATCCTGACCGAAGAGTTCGCTGGTTTCTTCCCGACCTGGCTTGCGCCGGTTCAGGTTGTTATCATGAATATTACCGATTCACAGTCTGAATACGTTAACGAATTGACGCAAAAACTATCAAATGCGGGCATTCGTGTTAAAGCAGACTTGAGAAATGAGAAGATTGGCTTTAAAATCCGCGAGCACACTTTGCGTCGCGTCCCGTATATGCTGGTCTGTGGTGATAAAGAGGTGGAATCAGGCAAAGTTGCCGTTCGCACCCGTCGTGGTAAAGACCTGGGAAGCATGGACGTAAATGAAGTGATCGAGAAGCTGCAACAAGAGATTCGCAGCCGCAGTCTTAAACAATTGGAGGAATAAGGTATTAAAGGCGGAAAACGAGTTCAAACGGCGCGCCCTAACCGTATCAATGGCGAAATTCGCGCCCAGGAAGTTCGCTTAACAGGTCTGGAAGGCGAGCAGCTTGGTATTGTGAGTCTGAGAGAAGCTCTGGAGAAAGCAGAAGAAGCCGGAGTAGACTTAGTCGAGATCAGCCCTAACGCCGAGCCGCCGGTTTGTCGTATAATGGATTACGGCAAATTCCTCTATGAAAAGAGCAAGTCTTCTAAGGAACAGAAGAAAAAGCAAAAAGTTATCCAGGTTAAGGAAATTAAATTCCGTCCTGGTACAGATGAAGGCGACTATCAGGTAAAACTCCGCAGCCTGATTCGCTTTCTCGAAGAGGGTGATAAAGCCAAAATCACGCTGCGTTTCCGTGGTCGTGAGATGGCGCACCAGCAAATCGGTATGGAAGTGCTTAATCGCGTGAAAGACGATTTGCAAGAACTGGCAGTGGTCGAATCCTTCCCAACGAAGATCGAAGGCCGCCAGATGATCATGGTGCTCGCTCCTAAGAAGAAACAGTAAGGCCTTCAAGTAGCACTGTCTGTGGAGCCTTTGGGCTTCACAGGCATTGTTCGCCTTTGTTTCGTTTATTAACAATGCGAAGTGGAAGTTATTAAAATGCCAAAAATTAAGACCGTACGCGGTGCTGCTAAGCGCTTCAAAAAAACCGGTAAAGGTGGTTTTAAGCACAAGCACGCTAACCTGCGTCACATTCTGACCAAAAAAGCGACCAAACGTAAACGTCACCTGCGTCCGAAAGCCATGGTTTCCAAAGGCGATCTGGGCCTGGTAATCGCGTGCCTGCCGTACGCATAAGCCGTTAACGTTTTTTAACTTTTTAATTAGAATATAGATACAGGAGAGCACATATGGCTCGCGTAAAACGTGGTGTTATTGCACGCGCACGTCACAAGAAAATTTTGAAACAAGCTAAAGGCTACTACGGTGCGCGTTCTCGCGTATACCGCGTTGCCTTCCAGGCTGTTATCAAAGCTGGTCAGTATGCTTACCGTGACCGTCGTCAACGTAAGCGTCAGTTCCGTCAACTGTGGATTGCGCGTATCAACGCAGCAGCACGTCAGAACGGTATTTCTTACAGCAAATTCATCAATGGCCTGAAAAAAGCCTCTGTTGAAATCGACCGTAAGATCCTGGCTGATATCGCAGTATTCGACAAAGTAGCGTTCACCGCTCTGGTTGAAAAAGCGAAAGCAGCTCTGGCATAAGCCAGTTGAAAGAGGGAGCTAGTCTCCCTCTTTTCGTTTCAACGCCATCAAAACATTGACTTTTATCGCCGTAGCCTTTTCAATAAAGGTCTTTTGAAAAGTACCAAAAGGTAACGCAAGCAATGAATGCTGCTATTTTCCGCTTCTTTTTTTACTTTAGCACCTGACTCCAGGAGGCTAGCGCGTGAGAAGAGAAACGGAAAACAGCGCCTGAAAGCCTCCCAGTGGAGGCTTTTTTTGTATGCGCGTTTTGAAAAAATTAAGTCCAACGAACCAGTGTCACCACTGACACAATGAGGAAAACCATGTCACATCTCGCAGAACTGGTTGCCAGTGCGAAGGCGGCCATTAGCCAGGCGTCAGATGTTGCCGCGTTAGACAATGTGCGCGTCGAATATTTGGGTAAAAAAGGGCACTTAACCCTTCAGATGACGACCCTGCGTGCGCTGCCGCCAGAAGAACGCCCGGCAGCCGGTGCGGTTATCAACGAAGCGAAAGAGCAGGTTCAGCAGGCGCTGAATGCACGTAAAGCGGAACTGGAAAGCGCAGCGCTGAATGCGCGTCTGGCGGCGGAAACGATTGATGTCTCCCTGCCGGGGCGTCGTATTGAAAACGGCGGTCTGCATCCGGTGACCCGTACCATCGACCGTATCGAAAGTTTCTTCGGTGAGCTTGGCTTTACCGTGGCAACCGGGCCGGAAATCGAAGACGATTATCATAACTTCGATGCTCTGAACATTCCTGGTCACCACCCGGCGCGCGCTGACCACGACACTTTCTGGTTTGACGCTACCCGCCTGCTGCGTACCCAGACCTCTGGCGTACAGATCCGCACCATGAAAGCTCAGCAGCCACCGATTCGTATCATCGCGCCTGGCCGCGTTTATCGTAACGACTACGACCAGACTCACACGCCGATGTTCCATCAGATGGAAGGTCTGATTGTTGATACCAACATCAGCTTTACCAACCTGAAAGGCACGCTGCACGACTTCCTGCGTAACTTCTTTGAGGAAGATTTGCAGATCCGCTTCCGTCCTTCCTACTTCCCGTTTACCGAACCTTCTGCAGAAGTGGACGTCATGGGTAAAAACGGTAAATGGCTGGAAGTACTGGGCTGCGGGATGGTGCATCCGAACGTGCTGCGTAATGTTGGCATCGACCCGGAAGTTTACTCTGGTTTCGCCTTCGGAATGGGGATGGAGCGTCTGACCATGTTGCGTTACGGCGTCACCGACCTGCGTTCATTCTTCGAAAACGATCTGCGTTTCCTCAAACAGTTTAAATAAGGCAGGAATAGATTATGAAATTCAGTGAACTGTGGTTACGCGAATGGGTGAACCCGGCGATTGATAGCGATGCGCTGGCAAATCAAATCACTATGGCGGGCCTGGAAGTTGACGGTGTAGAACCGGTTGCCGGTAGCTTCCACGGCGTGGTCGTTGGTGAAGTGGTTGAGTGTGCGCAGCATCCGAACGCTGACAAACTGCGTGTGACAAAAGTGAATGTCGGCGGCGATCGCCTGCTGGACATCGTCTGCGGTGCGCCAAACTGCCGTCAGGGCCTGCGTGTGGCGGTAGCGACCATTGGTGCTGTTCTGCCGGGCGATTTCAAAATTAAAGCGGCGAAACTGCGTGGCGAACCGTCTGAAGGGATGCTGTGCTCCTTTTCTGAGCTGGGAATTTCTGACGATCACAGCGGCATTATCGAGCTGCCTGCAGATGCGCCGATTGGCACCGACATCCGCGAATACCTGAAACTCGATGACAACACCATCGAAATCAGCGTAACGCCAAACCGTGCCGATTGCTTAGGCATTATCGGCGTGGCGCGTGATGTTGCCGTGCTGAACCAGCTGCCGCTGGTTGAACCGGAAATCGTTCCGGTTGGTGCGACCATCGACGACACGCTGCCGATTACAGTCGAAGCGCCGGAAGCCTGCCCGCGCTATCTTGGCCGTGTGGTAAAAGGCATTAACGTTAAAGCGCCAACTCCGCTGTGGATGAAAGAAAAACTGCGTCGTTGCGGGATCCGATCTATCGATGCAGTCGTTGACGTCACCAACTATGTACTGCTTGAACTGGGCCAGCCGATGCACGCTTTCGATAAAGATCGCATTGAAGGCGGCATTGTGGTGCGGATGGCGAAAGAGGGCGAAACGCTGGTGCTGCTTGATGGCACTGAAGCGAAGCTGAATGCTGACACCCTTGTCATCGCCGACCACAACAAGGCGCTGGCGATGGGCGGCATCTTTGGTGGCGAACACTCTGGCGTGAATGACGAAACGCAAAACGTCCTGCTGGAATGCGCTTTCTTCAGCCCGCTGTCTATCACCGGTCGTGCTCGTCGTCATGGCCTGCATACCGATGCGTCTCACCGTTATGAGCGTGGCGTTGATCCGGCACTGCAGCACAAAGCGATGGAACGTGCGACCCGTCTGCTGATCGACATCTGCGGCGGTGAGGCTGGCCCGGTAATTGATATCACCAACGAAGCAACGCTGCCGAAGCGAGCCACCATTACTTTACGTCGCAGCAAACTGGATCGCCTGATCGGCCATCATATTGCCGATGAGCAGGTAACTGATATTCTGCGTCGTCTCGGCTGCGAAGTGACCGAAGGCAAAGACGAATGGCAGGCAGTTGCGCCGAGCTGGCGTTTCGACATGGAGATTGAAGAAGATCTGGTCGAAGAAGTCGCGCGTGTTTACGGCTACAACAACATCCCTGATGAGCCGGTGCAGGCAAGCCTGATTATGGGTACTCACCGCGAAGCAGATCTGTCGCTCAAGCGCGTGAAAACGCTGCTCAACGACAAAGGCTATCAGGAAGTGATCACCTACAGCTTCGTTGATCCGAAAGTGCAGCAGATGATCCATCCAGGCGTTGAAGCCTTACTGCTGCCAAGCCCGATTTCCGTTGAAATGTCAGCAATGCGTCTTTCCCTGTGGACCGGCCTGCTGGCAACCGTGGTGTACAACCAGAACCGTCAGCAGAACCGTGTGCGCATTTTCGAAAGTGGTCTGCGTTTCGTACCAGATACTCAGGCACCGTTGGGCATTCGTCAGGATCTGATGTTAGCCGGTGTGATTTGCGGTAACCGTTACGAAGAGCACTGGAACCTGGCAAAAGAGACCGTTGATTTCTATGATTTGAAAGGCGATCTGGAATCCGTTCTCGACCTGACCGGTAAACTGAATGAGGTTGAGTTCCGTGCAGAAGCGAATCCGGCACTGCATCCGGGGCAATCCGCAGCGATTTATCTGAAAGGTGAACGTATTGGTTTTGTTGGGGTTGTTCATCCTGAACTGGAACGTAAACTGGATCTTAACGGTCGCACTCTGGTGTTCGAACTGGAGTGGAACAAGCTCGCAGACCGCGTGGTGCCTCAGGCGCGCGAGATTTCTCGCTTCCCGGCGAACCGTCGTGACATCGCGGTGGTGGTCGCAGAAAACGTTCCCGCAGCGGATATTTTATCCGAATGTAAGAAAGTTGGCGTAAATCAGGTAGTTGGCGTAAACTTATTTGACGTGTACCGCGGTAAGGGTGTTGCGGAGGGGTATAAGAGCCTCGCCATAAGCCTGATCCTGCAAGATACCAGCCGTACACTCGAAGAAGAGGAGATTGCCGCTACCGTCGCCAAATGTGTAGAGGCATTAAAAGAGCGATTCCAGGCATCATTGAGGGATTGAACCTATGGCGCTTACAAAAGCTGAAATGTCAGAATATCTGTTTGATAAGCTTGGGCTTAGCAAGCGGGATGCCAAAGAACTGGTTGAACTGTTTTTCGAAGAGATCCGTCGCGCTCTGGAAAACGGCGAACAGGTGAAACTCTCTGGTTTTGGTAACTTCGATCTGCGTGATAAGAATCAACGCCCGGGACGTAACCCGAAAACGGGCGAGGATATTCCCATTACAGCACGGCGCGTGGTGACCTTCAGACCCGGGCAGAAGTTAAAAAGCCGGGTCGAAAACGCTTCGCCCAAAGACGAGTAATCTGATCTAACTAAAAAGGCCGCTTTGCGGCCTTTTTTCTTTTCACTGTCGAAGAGTCACCGTAAAATCAACGCCATGACACTTCAGCAGAACGGATACCATGCTGACACTTGCCCGCCAACAACAGCGACAAAATATTCGCTGGTTATTATGCCTGTCAGTTTTGATGCTGCTGGCGCTTCTCTTAAGCCTTTGCGCCGGTGAACAATGGATTTCGCCCGGTGACTGGTCTACTCCTCGTGGCGAACTGTTCGTCTGGCAAATTCGCCTGCCACGTACGCTGGCTGTATTGCTGGTTGGTGCGGCGCTGGCTATATCCGGCGCAGTAATGCAGGCGTTGTTTGAAAATCCTCTGGCAGAACCTGGACTACTTGGCGTCTCTAACGGCGCAGGCGTAGGGCTTATCGCCGCGGTGTTGCTTGGGCAAGGGCAACTCCCAAACTGGGCACTAGGGCTGTGTGCGATTGCTGGCGCGCTTATCATCACTTTAATACTCTTACGTTTCGCCCGTCGTCATCTTTCGACCAGTCGGTTATTGCTGGCTGGCGTTGCATTAGGGATTATCTGTAGCGCACTAATGACGTGGGCTATCTACTTTTCCACCTCTGTTGATTTACGTCAGCTGATGTACTGGATGATGGGCGGTTTTGGCGGCGTAGACTGGCGGCAAAGCTGGCTGATGCTGGCATTGATCCCCGTGTTGTTGTGGATCTGTTGTCAGTCCAGGCCGATGAATATGTTAGCACTTGGCGAGATCTCGGCGCGGCAACTGGGTTTACCCCTGTGGTTCTGGCGCAATGTGCTGGTGGCAGCGACCGGCTGGATGGTTGGCGTCAGTGTGGCGCTGGCGGGTGCTATCGGCTTTATTGGTCTGGTTATCCCACATATTCTCCGGCTGTGTGGTTTAACCGATCATCGCGTATTACTTCCCGGCTGCGCGCTGGCAGGGGCGAGCGCATTGCTGCTGGCCGATATTGTAGCGCGCCTGGCATTAGCTGCCGCAGAGCTGCCTATTGGCGTGGTCACCGCAACGTTGGGTGCGCCGGTGTTTATCTGGTTATTGTTAAAAGCAGGACGTTAGCCGCAAAAAGACGGTCTATGATTAAAAGCTAAGATTTTTACTGACCACACCCAGGAGAAACGATGCAAGATTCCATTCTGACGACCGTAGTGAAAGATATCGACGGTGAAGTGACCACGCTGGAGAAGTACGCCGGTAATGTGCTGTTGATTGTCAATGTCGCCTCAAAGTGTGGCTTAACGCCGCAATATGAGCAGTTGGAGAATATTCAGAAAGCCTGGGCCGATCGAGGTTTTGTGGTGCTGGGATTCCCGTGCAACCAGTTTCTGGAACAAGAACCGGGCAGCGATGAAGAGATTAAAACTTACTGTACCACCACATGGGGGGTGACGTTCCCGATGTTCAGTAAGATTGAAGTTAATGGCGAAGGACGCCATCCGCTGTATCAAAAATTGATTGCCGCAGCGCCGACCGCAGTCGCGCCGGAAGAGAGCGGATTCTATGCCCGTATGGTCAGCAAAGGTCGTGCACCGCTGTACCCTGATGATATTTTATGGAATTTTGAGAAATTTTTAGTTGGCAGGGACGGATTGGTCATCCAGCGTTTTTCCCCGGATATGACGCCGGAAGATCCCATTGTGATGGAAAGCATTAAACTGGCGTTGGCAAAATAATGTCTATTGTGATGCAGTTACAGGATGTTGCGGAATCTACCCGCCTGGGGCCGCTTTCTGGCGAGGTTCGGGCAGGGGAGATCCTGCATCTGGTGGGGCCGAATGGCGCGGGTAAGAGTACCTTACTGGCGCGAATGGCCGGAATGACCAGCGGTAAGGGAAGCATTCAGTTCGCGGGGCAACCACTGGAAGCATGGTCCGCAACAAAACTCGCGCTGCATCGCGCCTATCTTTCACAACAACAGACGCCACCGTTTGCAATGCCGGTCTGGCACTACCTGACACTGCATCAGCACGATAAAACGCGTACCGAACTACTGAATGATGTCGCAGGGGCGCTGGCTCTTGATGACAAACTCGGACGTAGCACCAATCAACTTTCCGGCGGTGAATGGCAACGCGTACGTCTTGCTGCGGTGGTGCTGCAAATCACACCACAAGCCAATCCCGCAGGTCAATTGCTGCTTCTTGATGAGCCGATGAACAGTCTTGATGTTGCGCAACAAAGTGCGTTAGACAAAATTCTGAGCGCGCTGTGTCAGCAAGGACTGGCGATTGTGATGAGCAGTCACGATCTCAACCACACATTGCGTCATGCGCATCGGGCGTGGTTGCTAAAAGGTGGAAAAATGCTGGCCAGTGGACGCAGAGAAGAGGTGCTCACGCCGCCAAATCTGGCGCAGGCCTATGGGATGAATTTTCGCCGTCTGGATATCGAAGGTCACCGAATGCTGATTTCGACCATCTGATTTCATTAGTATCTTGAAAATCGGGTAATTAAGACGCTAAATTAATGCAAGAATAAAAAACAGAGGAACCGTACGGAATGCGTTTCTGCCTTATTTTGATCACAGCACTGTTTCTGGCCGGGTGTAGCCACCATAAAGCACCGCCGCCAAATGCCAGACTTTCTGATTCGATTACCGTTATTGCCGGTTTGAACGACCAGCTACAGAGCTGGCATGGCACGCCGTATCGTTATGGTGGCATGACGCGGCGCGGTGTGGACTGTTCGGGGTTTGTGGTTGTGACGATGCGCGATCGTTTCGATTTGCAGCTGCCCCGTGAAACCAAACAACAAGCCTCTATCGGCACGAAAATTGATAAAGACGAGTTGCTGCCTGGTGACCTGGTCTTTTTCAAAACGGGCCCCGGACAAAATGGTTTGCATGTAGGTATTTACGATACCAACAACCAATTTATCCACGCCTCTACCAGCAAGGGAGTGATGCGTTCCTCACTCGATAATGTCTATTGGCAGAAAAATTTCTGGCAGGCGAGACGAATCTAGTATGTCGAAAAATGGACGGCGATGATACATCTCCGTCCATTTACTCCTGAATACAGTAGTATTTTACAGACAAAAATTCCGTAAATGGATTATTCGTTTATAATCAGGATAATCTAATAAAAGGACCCCTGAAAAAGTGGTTAACATGGAACAAATGAAAGTTACTCCTTCTGTAATTGTTATGTCTTATGGCCTCATCCCTTTTAACCGGATACTGAAAAACATCCTTCGAGAGGGACGGTTACCATGAAGATTTTTTTGGAGAATCTTTATCATTCTGATTGCTATTTCCTGCCGATAAGAGATAACCAGCAAGACCTTGTCGGCGTTGAGTTAATTACCCATTTCTCCAGTGAAGATGGTACGGTTCGTATCCCGACGAGTCGGGTTATAGCGCAACTTACCGAGGAGCAACATTGGCAATTATTTTCTGAGCAGTTGGAATTGCTAAAATCATGCCAACACTTTTTTATTCAACATAAACTCTTTGCCTGGCTTAATTTAACCCCACAAGTGGCTACTTTATTATTAGACAGGGATAATTACGCGGGCGAACTATTAAAATATCCGTTTATTGAACTGTTGATTAATGAGAATTACCCGCATCTCAATGAAGGAAAAGATAATCGCGATCTTTTGTCCTTATCGCAAATGTATCCCCTTGTGTTAGGTAATTTGGGCGCAGGCAATAGCACAATGAAAGCGGTTTTTGATGGTCTTTTCACCCGCGTCATGCTGGATAAAAGTTTTATTCAGCAACAAATCACGCATCGCTCCTTCGAACCGTTTATTCGTGCGATCCAGGCGCAAATTTCCCCTTGTTGCAATTGCATCATCGCGGGGGGCATTGATACGCCAGAAATAATGGCACAGATTACCCCCTTTGATTTCCATGCTCTCCAGGGATGCCTGTGGCCTGCCGTTCCTGTAAATCAGATAACGACGTTGGTTCAGCGATAACCCTCCTGTTTGCTGGTGTTTAAGACGAGAGTAACCGTCTACACTATCAAACAGGAGGATCTATGACCCTGTCTTTTGTTACCCGCTGGCGCGATGAATTGCCAGCAACCTATACAACACTTTCCCCTACGCCTTTAAATAATGCCCGGCTGATTTGGCATAATGCCGAACTGGCTAACACGCTGGGTATTCCATCGTCACTGTTTAAAAATGGCGCAGGTGTCTGGGGTGGCGAAACCCTACTGCCTGGTATGTCACCACTGGCGCAGGTTTACAGTGGTCATCAGTTCGGCGTCTGGGCGGGCCAACTGGGTGATGGGCGCGGCATTTTACTCGGCGAACAACGGCTTGCTGATGGCACTACAATGGACTGGCATCTGAAAGGTGCTGGCCTGACGCCTTATTCGCGAATGGGTGATGGACGGGCGGTTTTACGTTCGACGATACGAGAAAGTCTCGCCAGTGAGGCGATGCATTATCTGGGCATTCCGACGACCCGCGCTTTAAGTATCGTCACCAGCGATTCGCCAGTGTATCGGGAAACGGTGGAGCCAGGCGCGATGCTGATGCGTGTGGCACTAAGTCATCTGCGCTTTGGTCATTTCGAACATTTTTACTATCGCCGCGAGCCGGAAAAGGTTCGTCAGTTAGCTGACTTTGCCATTCGTCATTACTGGTCACATCTTGCAGATGATGAGGACAAATACCGTCTCTGGTTTACCGATGTTGTCGCACGTACCGCATCGTTAATTGCCCAATGGCAGACGGTCGGCTTTGCTCATGGGGTGATGAATACCGACAACATGTCGCTGCTGGGGCTGACGCTTGATTACGGGCCGTTTGGTTTTCTTGATGATTACGAACCCGGTTTTATTTGTAATCACTCGGATCATCAAGGGCGTTATAGCTTTGATAATCAACCTGCTGTCGCGTTGTGGAATTTACAGCGTCTGGCGCAGACATTGTCACCATTTGTTGCCGTAGATGCCCTGAATGAGGCCCTGGACAGCTATCAGCAGGTTTTGTTGACGCATTATGGACAACGGATGCGGCAGAAACTGGGCTTCATGACGGAGCAAAAAGAGGATAACGCGCTACTGAATGAATTATTCAGTCTGATGGCGCGAGAGCGCAGCGATTATACCCGCACATTCCGCATGCTGAGTCTGACCGAGCAGCACAGCGCGGCGTCACCGCTACGTGATGAGTTTATCGATCGTGCGGCATTTGATGACTGGTTTGCCCGTTATCGGGTACGTTTGCAACAAGACGAGGTTACCGATAGTGAGCGTCAGCAGCTGATGCAAAGCGTTAACCCAGCTCTGGTGTTGCGCAACTGGTTGGCGCAACGGGCGATTGAAGCGGCAGAAAAGGGTGATATGACGGAATTGCACCGCCTGCATGAGGCGTTGCGAAATCCTTTCAGCGACAGAGATGATGACTATGTCAGTCGTCCACCTGACTGGGGTAAACGGCTGGAAGTCAGCTGCTCGAGTTAAAGGCTACTTGGTCAACAGCAGCTTGCCAGCCTGAGTTTTACGGAGCAGATATTCTTGCCCGTCATGATCGATAATCAGTTTGCCATCCGGACCTAACAGTGTCTGGCTGGTAATTCGCCGAATGGGCTGCGGGGAAGCGGTCTTGTGATTGGCATCCGTTTCAGGCGTGAGTTTTCTGCTATCCGTATAACGCATAAAGATTAATAATAATTGATATAACAATGATTCTTATTATCAATATTATGGCGGGCCAGAGCAAGCAGTAATTTGTTGAGAAGACAACAAGTTGCGCAGAAATGCCCATTCCGTCAGGAATGGGCACGCATTCAGAAACGGGTATCAACTGCAGAGGCGAGTTTTTCGACCAGGCGTTCGGTATCTTCCCAGCCCAGACACGGGTCGGTAATCGATTGACCGTAAGTGAGCGGCTGACCGCCGGCGATTTTTTGCGTTCCTTCGCGCAGGAAACTTTCCGCCATAATTCCAGCAATCGCCGTAGAGCCATTGCGGATTTGCTGACAAATATCCTCACAAACTTCTAACTGGCGACGGTGCTGCTTCTGGCAGTTACCGTGGCTGAAATCCACCACCAGATGTTCAGGTAAATCAAACTCGTGCAGCGTATCGCAGGCTGCGGCGATATCATCGGCATGATAATTCGGTTTTTTGCCGCCACGCATAATAATGTGGCCATACGGGTTGCCGCTGGTCTGATAGATGGTCATCTGACCATTTTTGTCTGGCGAGAGGAACATATGGCTGGCGCGGGCTGCGCGGATAGCATCCACGGCAATCCGCGTGTTGCCATCGGTACCATTTTTAAAACCTACCGGACAGGAGAGTGCCGAAGCCATTTCACGGTGGATCTGACTTTCGGTAGTACGTGCGCCAATCGCGCCCCAACTGATTAAATCAGCAATAAACTGACCGGTCACCATATCGAGGAACTCAGTCGCGGTAGGAACACCCAGCTCATTTACCTGTAAAAGTAATTTGCGCGCCAGCTCCAGACCGTGATTTACCCGATAGCTGCCGTTTAAATCCGGATCGGAGATTAGCCCTTTCCAGCCGACAACAGTTCGTGGTTTTTCAAAATAGGTGCGCATTACGATTTCCAGCCGTGACTGGTACTGGTTGCGCAGCGACTGCAGACGGGTGGCGTACTCCATTGCAGCGGTGAGATCGTGGATCGAGCAGGGGCCAATAATGACCAACAGTCGCTTATCTTCACCATTCAGTATTTTTTCAATTCTGCGGCGGGAGTCGGTGACATGGGTGGCGACGCCAGGCGTTACGGGATACCGTAGCGCGAGTTCGGCGGGCGTTACCAGGCTCTCAATACGCGCAGTACGGAGTTCGTCAGTTCTGTTCATTACAAGTCTCAGAAATTTGTTGCTTCTACGGCAGGACTACCGGGAAGTGATGCGCATCACGATAAACCAATCGCAGCTGATTTCAAGTGCGAGGTGTGTCACACCTCGCCGGGTAGTTAGCATGATAACAAAAAAATAAGCTAATGCACTAGTTCTCTAGTACATTCGGCGGCTAAGGCCCATGATATCGAGGATCTTGGTGGCAATCTCTTCTACCGAATAATTGGTACTGTTAATCCACGGGATCTGATTTTTACGGTACAACGCTTCCACTTCCGCGACTTCCATCCTGCACTGACGAAGCGAGGCATAGCGACTGTTCTCCCGACGTTCCTCGCGAATCGCCGCCAGACGTTCCGGGTCGATAGTCAGGCCGAACAATTTATGCTGAAGCGGTTTGAGCGACGCGGGTAGCACAAGATTATCCATATCGTCGGCAATAAAGGGGTAGTTTGCCGCGCGGATACCAAATTGCATTGCCAGATACAGACTGGTGGGGGTTTTACCACAGCGAGAAACACCGAGCAGGATCACCTGAGCCTGGTCCAGATTGCGCAACGAAATGCCATCATCGTGGGCGAGGGTGTAATCAATCGCCGCAATACGCGCGTCATATTTATTGAGGTTATTAGGGTTCAGGCCATGGGTACGATGAGCAATCGGCGTGGGATCCAGTTTCATCTCTTGTTGTAGCGGGGCAACCAGCGCCTGAACGATATCCTGGCAAAAGCCTTCACTTTGCAAGATGATGGCGCGAATCTCCGGCAACACGATGGAGTAGAAGACCAGCGGGCGCACACCTGTCTGGTGATAAATTGCGTCAATCTGATCCTTCACTGCCCGTGCACGGCTCTCATTTTCGACAAACGGCAGCGTAATGCTGCTGATAGTGACGGGAAATTGTGACATTACTGCGTGTCCTAATACCTCCGCAGTTATTGCCGTACCATCAGAAATATAAAAAACGTGGCGATCAACAGCATTATCCATTTTGTTCTTCCCGTGATGCAGACATAATTCTATGAAAGCATAAATTAAAAACGCACAGAAGCGTAGAACGTTATGTCTGGTTTATAAAATGAACCTTCAATTTTATTTTTTATGAAAACAGCATTTCAATTTTATGGTTTCGTTTATACCGATGGTTTATGTGGAAATTGTCGAAGAGAGCAGATTTGCGCAACGCTGGGATCAGTCTTAAAAAGTAAAAAAATATATTTGCTTGAACGATTCACCGTTTTTTTCATCCGGTTAAATATGCAAAGATAAATGCGCAGAAATGTGTTTCTCAAACCGTTCATTTATCACAAAAGGATTGTTCGATGTCCAACAATGGCTCGTCACCGCTGGTGCTTTGGTATAACCAACTCGGCATGAATGATGTAGACAGGGTTGGGGGCAAAAATGCCTCCCTGGGTGAAATGATTACTAACCTTTCCGGAATGGGTGTTTCCGTTCCGAATGGTTTCGCCACAACCGCCGACGCGTTTAACCAGTTTCTGGACCAAAGCGGCGTAAACCAGCGCATTTATGAACTGCTGGATAAAACGGATATTGACGATGTTACCCAGCTTGCGAAAGCGGGCGCGCAAATCCGCCAGTGGATTATCGACACTCCCTTCCAGCCTGAGCTGGAAAACGCCATCCGCGAAGCCTATGCACAGCTTTCCGCCGATGACGAAAACGCCTCTTTTGCGGTGCGCTCCTCCGCCACCGCAGAAGATATGCCGGACGCTTCTTTTGCCGGTCAGCAGGAAACCTTCCTCAACGTTCAGGGTTTTGACGCCGTTCTCGTGGCAGTGAAGCATGTATTTGCTTCTCTGTTTAACGATCGCGCCATCTCTTATCGTGTGCACCAGGGTTACGATCACCGTGGTGTGGCGCTCTCCGCCGGTGTTCAGCGGATGGTGCGCTCTGACCTCGCATCATCTGGCGTGATGTTCTCCATTGATACCGAATCCGGCTTTGACCAGGTGGTGTTTATTACTTCCGCATGGGGCCTTGGTGAAATGGTCGTGCAGGGTGCGGTTAACCCGGATGAGTTTTACGTCCATAAACCGACACTGGCGGCGAATCGCCCGGCTATCGTGCGCCGCACCATGGGGTCGAAAAAAATCCGCATGGTTTACGCGCCGACCCAGGAGCACGGCAAGCAGGTTAAAATCGAAGACGTACCGCAGGAACAGCGTGACATCTTCTCGCTGACCAACGAAGAAGTGCAGGAACTGGCAAAACAGGCCGTACAAATTGAGAAACACTACGGTCGCCCAATGGATATTGAGTGGGCGAAAGATGGCCACACCGGCAAACTGTTCATTGTGCAGGCGCGTCCGGAAACCGTGCGCTCACGCGGTCAGGTCATGGAGCGTTATACGCTGCATTCACAGGGTAAGATTATCGCCGAAGGCCGTGCTATCGGTCATCGCATCGGCGCGGGTCCGGTGAAAGTCATCCATGACATCAGCGAAATGAACCGCATCGAACCTGGCGACGTGCTGGTTACTGACATGACCGACCCGGACTGGGAACCGATCATGAAGAAAGCATCTGCCATCGTCACCAACCGTGGCGGTCGTACCTGTCACGCGGCGATCATCGCTCGTGAACTGGGCATTCCGGCGGTAGTGGGCTGTGGAGATGCAACAGAACGGATGAAAGACGGTGAGAACGTCACTGTTTCTTGTGCCGAAGGTGATACCGGTTACGTCTATGCGGAGTTGCTGGAATTTAGCGTGAAAAGCTCCAGCGTAGAAACGATGCCGGATCTGCCGTTGAAAGTGATGATGAACGTCGGTAACCCGGACCGTGCTTTCGACTTCGCCTGCCTGCCGAACGAAGGCGTGGGCCTTGCGCGTCTGGAATTTATCATCAACCGTATGATTGGCGTCCACCCACGCGCACTGCTTGAGTTTGACGATCAGGAACCGCAGTTGCAAAACGAAATCCGCGAGATGATGAAAGGTTTTGATTCTCCGCGTGAATTTTACGTTGGTCGTCTGACTGAAGGGATCGCGACGCTGGGTGCCGCGTTTTATCCGAAGCGCGTCATTGTCCGTCTCTCTGATTTTAAATCGAACGAATATGCGAACCTGGTCGGTGGTGAGCGTTACGAGCCAGATGAAGAGAACCCGATGCTCGGCTTCCGTGGCGCGGGCCGCTATGTTTCCGACAGCTTCCGCGACTGCTTCGCGCTGGAGTGTGAAGCAGTGAAACGAGTGCGCAACGACATGGGGCTGACCAACGTTGAGATCATGATCCCGTTCGTGCGTACCGTAGATCAGGCGAAAGCGGTGGTTGAAGAACTGGCGCGTCAGGGGCTGAAACGTGGCGAGAACGGGCTGAAAATCATCATGATGTGTGAAATTCCGTCCAACGCCTTGCTGGCAGAGCAGTTCCTCGAATATTTCGACGGCTTCTCAATTGGCTCAAACGATATGACACAGCTGGCGCTCGGTCTGGATCGTGACTCCGGCGTGGTGTCTGAATTGTTCGATGAGCGCAACGATGCGGTGAAAGCATTGCTGTCGATGGCTATCCGTGCCGCGAAGAAACAGGGCAAATATGTCGGGATTTGCGGTCAGGGTCCGTCCGACCATGAAGACTTTGCCGCATGGTTGATGGAAGAGGGGATCGATAGCCTGTCTCTGAACCCGGACACCGTGGTGCAAACCTGGTTAAGCCTGGCTGAACTGAAGAAATAAAATAAATCCCCGGCGGCGTTCAGTCGCCGGGTTTATGTGATCCCCGAAGATGAAACTTATTCAATCTCTTCACAGACATCCTGCGTTAATCGCCGCATAATATCTTTTCTTAACAAAAACTTTTGTATTTTACCTGAGGCAGTGCGCGGTAGTTTTTCGATTACCACGATATGTTCAGGATATTTATATTTTGCGACCCGTTTACGGCTAAAAAAAGCCACCACCTCTTCCAGCGATAATGAATGATGCGGCGCTTTCAGCACGACATAAGCGCATGATCGTTCACCTAAACGTTCATCGGGCATTGCAACCACACAGGCATCGTGAATTTTAGGATGCTGCAATAAAATATCTTCCACTTCACGGCTGCTAATATTTTCGCCGCCGCGGACAATAATATCTTTTTTGCGTCCGGTAATTTTTATATAGCCAGCCTCATCCATACGGCAGAGATCGCCGCTGTAATACCAGCCTTCTTCATCCAGCGCACGGGCGGTTAATTCAGGTTCATCAAAATATCCCATAAACACATTGGGGCCACGCGAGGCTTCTTCACCTTCGCAACCTGGCGGTAAGGTCTTGCGTGCGTCATCGACCACTTTAATCTCTACACCTGCGGCAGCGTAACCATCGGTGTGCATAAAGCGCGACAAAGGATCATCGAGATTCACCACCGCATGCGGCGAACTTTCTGTGGAACCATAAACACTTAATAATTTAATGCCGAGCTGCTGGCATTCACGCGCCACTTTTTTGGGGATTGTGGTTCCGCCGCAAAGAAAGAAACGCAGCGCTGACAGGTCCGCGGGTTGTTTCTCTAGTACATTCAAAAGATCATAGACAAACGGCGTTGCGCCTAGCATACAGGTGCAACGCTGCTGCTCAAGCAGCGCGAGACACGCATCAGGAGTGAAAATATCTAACAACACGCTGCGAGCACCAATTAAAAATGGTGCTGTTACGCCATGCAGAAAGCCCGTTGCGTGACCAAGTGGCGCAGGCATCATAAAGACATCCTGCCAGGTCAGATTCAGCCGCGCGCAATAAGCCCGCTCACTGGCGAGAATATTGTTATGCGTTAGCATCACGCCCTTTGGCAGACCCTCGGTTCCGGAGGTAAACAGCACCGCGGCTAATTCATCGCCGTGGACCGTTATCGCCGTGGTCAGAGGAGTATTGTCGGCGATAATCTGACTTAATGAGAGAGCAGAGGTGGCGGGAGCCAGTTTGTCCACGCCGACAATTTGTTGTAGTTGTGGAAGCTGATTTTGCAGCGGCAGGATTAAATCTACCGGACGCGTTTGTTTAAACAACGTCGGAGCAAAGAACATTTTTGCCTGACACTTATTGAGCACCCATACCAGTTCTGCTTCCCGCCAGGAAGGCAACAGCGGCACGGAAACCGCACCGATTTTCAGGCAGGCAAGATAGATAACGGTAAATTCACACCAGCCAGGCAGTTGAAATGCGATGCGATCGCCTGATTCAATACCCTTCGCTAACATCCAGTTTGCCAGACAGCTCGCGGCGTGATCGAGCGCGCTATAGGTGTACGATGCACCATGATTATCGACCACGGCAATTTTGTCTGGCATCGCACGAGCGGTCTGCTGCCAGTAATCGGCCAGCGAAGCATCGCCCCATAGCCCTTGCTGACGATACGCCGCACGACGTTGTTCGTTAAACGTTAATGTCACTTTCATTTTGGACTCTCGAAACAGAGCATCAGGCCCGAGATGCGGGCCTGTGGGATGCATGATTAGCCGTAGCGAAAATCAATACCGAAGGTGCCTGCGGGATATTGCCACTGTTCGAGAATAGTGTTACCGCACAGCACCCGACAGGTGCCGCACTCCAGACAACCGGCAGAATCAAAATGAATGTTGCCGGCATCATCCTGCTTATAAAGTCCGGCAGGGCAGGCTTTCATTAATTTACGGAATTCATTGATATCGGGATTTGCCGCCAAAATGATATGCGGGTGGCCCTCATCAACATGGAATTTATTGACGCCTAATTTGATGTCGACGTTAACCGTAGCGTTCTGGCTCATAGCGCGGTTGCTCCCTTAATGCCATCTTTCAGCAAGTTGATCAGCCCAATTTTCTTCGCGTGTCCCATGATCATTTTGCGTACCGGCTGGTTTGGTTTGCCGTCAATGGTGAACATCTCGTTCATGATGTCGGCTACCATTCGTGGGTATTGGCTAAACAGGCGCGGGTTTTCCATCAGCGCCGGGATCTTGCGAAAATGCTGCATATCACGCATGACGCAGCTTTGTTCCAGCTCACGTTTGTATTGCGCAAGACTGCTGGCGGAGAAATCCTCGCGTTCTTTGGCGGCGATCACCGTTGTGGCGGCAGCCTGAGCCGATGCAATGGCTAAATCCATGCCACGAACTGTAAAACCCAAATTCAGGCAGAAGCCTGCGGCGTCACCAACGATCATCACGCCATCGTTAACCATCTGAGGCACCATTGCCAGACCGCCTTCTGGCACCATATGCGCGGAATATTCAAGCAACTTGCCGCCGCTAATCAGCGGGCGAATGGCGGGGTGTTGTTTAAAATCTTCCAGCATTTGCGGCACGCTTTTTTGCGCTTGGGCGATATCACCCAATCCACAAACCAGCCCCAACGATACGGAATCGTTGTTGGTATAGAGGAATCCGCCACCCATCAGGCCGTCAGAAGGGGAACCGGCAAACAGCCAGGCGGCACCTTCCTCGCCCGTAATATTAAAGCGATCGTTGATCTGTTCTGGTGTCAGGCCAATAACCTCTTTAACACCAACAGCGTAATGATGCGGATCGGAAGCGGGAACCATTCCCAGCGAACGGCCAAGCATTGAATTAACGCCATCTGCCAGAATCACCACATTGGCTTCGAGAATATCATCCCCAGCCTGCACGCCAGTTACCTTGTTTCCTTCACGAACCAGCGCATCGACGCGAACGCCTGGGATAAACTGCGCGCCCGCCTGCTCGGCTTGTTCCATCAACCACGGGTCCAGACGATTACGCAATACGGTATAAGATGCGTGTTGCGGAACATCTGGCTGCTCGCGGTGAAAATCGAGGGTAACGGCGCTTTCTTCGGTTAAGAAGGAGATTTTCTCGCGTGTGACCTTGCGTTCTACCGGCGCTGATGCTGCAAAGCCTGGAATGATTGCTTCAAGTGTGTGGGCATAAAGACGCCCGCCGGTCATGTTTTTACATCCGGCACTGTCGCCGCGTTCTATCACCAGGACATCCAGTCCGGCTCGCGCCATGACCAGTGCGGCAACGCTACCAGCAACGCCCGCACCGACCACAATGGCATCAAATTTGTCATCCGACATGCGTTATGCTCCCTTCCCGCTGCGTTTACAGCGGGAGATGTGGTTGAAAGGGGAATTAGCGGCTCAACTGGCTAATCAGGGCAGGGACGACTTTGTAGATATCGCCCACCAGACCGTAGTCGGCATAGTTGAAGATTGGCGCATTTTTATCTTTATTGATGGCGACAATCACTTTTGCGCCGTTGCCGCCAACCATATGTTGGATCTGCCCGGAGATCCCCAGCGTCAGGTAGAGATCGGATTTCAGCAACACGCCGGAGACACCGATATAACGTTCACGCTCCATCCAGTTCTCGCCTTCGGCAATTGGACGTGAACAGCCGACTTCAGCATTCAGCACCGCCGCCAGTTCGTGGACCATTTTCAGGTCATCCTGCGCTGCCAGACCACGACCGACGCCAACCACACGTTTTGCTTTGCTCAGGTCCACGCTGCTTGCCGCTTTCGCACGGCGTTCGCGACAGAGAATTTCATGACGCGGGGCAACATAAGGTACCGTTTCTGTCGGACACTGATGAGAGGTATCACTGGTGCACGGTTCCTGAACACCGGGCGCAAGGGTAATGATCGCCAGCGGGCTATTGATCTTTTCCTGTGCGAACGCTAACCCGCCATACATCCGGTGTTCGGCGCAAATGTGACCATCGACAATATCCACCGCAGTGGCATCGTTCACCAGCGCCGCATTCAGTTGCACACTTAACCGTGCTGCCAGAGCTTTACCGCGTTTCGTCGCGGCCAGCAGCAACATAGAAGGGTGTTTATCTTTCAGCAGGGCAGCAATGCTTTCGGCGTAATTTTCAGTACGTTGCAGCGCATCATTTTGCTCAAGAACATAAATACATTTTGGACCATAAGGCATAACTGCCTGCGCCTGGTCGGTATTTTGTACAATGGCATACACCTGTTGGCCCCATTGCTGCGCGCCGCCAAACAGTTCAGCATAACGTTCAGGATTATCGCTAAAGACCCAGACGCTGTTTAATTGACTCATCGTTTCTTCTCCGTAGGCTTCAGTTCAGGGCTTTTTTCAGATGTTCCGCCAGCTCGGCAATGGCCTCCGGCGAATCGTTATCGAGAATGATGTGCTTACGTTCTGTTTGCGGCGGTACGCGAATGCCGGTCAGTTCAGCAAGTGGTGCGCTCTGGCTCCAGCCAATGTCACTTGCCTGCCACTGATTTACCGGTTTTTTACCCGCGCCGAGAATGGCTTTCATCGAAGGAATGCGTGGCATGTTAATATCGGAGGTGACGCAGAGCACGGCTGGAACAGAGAGCTCAATAACTTCAACATCATCTTCAAGCGTGCGTTCAATCACCAGTGTATTGCCCTGACGCTGAATAGCACTCACTGCATTAATCACCGGAAGTTGCAGAATTTCTCCGACCAGCAAGCCAACCTGCTGGGCATAAAGGTCGCCGGAACCTTCACCAAAGATCAGTAAATCGAAGCCGATCTTTTCAACTGCTGCCGCCAGCGCCTTTGCGGTATCGAGAGGCAGTGCATGTTCAAGTTGCGCATCCTGCACCAAATACAGGCTATGTGGCCCGCGGGATAGCACGTCTTTGCGCACTTTCGAGTTCTGCAACAATGAGCCGCCAATGGTCAGCGCGGCTATCTCATCGTCATCTGTTGCAATCTGGCTTGCAGCTTCAATGGCATTGAGATCGAACTGGCTGATTTTGGCGTCGGCATTGTCGAAATTCAGGGTATATTCTGGAGTGACAACAATGTCCTGTTCTTCAGGCACCAGCTTAAAGCAGGTGATTATTTTCATGATTTCTCCTGTGAGTCGCATACGGAACCATCTCCGATGGAAGGTAAAAATGGCCTGAAAATAGTGTGCGATAGCAGTGCGGGGTTTTCGACGGAGCAAGCTGTTTTCCTTGCCAACAATCTTGCAAAAAAAATGCGATCGCTAAAACAAAAGTGCAATTTGCGGCAATGTTGTTATTCCATGACCGTACAATCTTGCATTCAGTGTAAATAATCTTGTTTAGCTCTCGCTAAACGCGGTTGTATAACCGCAATACACGCCGTATTTTATCCGGCATATATTGTTTTTGCTTGCTCATGGAATAGGGAGGTTGTCATGTATCAACGCTGTTTTGATAACGCCAGCGAAACGCTGTTTGTCGCCGGTAAAACGCCACGGCTTTCACGTTTTGCATTTAGCGATGATCCAAAATGGGAGTCCGGACATCACGTTCATGACAATGAAACCGAGCTGATTTACGTCAAGAAAGGGGTAGCAAGGTTTACCATCGATTCTTCGTTATATGTCGCGCACGCCGATGACATTGTGGTGATAGAACGTGGCAGGCTGCATGCGGTGGCCTCTGACGTTAACGATCCGGCAACGACGTGTACCTGTGCGCTGTACGGCTTTCAGTTTCAGGGGGCTGAGGAAAATCAGCTACTGCAACCGCATTCTTGCCCGGTAATTGCCGCAGGGCAGGGAAAAGAAGTCATTAAAACCTTATTTAATGAGCTAAGTGTGATTTTGCCGCAAAGTAAAAATAGCCAAACATCTTCGTTATGGGACGCATTTGCCTATACGTTAGCAATTCTTTACTATGAAAACTTTAAAAATGCTTATCGTTCGGAGCAGGGATATATTAAAAAAGATGTTCTGATAAAAGATATTCTTTTCTATCTGAATAATAACTATCGCGAAAAAATCACTTTAGAGCAGTTATCGAAAAAGTTTCGTGCCAGCGTCAGTTATATTTGCCATGAATTTACCAAAGAGTATCGCATTTCCCCTATTAACTATGTTATTCAACGGCGTATGACGGAAGCGAAATGGTCACTCACTAATACTGAATTATCACAGGCAGAGATCTCCTGGCGTGTGGGTTATGAAAATGTCGATCACTTTGCCAAACTGTTTTTGCGCCATGTCGGCTGTTCGCCCAGCGATTACCGCAGGCAATTTAAAAACTGTTTTGCGGAACAAGAAATCTTATCTGAATTTCCTCAACCGGTAAGTCTTGCCGGATAAATCTGGCGGCGCAGTTTGTTAAGAAGCTGCGCCGCCTGCAGATTATTTGTTCTGATAATCTTTCAGGATCTGCCGACCCGCTACGTAAATCATAATTTCGTCTGTACCGCCGCCGATACGTTCACAACGGACATCACGCCAGAAGCGAGAGACGCGCGCCTCATCGGTATAGCCCAGACCGCCCATGATTTGAATCGCATCATCAATAACTTCCATTGCGGTACGTGCGCAGTACAGTTTTGCCAGCGCCGCGCTGGTGCGCAGTGACTGATGCTGATCGGCTTGCCATGCCACTTTCAACACCATGTTGCGCATGTTGTCGATCTTAATCGCCATCAGCGCCAGTTTTTCCTGGATCATCTGGTTATGACCAATGGGCTTACCAAAAGCGATACGTTGGTTGGCATAGCGGGCGGCATCTTCAAAGGCACACTCGGCAAAGCCGGTGCTGCGCGCGGCGTTGATCAGGCGCTCCATCTCAAAGTTGTACATCACATTGAGGAAACCCATTCCTTCTTCGCCCACCATGTCGCTCTCTTCAACCTCCACGTTGTCGAGATAGACTTCGCAGGTGCTGAGCATATGCCAGCCGATTTTATGCAGCGGGTTAATCTTAATGCCGGGCTTACTGGAGTCGACCCACCACAGGGTGAAGGCTTTTTTGGGATCTTTCGGTTGCGGATCGCGCGCCAACACCAGCATATACGGGTACTCTTTCGCACCGGTAATAAAGGTTTTTTGTCCGTTGATGTAGACCTTGCCGTTTTTACGCGTGTAAGTGGTAGTGGCACTGTTGTTATCTGAGCCAGCACCTGGTTCCGTCAACGCCAGGGCATAGGCGGGATCACCCGTTTCCAGGGTGCTTTCTGCCGTTTTACGTAGCTGCTCTGCAGAACCGAAACGGCGCATACTGTGAATACATTGACCGTTGGTGATCAAAAATGCCGGAGCACCGCATTTTGACACTTCCATCAGCGCCAGCATTTGGGTGACGTAATCCGCAGGGATACCACCAAATTCTTCCGGCACGCCAAGCATGGAAATACCGTTATCCGCCAGCGCCCGCATAAACTCATGCGGATATGTCCCGTTTTGATCGCAGGTGCGGAAATACTCTTCCGGAAAGTTAGTCGTAATCAGTTCGCGAATACTGGCCAGCAGCAGTTCTTGTTCTTCAGTTAAAGAAAAATCCATCGTGATACTCCTGTTAATGAGCCGCTTCAGGCAGGACAAAACCCATCGCCGCATCGATAAATAATCTTTCGTCCATCAGTTTGAGTTCTGGCGAAATCACTGGGGTGAAGTCCATTTTGTCGAGAATATCTTTTTGTAAATCGACGCCAGGGGCGATTTCGATTAAATGCAGGCCGTCTTCTTTCAGCGTGAATACAGCACGTTCGGTGATGTAACGAACATCCAGTTCCCGTTCGAGCGCGATTTTTCCGCTAAAAGTAATTTCCGGTAGTTCCCGAATAAATTTATTTACCCGTCCTTCCTGGACGATATGCAATTTGCCATCGGCAATTTCTGTTTTTAAACTGCCCGCAGTTAACGTGCCGCAAAAAATAATTTTCTTCGAGGTGGCACTGATATCAATAAATCCACCGGTACCCATGATTTTGCCATTGAATTTATGCACGCCGACGTTACCGTGCTGGTCGACTTCAGCAAAACTCAAATAACAAACATCCAGACCACCACCGTGATAAAAATCAAACTGGGACGTCATATCCAGAATGGCACGGGTATTCACGTTCGCGCCAAAGGCGATCCCCTGTGAAGTAATTCCGCCAATCGGACCTGTTTCTACCGTCAGAATAAAGTCATCAGCACAACCTTCTTCCCGGGCGACCAGGCCAATACCGTCAGCAATACCGACGCCGACATTCCCCACCGCGCCTTTACGCATTTCGAATAATGCACGCCTCGCAACTAATTTACGTTGGTTTAGGGGCAGGCTAAGTTTGGTGCTGTCATCAAGGGTGAAGTCACCAGAAATAAAGCGGTTAACCGGCGCACCGCCATACAGTTGGCTTTGATCCGGATCGACCACCACAATATCCACCAGATAACCCGGAATACGGACAGATTTAGGATGCAGAGTGGCTTTCTTAACCATTTTCTGCACCTGCATCATCACAATACCGCCGTTATTGTGCACCGCCTGGGCAATAACCAATGCGTCGAGATACATCACCTCATCTTCAAAAGTGGCGTAGCCTTCACTGTCGCAGGTGGTAGCGCGAATGAAGGCGATATCTGGCGCAATCGCTTTGTAATAGAGATATTCTTTGTTATCAAACTCGACCAGTTTAATCAGGTCTTCTTTCGTGACTTCATTCAGTTTGCCGCCTTGCTGGCGTGGATCGACAAATGTCCCGATGCCAATATCACTAATAATACCAGGCTGGTGGGCTGCGGCGGCGCGTAAGGTTTGTGTAAGTACACCTTGTGGATAGTTATAAGCAATAATTTTATTTTGTTCTGCGAGTTCAGAAATACGCGGCGATTGTCCCCAGTGACCACATAATGCCCATTTCACCAGACCTTCTTGCGCCAGAGGACTAATACCACGGTCGGCGCGATCGCCAAGCCCTGTCGGACTAATAATCGATAAATTACGTGGCGTTTGAGTCTGTTTATATTTATCAGCAAGAGCTGTAATTAACGTGGTGGCTTCCAGAATACCGCCGCCAGCGCCTAACACACAAAGTGTTGCTTCGTCGGGAATATAATTCACCGCTTCCTGTGCCGACAGGACCGGCACTCGTCCATTAATACGAGGTGGTTTTACAGGTTTCATTGTTAATTCCTGATTCAGATGTGATTTTCCCTACGCCAGATGGAGAATTAGCGCACAGAGACTCACGAAATATTTTTATTAAATACGGTTAAATATATTTTTTAAGTTCGGCGGGGAGGGTGTTCCCGCCGAAATATTATTGCTTATGCCTGGTGTAAAATAGTTAATACCGTGCGTAAATCATTTACCGAGATTTGCCCTGGTGCAGAGGCTTTTTTTACCGCACCAAAAGTTGCCGCCGAGCCAAATACTTCACCAGCCAGACGAGAAATTACGCCAGTTTTTGCCATCGACATCGTGATGATTGGACGATCGGCATACTGCTCCTGCATCTCCAGGGTCGCGGTAAGCAACGTCAGCACATCGCTGGTACTTTGCGGCATCAGCGCAATCTTAGGAATATCGGCGTCGAAGGACTGCATTTTGCGCAGACGGGCAATGATTTCTTCGGCTTCCGGCGTTTTATGGAAGTCATGGTTGGACATGACAACTTTCACATCATGCGCGTGGGCGTAGGCGACGGTTTCTTTAACCTGATCATCGCCGGTAAATAACTCCAGATCGATCATATCAACCAGGCCGCTGTCGATGGCTGCACGATTGAGTGCAATATAAGCCTCGGTGGAAATCGCCTGCTCGCCGCCTTCTTTGGCACTGCGGAAGGTAAACAGCAGAGGTTTTTCTGGCATGGTTTCACGGAGAATTTTTGCCGCCGCCATGACAGAATCCACATTGGAGAGGTCGGCATAGTGGTCAACACGCCATTCCAGAATATCAAAGTCCGCTTCACGATAGGCGAGAGCTTCAGATTTCACGCTGGCGATATCTTTCGCCATCAGCGAGACGATGATTTTAGGTGCGCCCGTACCAATGACGAGATCTTTTACAGTTACGGTTTTCATTTTTTACCCTTTCTGCACGCGGTCAGCCTGTCAGGCACCGAACCCCATGACCTGTTTAACATATTCCAGAGGGAAATCTTTGCCAGTCCATAACGTGAACTGTTCAGCCCCTTGCCACAACAACATGCCGTATCCATCAATCGTTTTGCAACCAGCTTGTTGCGCCTGCTGCAATAACTTCGTCATATGCGGGTTATACACGCATTCAGTGACCAGAAGTCCCGGATGTAACAGACTGATATCATTAACCAATGATTCATTCTCAAGGGGTTTCATACCCACTTTTGTGCCATTGGTTAAAATGTCGGCGGAAGCCAGGGCTTCAGCAAAGGCTTGCTGATCGGCGAGATCGGTAACCGTGACGACACAATCGGTGTTTTCGTTAACCCGCTGCGCGAAGGCGAGGGCTTTATCGAAGAACTCATCCCGACGGTTAAAGAGTTTAATTTCTTTTAAACCTTCAATTGCCCCCTGCGCGCCAATCGCCGTTGAGGCACCTCCGGCCCCTAACAGCACCATCGTTTTGCCTTTGATATCAAAACCGCTCTCTTTAATGGCGCGAATATGGCCCGTGCCGTCGGTGTTATAGCCACGCAGATAGCCATCATCATTAACGATGGTGTTGATGGCACCCACCAGTTTGGCCGCTGGCGTTAATTCATCAACATATTCACACGCCAGTTGTTTGTTCGGCATTGATACACCAGTTCCGCGCATTTTGAGGGCTTTTAATCCTTCAATTGCTCCGGGAAAACTATCGTTATCCACTTCAAAAGCCATATAGGTAAATGGCAATCCCGCTTTTTCTAAGGCTTTATTCTGCATTTCAGGCGATAAACTGTGGCGGATGGGATATGCCATCAGCCCAATCAATTCGTATTTTGCGGTAACATCCATAATTAACTCCTTTAACCTCTATGCTTAATTGTGTTTAACCGGGTGCTAAATTTACGCTCGCCAAACCGCACATCATTTTCAGGAATAATGAAAACGCGGTAATAGCGGATAAAGACAATAATTGCGGTAATCAGGGCCAGCAGCGCGAAAGTAAAATCGAGAGCAATGATATATTGCAGGCCGATGTTCGACAGATAACCGGTAATCAGCGGAATAACAAAATTAGCCAGTCCACCCATCATCATATATATACTGGTGACTTTGGCTTTGCTTTTTGGGAAAAACTCTGACATGACCGAAACGCCGAGCTGTAAAATGCCGCCAGCTGCTGAGAAACCGATAACAAAGGCTCCGGCATTACACACCAATGGAGAAGGGTACAGGTAGATAATGGCAGCTGTTATTGTTGCCAGTGCAGAGTTAAATACATTAGCCCAGATGGGCCGGACCATTTTTTTCAGCAGTGCGGCAAAAATAAAGACACAGACCAACGAGCCCATACTGTAATAAGAGATGGTTTTTAATGCCTCAGCTTCTGACATACCAGCAAAAGCCATCGCATATTTGGGCATCCACACCACAATCACATAAAAGGTCGAGAATGCGGCTACACCGAACAGTACTGATGAAACACCTTCCAGCCAGACTAACGGTTTGCTGTTCATTTGCGGTAATTCATTAGCTACGCTGGCGTCCACCAACTGGCTGGGGAATTTGCTTTTCAACAGCATCAGTGTGATCAGTACAAACAGAATACCCGGAATAATCAGCCCATAGCCGTACCAGATGTTATTGAGCAACATATAGCTCACCAGCATTGGGTAGAACATTTGCCCGAATGACACCATCGCTTTAACCAGTATGACCGCCGAACCAGAGGCTTTCGGAAAGCATTCCATGAGCGCGGGGTAGCCACCCGTATCCAGCGCTGAGTTAGCGATACCTACGCACACTGCCAGACAGTAGGCGAGAGTTAAATTCGGGCAAGCGGGAATACCAAAGAAGAATAGCAGATACATTATTACTGCCATTAATATCACCGCCCGACGACCAAACTTATCGGAGATCACACCGAAGAATAAAATACTGATCAATCGCCCCAAACCGATACCGGAAATTAAATAGGCAATGCCCGCGTTGTCAGTGGAAAACTTTTCTGCCAGAGATGACATATTTTGGGCAAGCGTAATAACACTAATGCCGTGCAGGAAATAGCTGAAGTAAATACAAAGAACAGCCAGGATAAATGGCGTGCTGAAAGCCTTATTTTGAGACATTTTCACAGCTCCTTGCTGAAAGATAATTTCGTTACCGTACGTATTGTTCTCCGACGGTTCACATAATTACTATACTGAAGATGATTTTCCCTGGGTACATGGCATAAAGTTTATGTTTCCAGGAATATTGCATGTCATAGTTTGTTTTTTATCGCGATTTTCGTTAGTTGGCGCAGAAAGAGTTATTTATCCGTAAGATCTTGCATGACCTGAAAAGAATATTGCATTACCCACCCGGAGCGACATTTTCCTTTAGCGAGTGATGCTGCGTTTCTTTGCGGCTGCGTAAGCCGATAAACAGTGCCAGTAAAAAGCCGATGGCAGCGATGGCGGTATCGAACCACATAATATCGGCAATACTTCTTTGGGACAGATGAGCCGTAATCAACGGAATAGTAAAGGTCGCAATACTGCCCGCACTGTAATAGATCCCTGTAGCTTTACCTTTAGCGTAGGGGAAACGTTCAGCCATTAATGTCAGGCCAATTTGCACAACACCTCCAGCAGAGGTAAAACCAATGACAAAAGCAAATATTATCACCACATAAAATGTGGGATGCAGGCAGACGGTAAACAGAGCAGTAAATGAGATAAAGGTGTACAGCATGAGTAATGTTGTTGCTCGAACGGTATTACGAATGAGTGGAGCGGTAATAAATACACAAAGCAGCGAACCCACGGTGTAGATACTGAGTAGTTTGATCGACATAGTGTATGACATGCCTGCAACAAATTGTCCGTACTGTGCCAGCCACTGGCTAACCAGATAAAACGTTGCCATTGAGATATAGCCATATAAGGTATAACTGGCTAAATCGATTATTGAGCAGCGATGTTCCGTAGAGCTGGTGGTTTTCTTTATGACAGGTAAGCGACGACCCGGATGGGGTGGGAACGTACAACGGTATAAAAACAGAGCGTTAATAAACATAATGCCTGCGGCAATCATAAAGGACCAACCGAACCACAGTTCAGCCCACACTAACAGGCTAATGATTAGCGGTAATAAAAATTGCCCGCTGGAAACAAATGCTTTAATTAAAATATTGGCTGTACCCGGTGAGCGTGGAAAAGCTTCCATCAAACTGGGATAGGTGCCTGCATCGAGAAAACTGTTTGCCATTCCCGCCAGAAAGCCAAAAACATAAGCGATAATGATGTTATTGGTGTGCAGGATGCCAAAAAAGAAGGCCATATAGCAACACATCCCGAGCATGATAAAAGGGCGGCGACCAAAGCGATCGGATAATAATCCTGCAAAAAGCAAGACACTTAATCGACCAATACCCAGCGATGAGATAACTATTGAGACGCCTGCGGCATTAGTCTGCCAAAGCGTCTCCAGCGAGGCCATATTCAGGCTCATCAAAATGACGCCCATACCATGCACCAGGTAATTAAAATACAACCCCAGTGCGGTAGGGAAATAGGGATTTTTCATAGGTTCTACTTAGCAAAGGTGCTTTAAAAAGTGAAGCGATGTTGTGTCAGCATCCGTTCATTATTGTTGTAACAACGACAATTCCTTTCTTTGGAAAATTAACAAAGGCGCTCCAGATCGTGTGCATATAATTCAGCGGCTACCGATTGATAGATCTTCCAGTCAATAAAATTGCCATCAGGGTAGACTTGTTGAAACGCGGTTAAGTCGGGGAAAAAACGCATGGTGTTGTTGCCGATGCGGTTATTTATTTTCTCTATGATGGCATGAAGATGTTTTTTTCTTTGCTGACGCATAGCCAACAGTTGCTCGACTACACGATCAGGAATGGCGTATTTGCCATTTTCCCACTGACGCCAGCTTTCACTGTCACCGGTCTGGGCAATCCAGGTCGCGCATTCATCAATAGTCATGGCAAAAATATGGCGGAGTGCCTGGAGTTCATAAGCGTTCATCGTGTAATGGCTGCATGAAATAAACAATAAAATATAAATAACATTATCAGCCTGCTGACGGCTTGAAGAGAGTCACAGTATCTTGTGCAACATTATTGGAAAGCGTGAGGGGCGAGGTAGCGAAGCGGAAAAATGTTAAAAAAAAGCCCATCGTGGGAGATGGGCAAAGACTACACACAGCAATTCGTTGTTTCACTCAGGGGATTTCCATGCTTATAAATCAATATGTTGATTTATAACCGTGAGCTAATAGTAGGCATACGGACTTTTTGCGTCGATCAGATTCGTCTCATTAGTTTAAAAACTGTAAAGAATTTGCGACAGGTACTACCAGCTGAATGGCGGTAAGCAGGAAAATATGGGGAAGAGCAAGCAAATATCAATTAGCAGGGGTTAACAATCAGGCGGCAGAGCCGCCTGATGAGAAATTACTTATTCGGTTTCTCGATTTCGCCAAGTTCTTCGAGAACTTCTTCCGGTTGGTCAGTCGGCGGTGGGACTTCTTCCACCCACGCGGCAAAAAGACGCCAGGAAACGGCTAACAGAACCGGACCAATAAACAGGCCGATCATCCCGAAAGCAATCAAACCACCAATAACGCCAGAGAGAATCAGGATCAGCGGTAAATCGGCACCCATGCGAATTAACATTGGGCGGATGACGTTATCCAGCGTGCCAACCACACCGCTCCACACTAACAATACCGTTCCCCAGGTGGTATCGCCAGTCCAGTAGAGCCAGATAATCGCCGGAATCAGTACCGGCAACGGTCCAAGCTGGACAAGGCAGGAGAGGATCATTAACACCGTGAGCAAAGTTGCATAAGGTACGCCGGATACGGCGAGGCCGATACCGCCAAGCACTGCCTGTACTAACGCTGTCACCACAACACCCAGCGCCACCGCGCGGATAGCTTGTGCCGCCAGCAGCACGGCGGCATCTCCACGAACGCCTGCCAGACGGGTTGCAAAATGGCGAATGCCTTGCGCCACTTGTTCACCGCGCCAGTACAGCAGGGCGCTGAAGAGAAGCATCAGCGCACAATGCACCATAAAGCGCCCGATATGCGCCGCCTGCCCAACGAACCAGGTGGTGGTGGTGCCAATATAAGGACGGACTTTTGCCATGATCGCCGTCCCCCCCATATCCAGCAAGTTGTGCCAGCCTGCATACAGCTTCGCGCCAATCACCGGAATGGTATTAAGCCACGCCAGATCGGGTAACGTCATGTCACCGCTGGAAATGGCTTTAATTAGCGGGCCGCTGCCGTCGACGATACTGTTAACCAGCAAGGCAATAGGGATGATAAACACCATCACTAATAACAGCGTCATCACCAGAACGGCGAGAGAGCGGCGACCAAACATGATCTTTTGCAAACGTAACAATACCGGCCAGGTGGCGATAACCACCGTACCAGCCCATGCAAAGCCGAGAATAAAGGGTTGTACAATCCACAGACATGCCACAATCATGATGGCTAAAAAAAGCACCGAAAGCAGAATTTGTGCGACATCCCTGGGCTGACGAACATTTACCATAACTACTTTTCACCTTTTTTGTGCGTCAAATCGTCGACGCGACGTGAACACGCGAAACTCACCTGCATAATGATGAGCAATTTCAGCGGTTTTTAACAGGCCGATTCTGCCCTTAATTCTGATGGGCGTGTTAGAAAAAAATGTGGTACAACAACTCAGGCAACACGCAAACGATTTACTCGTCGTATTTCAAGTTGCATGTGCTGCGGCTACGTTCGTTCACCCCAGTCACTTACTATTGTAAGCTCCTGGAGTTCACTCGCTTGCCGCCTTCCTGCAACTCGAAATCCATAGAGTAAATAAACATCACCTTTCAGTGCGCTATTGCAGCAGCCTGAAAGAATAGTGTATCGACCTACATCACAGACCGCAGGAAAGGGTCAATATAATGATTCCACAGATTTCCCAGGCACCCGGCGTCGTTCAACTGGTGCTTAATTTTTTGCAAGAGCTGGAGCAACAAGGTTTTACCGGCGATACGGCGACAAGTTATGCCGATCGTCTGACAATGTCGACCGACAACAGTATTTACCAACTTCTCCCCGATGCGGTGGTATTTCCGCGTTCAACCGCAGATGTGGCGCTGATCGCCCGTCTTGCCGCGCAGGAACGCTATTCATCGCTGATCTTTACCCCCCGCGGCGGCGGCACCGGCACTAACGGTCAGGCGCTCAACCAGGGGATTATTGTTGATATGTCCCGCCATATGAACCGCATCATCGAAATTAACCCTGAAGAGGGCTGGGTGCGCGTTGAGGCCGGGGTGATAAAAGATCAACTCAATCAGTACCTGAAACCGTTCGGCTACTTTTTTGCGCCGGAACTTTCGACCAGCAACCGGGCAACGCTCGGTGGGATGATCAATACCGATGCATCCGGTCAGGGATCGCTGGTCTATGGCAAAACGTCAGATCACGTACTTGGCGTACGCGCGGTGTTGTTGGGGGGCGATATTCTCGATACGCAACCTTTACCCGTCGAACTGGCAGAAACGCTGGGTAAAACCAATACCGCAATCGGGCGAATTTATAACACGGTTTATCAACGTTGCCGTCAGCAACGCCAGTTAATCATCGACAACTTCCCCAAACTTAACCGCTTTCTTACCGGTTACGATCTGCGTCATGTCTTTAACGATGAGATGACCGAGTTCGACCTGACGCGCATTCTGACGGGTTCAGAAGGGACGCTGGCCTTTATTACCGAAGCGCGGCTGGATATTACGCGCTTGCCTAAAGTGCGGCGTCTGGTGAACGTCAAATATGACTCTTTTGACTCCGCGCTGCGTAACGCGCCGTTTATGGTTGAGGCGCGGGCGCTTTCGGTAGAGACGGTGGACTCAAAAGTGCTGAATCTGGCGCGGGAAGATATTGTCTGGCATTCCGTCAGCGAGTTGATTACCGATGTGCCTGACAAAGAGATGCTCGGGCTGAACATTGTGGAATTTGCTGGTGATGATGAGGCGCTGATTGACGAGCGAGTTAATGCACTCTGTGTGCGGCTTGATGAGCTGATTGCCAGCCAACAGGCGGGGGTGATTGGCTGGCAGGTGTGCCGCGATCTGGCGGGTGTTGAACGTATCTATGCGATGCGCAAAAAAGCTGTCGGCCTGCTCGGTAATGCCAAAGGAGCAGCCAAGCCAATTCCGTTTGCTGAGGATACCTGCGTACCGCCGGAACATCTGGCCGATTATATTGCTGAATTTCGCGCGCTGCTCGACAGCCACGGCTTAAGCTACGGTATGTTCGGTCACGTCGACGCAGGTGTCTTGCACGTCCGTCCTGCGCTGGATATGTGCGATCCGCAACAAGAGATTTTGATGAAGCAAATCTCTGATGACGTAGTGGCGCTTACCGCGAAATACGGTGGTTTGTTGTGGGGCGAGCACGGCAAAGGTTTTCGCGCTGAATACAGCCCGGCGTTTTTCGGTGAGGAACTTTTTGCAGAACTGCGCAAAGTGAAAGCGGCATTTGACCCGCATAACCGACTCAACCCAGGGAAGATTTGCCCGCCAGAAGGTCTCGATGCGCCGATGATGAAAGTGGACGCGGTGAAGCGCGGTACATTCGATCGGCAGATCCCCATTGCGGTACGCCAGCAGTGGCGCGGTGCGATGGAGTGTAACGGCAACGGTTTATGCTTCAACTTTGATGTCCGTAGTCCGATGTGTCCGTCGATGAAGATCACCCAGAACCGGATTCATTCACCGAAAGGGCGCGCAACGCTGGTGCGTGAATGGCTGCGCTTGTTGGCGGATCGCGGCGTTGACCCACTCAAACTGGAACAAGAACTGCCTGAATCCGGCGTCAGTTTGCGGACGTTAATTGCCCGCACGCGCAATAGCTGGCATGCGAATAAAGGCGAATACGACTTCTCACACGAAGTCAAAGAGGCAATGTCGGGCTGTCTGGCCTGTAAAGCGTGTTCGACCCAGTGCCCCATCAAAATTGATGTGCCGGAGTTTCGCTCTCGTTTTCTGCAGCTCTATCACACCCGTTATTTACGCCCGCTTCGCGACCACCTCGTTGCTACGGTCGAGAGCTACGCACCGCTGATGGCACGCGCGCCGAAAACCTTTAACTTCTTCATTAACCAGCCGCTGGTGCGCAAACTCTCGGAAAAACATATCGGCATGGTTGATTTGCCACTGCTGTCAGTCCCCTCGCTACAACAACAAATGGTGGGGCATCGCTCGGCGAATATGACGCTGGAACAGCTTGAAGCTCTCAATGCAGAGCAGAAAGCGCGCACGGTGTTGGTGGTGCAGGACCCCTTTACCAGCTATTACGATGCACAAGTGGTGGCGGATTTTGTCCGTCTGGTTGAAAAATTAGGATTCCAGCCTGTGTTACTGCCATTTTCGCCAAATGGCAAAGCCCAGCATATCAAAGGCTTTCTTAATCGTTTTGCGAAGACGGCGAAAAAGACGGCGGATTTCCTCAACCGTATGGCGAAGCTGGGGATGCCAATGGTGGGCGTCGATCCGGCGCTGGTACTTTGTTATCGCGATGAATATAAACTGGCGCTGGGCGAGGAACGTGGCGAGTTTAACGTCTTACTGGCGAATGAATGGCTGGCAAGCGCACTTGAGTCACAGCCAGTGGCTACAGTCAGCGGTGAATCATGGTATTTCTTTGGTCACTGTACCGAAGTTACCGCTTTGCCGGGCGCGCCAGCACAATGGGCCGCGATATTTGCCCGTTTTGGCGCGAAACTGGAAAATGTCAGCGTGGGTTGCTGCGGCATGGCAGGGACTTACGGACATGAAGCGAAAAACCATAAAAATTCGCTCGGGATCTATGAGTTATCCTGGCATCAGGCGATGCAGCGACTGCCGCGTAATCGCTGTCTGGCGACCGGATATTCCTGCCGTAGCCAGGTAAAACGGGTCGAAGGCACGGGGGTACGCCATCCTGTGCAGGCTTTACTGGAGATTATTAGATGATATGGAAACGAAAAATCACCCTGGAAGCACTGAATGCCATGGGTGAAGGAAACATGGTGGGGTTGCTGGATATTCGCTTTGAACATATTGGTGATGACACCCTTGAAGCGACAATGCCAGTAGACTCGCGGACAAAGCAGCCTTTCGGGTTGCTGCATGGAGGGGCATCCGTGGTACTGGCCGAAAGTATCGGTTCCGTTGCCGGTTATTTATGTACCGAAGGTGAGCAAAAGGTGGTTGGTCTGGAAATCAATGCTAACCACGTCCGCTCGGCACGAGAAGGGCGGGTGCGCGGCGTATGCAAACCGTTGCATCTCGGTTCGCGTCACCAGGTCTGGCAGATTGAAATCTTCGATGAGAAAGGGCGTTTGTGCTGTTCGTCACGATTGACGACCGCGATTTTGTGACGTTGTCACCAGAAAAGTGTGACGCATATTGCTTTTGGTCATTATCTGCACAGTAAACGGTGGTATACTGTGCAGGTCTTGTCTAAAAGCGAGGATGCTATGTCTACTCAACTTGATCCCACCCAGCTGGCCATTGAATTTTTACGCCGTGACCAGAGCAATCTTTCACCTGCCCAATATCTCAAACGTCTG
This sequence comes from Escherichia sp. WS547, assembly GCF_046486065.1. Lineage (NCBI taxonomy): Bacteria > Pseudomonadati > Pseudomonadota > Gammaproteobacteria > Enterobacterales > Enterobacteriaceae > Escherichia > Escherichia sp. WS547. The sequence goes on along the minus strand of NZ_JBJQMA010000007.1, from coordinate 114,472 downwards.
AAACAACTAGAACTTGAATTTGCTGACCTGCTTACTCTCTCTTCTGCTGAATTAAAAGAAGAAATCTACTTTGCCTGGCGTCTGGGCGTGCATTGATCCTGACTTAATGCCGCAATTTCGCCAAATCGACCTGGATTAACCTCCGTCCAGGTTCGATGACCTTCTTAATACTGCTTATCTACCCGCCTGATATTGTTCAAAAATAATACTAATCGCAGTTTGTGTTAAAACGGCGGGTTAGCTTTATGAGATTATTCTTATCGCCCCTTCAAGAGCTAAGCCACTGAGAGTGCCGGAGATAAGCGCCGGATGGGGTAGAAACCCTTAAGCCTGTGTCGCACAGACTTAAGGGTTTTCTTATTTCTGAACGCTGCACTTTTTTACCTATCTCTTAAATAGTCATTTTCAATACAACTTTTTCTTTTTCATCACAGCCTTAATGCTCCTTAGATAATAATCATTATCTAACAATGAGATACCTAATTCTTAGCGTGCCTGTTAACCCACACATCAGGGTCTATGCTTATTAAAAGCAGGAAAAAAGCATGTTTTACGGTAAAGCCCCTGCGTTTGCTGGGTTGAACTGATAATCATTATCACTAACATGCTGTTATACGCTGAAAGCGATGAAGTGAGGTAAATCGATGGACATGCATTCAGGAACCTTTAATCCACAGGATTTCGCCTGGCAGGGCTTAACGCTGACACCCGCAGCCGCTGTCCACATACGCGAGCTGGTGGCAAAGCAGCCGGGTATGGTCGGCGTGCGCTTAGGCGTGAAGCAAACGGGCTGCGCGGGCTTTGGCTATGTGCTCGACAGTGTTAGCGAGCCGGACAAAGACGATCTGCTGTTTGAACACGACGGCGCGAAGCTGTTTGTCCCGCTGCAAGCGATGCCGTTTATTGATGGCACGGAAGTCGATTTCGTTCGTGAAGGACTTAATCAGATATTCAAATTTCACAACCCTAAAGCCCAGAATGAATGTGGCTGTGGCGAAAGCTTTGGGGTATAGGCGGTACTATGTCTCGTAATACTGAAGCAACTGACGATGTCAAAACCTGGACCGGCGGCCCACTGAATTATAAAGAAGGATTCTTCACCCAGTTAGCCACCGATGAGCTGGCAAAGGGGATAAACGAAGAGGTGGTGCGCGCAATTTCGGCGAAGCGTAATGAGCCGGAGTGGATGCTGGAGTTTCGTCTCAACGCCTATCGCGCATGGCTGGAGATGGAAGAGCCGCACTGGTTGAAAGCGCACTACGACAAGCTGAATTATCAGGATTACAGCTACTACTCAGCACCATCGTGCGGTAATTGTGACGACAACTGCGCGTCTGAACCCGGCGCGTTGCAGCAAACTGGCGCGAACGCCTTTTTAAGTAAAGAGGTGGAGGCGGCGTTTGAGCAGTTGGGCGTTCCCGTGCGGGAAGGCAAAGAGGTGGCGGTGGATGCCATTTTCGACTCTGTTTCGGTTGCCACCACTTATCGCGAAAAACTGGCGGAGCAGGGAATTATTTTCTGTTCCTTTGGCGAGGCGATCCACGATCACCCGGAACTGGTGCGTAAATATCTCGGCACCGTGGTGCCGGGGAATGACAACTTCTTTGCCGCACTTAATGCGGCGGTAGCCTCTGACGGTACGTTTATTTATGTGCCTAAAGGCGTGCGCTGCCCGATGGAACTTTCCACCTATTTTCGTATTAACGCGGAAAAAACCGGGCAGTTTGAGCGCACCATTCTGGTGGCCGACGAAGACAGCTACGTCAGCTACATTGAAGGCTGTTCCGCTCCGGTGCGTGACAGCTATCAGTTACACGCGGCGGTGGTGGAAGTCATCATCCATAAAAACGCCGAGGTGAAATATTCCACGGTACAAAACTGGTTCCCTGGCGATAACAACACCGGCGGTATTCTCAACTTCGTCACCAAGCGTGCTTTGTGCGAAGGCGAAAACAGCAAAATGTCATGGACGCAATCAGAAACCGGGTCAGCGATTACGTGGAAATATCCCAGCTGTATTTTGCGCGGCGATAACTCCATTGGTGAGTTTTACTCAGTGGCGCTGACCAGCGGTCATCAGCAAGCGGATACCGGCACCAAGATGATCCACATCGGTAAAAACACTAAATCGACCATTATCTCGAAAGGGATCTCTGCCGGACATAGTCAGAACAGTTATCGCGGCTTAGTGAAAATCATGCCGACGGCAACCAATGCGCGCAATTTCACTCAGTGCGACTCAATGCTGATTGGCGCTAATTGTGGGGCGCATACCTTCCCGTATGTCGAATGTCGCAATAACAGCGCACAACTGGAGCACGAGGCAACGACATCACGTATTGGTGAAGATCAACTGTTTTACTGCCTGCAACGCGGGATCAGCGAAGAAGACGCCATCTCGATGATTGTTAACGGTTTCTGCAAAGACGTGTTCTCAGAACTGCCGCTGGAATTTGCCGTTGAAGCACAAAAACTCCTCGCCATCAGTCTTGAACACAGCGTCGGATAAGGAATAAACATGTTAAGTATTAAAGATTTACACGTCAGCGTGGAAGATAAAGCTATCCTGCGTGGATTAAGCCTCGACGTTCGTCCCGGCGAAGTTCACGCCATTATGGGGCCAAACGGTTCGGGCAAAAGTACCTTATCGGCAACGCTTGCCGGGCGAGAAGATTATGAAGTGACGGGCGGCGCGGTTGAGTTCAAAGGCAAAGATTTGCTTGCGCTGTCGCCGGAAGATCGTGCAGGTGAAGGCATCTTTATGGCCTTCCAGTATCCGGTGGAAATTCCCGGCGTCAGTAACCAGTTTTTCCTGCAAACGGCACTTAATGCGGTGCGCAGCTATCGCGGCCAGGAAACGCTCGACCGCTTTGATTTTCAGGATTTGATGGAAGAGAAAATCGCTCTCCTGAAGATGCCGGAAGATTTATTAACCCGTTCGGTAAACGTTGGTTTTTCCGGCGGCGAGAAAAAGCGCAACGATATTTTGCAAATGGCGGTGCTGGAACCGGAGTTATGTATTCTTGATGAGTCGGACTCCGGGCTGGATATTGACGCATTAAAAGTGGTTGCCGATGGCGTGAACTCGCTGCGTGACGGCAAGCGTTCATTCATCATTGTTACGCACTACCAACGCATTCTCGACTACATCAAGCCTGATTACGTCCATGTGCTGTATCAGGGACGAATTGTGAAATCCGGCGATTTCACGTTGGTCAAACAACTGGAGGAGCAGGGTTATGGCTGGCTTACCGAACAGCAGTAACGCGCTGCAACAGTGGCATCACTTGTTTGAAGCTGAAGGGACAAAACGCTCACCGCAAGCACAGCAGCATTTACAACAATTGCTGCGTACCGGACTGCCGACACGTAAACATGAAAACTGGAAATATACGCCGCTGGAAGGGCTGACCAATAGCCAGTTTGTCAGCATTGCGGGAGAGATATCCCCACAGCAGCGTGATGCCTTAGCGTTAACGTTAGACGCCGTGCGGCTGGTGTTTGTTGATGGACGTTACGTGCCCGCGCTGAGCGATGCAACTGAAGGCAGCGGATATGAAGTGAGCATTAACGACGACCGTCAGGGGTTACCCGACGCTATTCAGGCTGAAGTGTTTCTGCATTTGACGGAAAGCCTGGCGCATAGCGTGACGCATATCGCCGTGAAGCGCGGTCAACGACCGGCAAAGCCATTGCTGTTAATGCATATTACCCAGGGCGTGGCAGGTGAAGAGGTCAACACTGCCCATTACCGACATCATCTGGATCTGGCGGAAGGTGCCGAAGCAACGGTGATCGAACATTTTGTCAGCCTTAATGATGCTCGTCATTTTACCGGGGCACGGTTCACTATCAATATCGCAGCGAACGCCCACTTGCAGCATATCAAGCTGGCGTTTGAAAACCCGCTCAGTCACCACTTTGCCCATAACGATTTGTTGCTGGCTGACGATGCCACCGCATTTAGCCACAGTTTCCTGCTGGGTGGCGCAGTGTTACGACACAACACCAGTACGCAACTCAATGGCGAAAACAGCACGCTGCGGATCAATAGCCTGGCGATGCCGGTGAAAAATGAGGTGTGTGATACTCGTACTTGGCTGGAACACAATAAAGGTTTTTGTAACAGCCGACAGTTGCACAAAACTATCGTCAGCGACAAAGGCCGCGCGGTATTTAACGGTTTGATCAACGTCGCGCAGCACGCCATCAAAACGGATGGTCAGATGACCAACAATAATCTGCTGATGGGCAAACTGGCGGAAGTGGATACGAAACCGCAGCTGGAAATCTATGCAGATGATGTGAAATGCAGCCACGGCGCGACGGTGGGGCGTATTGATGACGAACAGATGTTCTATCTGCGCTCGCGCGGGATCAATCAGCAGGATGCCCAGCAGATGATCATTTACGCCTTCGCTGCCGAACTGACGGAAGCACTGCGTGATGAGGGGCTTAAACAGCAGGTGCTGGCCCGAATCGGTCAACGGCTGCCAGGAGGTGCAAGATGACTTATTCCGTCGACAAAGTGCGGGCCGACTTTCCGGTGCTTTCGCGTGAGGTAAACGGTTTGCCGCTGGCTTATCTCGACAGCGCCGCCAGTGCACAGAAACCGAGCCAGGTGATTGACGCCGAGGCCGAGTTTTATCGTCATGGCTACGCGGCGGTGCATCGCGGTATTCATACCTTAAGCGCCCAGGCGACCGAGAAAATGGAGAACGTGCGCAAGCGGGCATCGCTGTTTATTAATGCCCGTTCGGCGGAAGAGCTGGTGTTCGTCCGCGGCACGACGGAAGGGATCAATCTGGTCGCCAATAGCTGGGGTAACAGCAATGTGCGGGCGGGCGATAACATCATCATCAGTCAGATGGAGCACCACGCTAACATTGTTCCCTGGCAGATGCTTTGCGCACGCGTTGGCGCAGAGCTGCGTGTGATCCCGCTCAATCCCGACGGTACGTTGCAACTGGAGACGCTACCTACGCTGTTTGATGAGAAAACTCGCCTGCTGGCAATTACTCATGTCTCCAACGTGCTGGGAACGGAAAATCCGCTGGCGGAAATGATCACGCTTGCGCATCAGCATGGCGCAAAAGTACTGGTGGATGGCGCTCAGGCGGTGATGCATCATCCGGTGGACGTTCAGGCGCTGGATTGCGATTTTTACGTGTTCTCCGGGCATAAACTGTATGGCCCCACTGGGATTGGCATTCTTTATGTCAAAGAAGCCTTGCTACAGGAGATGCCGCCGTGGGAAGGGGGCGGTTCTATGATCGCCACCGTCAGCCTGAGTGAAGGCACTACCTGGACCAAAGCACCGTGGCGGTTTGAAGCCGGTACACCCAATACCGGGGGCATCATTGGTCTTGGCGCGGCGCTGGAGTATGTGTCGGCGCTGGGGCTTAATAACATAGCCGAGTATGAACAGAATCTGATGCACTACGCGCTATCACAGCTGGAATCTGTACCGGATCTCACTCTCTATGGCCCGCAGAACAGGCTTGGCGTTATTGCTTTTAATCTCGGTAAACACCACGCCTATGATGTTGGCAGTTTTCTCGATAACTACGGCATTGCTGTGCGTACCGGACATCACTGCGCAATGCCATTGATGGCCTATTACAACGTTCCTGCTATGTGTCGGGCGTCGCTGGCCATGTATAACACCCATGAAGAAGTGGATCGTCTGGTGACCGGCCTGCAACGTATTCACCGTTTGCTGGGATAACAGGGAGGCACTATGGCTTTATTGCCGGATAAAGAAAAATTGCTGCGTAATTTTTTACGCTGCGCCAACTGGGAAGAGAAATATCTCTACATTATTGAGCTGGGCCAGCGTCTGCCAGAATTACGCGACGAAGACCGAAGCCCACAAAATAGCATTCAGGGCTGCCAGAGTCAGGTGTGGATTGTCATGCGCCAGAATGCGCAGGGAATTATTGAATTGCAGGGTGACAGCGATGCGGCGATTGTGAAAGGGCTTATTGCGGTCGTCTTTATTCTCTACGATCAGATGACGCCGCAGGATATTGTCAATTTCGATGTGCGTCCGTGGTTTGAAAAAATGGCGCTGACCCAACATCTCACCCCATCTCGTTCACAAGGTCTGGAAGCGATGATTCGCGCAATTCGCGCCAAAGCCGCTGCACTTAGCTAAACTAAAGGGACAGCTTTCATCCGGTTGGCTCACATTGCCGGATGGTCAATGTTTACACTGACCTGCACAGGAGTGTTTCGGTTTCAGGTGAACATAAGCGCCATCCGACGTTTCAGCGTGAGTCTCCGGCAAATACAGGAGGTTTACAATGAAACGCGCGTCTCTGCTTACACTCACGCTTATCGGCGCTTTTAGCGCCATCCAGGCTGCCTGGGCGGTTGATTATCCGCTACCACCAACCGGAAGCCGACTGGTTGGGCAAAATCAAACGTATACGGTGCAGGAAGGGGATAAAAACCTTCAGGCCATCGCCCGACGTTTTGATACTGCGGCAATGTTGATCCTTGAAGCCAATAACACTATCGCCCCGGTGCCAAAACCCGGTACGACGATAACTATTCCTTCGCAACTGTTATTACCTGATGCGCCGCGTCAGGGGATTATCGTTAACCTGGCAGAGCTGCGCCTTTATTATTATCCGCCGGGAGAAAATATCGTGCAGGTCTATCCGATAGGTATTGGTTTGCAGGGGCTGGAAACGCCAGTGATGGAAACGCGTGTGGGGCAGAAAATCCCTAACCCAACCTGGACGCCTACGGCGGGCATTCGTCAGCGTTCGCTGGAGCGTGGCATTAAATTACCGCCAGTCGTTCCTGCCGGGCCAAATAACCCGCTAGGACGTTACGCACTGCGCCTCGCGCATGGTAATGGCGAATACCTCATTCATGGCACCAGTGCGCCGGACAGCGTCGGTTTGCGCGTCAGTTCGGGCTGTATTCGCATGAATGCGCCGGATATTAAAGCCTTATTCTCCAGCGTGCGGACGGGAACGCCGGTGAAAGTGATCAACGAACCGGTGAAATATTCCGTGGAACCGAACGGGATGCGTTATGTTGAAGTACATCGACCACTATCAGCAGAAGAACAGCAGAACGTTCAGACAATGCCATACACACTGCCAGCAGGCTTTACGCAATTTAAAGACAATAAGGGTGTAGATCAGAAATTAGTCGATAAAGCGTTGTATCGTCGGGCAGGGTATCCGGTTGCGGTGAGCAGTGGAGCAACTCCCGCAGCCAGCAATGCGCCTTCAGTAGAGTCAGCGCAGAATGGTGAACCAGAGCAAGGGAATATGTTACGCGCGACGCAGTAGCGGTAAATGGCAGGCAAAAAAAATGGCGCACAATGTGCGCCATTTTTCACTTCACAGGTACTATTACTTGCGGTATTTAGTAGCCATGTTGTCCAGACGCTGGTTAGCACGAGCTGCGTCATCTTTAGCAGCCTGAACGTCGGAACGCATTGCGTTCACGTCGTTGCTCAGCTGGTCAACTTTAGCGTTCAGAGTCTGAACGTCAGAAGACAGCTGATCGATTTTAGCGTTGCTGGAGCAACCTGCCAGCAGAGTAGAACCCAGGATTACCGCGCCCAGTACCAGTTTAGTAGCTTTCATTATTAATACCCTCTAGATTGAGTTAATCTCCATGTAGCGTTACAAGTATTACACAAAGTTTTTTATGTTGAGAATATTTTTTTGATGGGAAGGCACTTATTTTTGATCGTTCGCTCAAAGAAGCATCGAACGCTGGGTTTTAGATAAAAAAATTGAGAGAAAACAGGATGCTTCCATCGGATTCATCTTAGATAAAGTGAGATTATATAGTGAAATCCGATTTGATTTTTTATTGCTTCTGGTTATCGATTAAATAAAAAAAGCGCCCATCAGGGCGCTTCGATATACAAATTAATTCACAAAAGCAATATTACAGGACGTGAACAGATGCGGTGTTAGTAGTGCCGCTCGGTACCAGTGCACCAGAAACCATAACTACGACGTCGCCTTTGTGTGCCAGACCGCTCTGCAGAGCCAGTTCTTTACCCAGACGGTAGAAATCATCAGTAGAAGTGATCTCTTTAACCAGCTGCGGCACAACGCCTTTGCTCAGTACCAACTGATGAGCCGTTTTTTCGTTGGTGGTCAGTGCCAGGATGGTGGCATCCGGGAAGTATTTACGTACTGCGCGAGCAGATTTACCGCCCTGGGTGGCAACCACGATCAGCGGAGCATCCAGTTTTTCAGCAGTTTCAACGGCACCACGGCATACCGCTTCGGTAATGCGCAGTTTACGGTTGTCATTGTTGAACTCGAGACGGCTGTTCATCACGCGGTCGGTACGTTCGCAGATGGTCGCCATGATAGAAACCGCTTCCAGCGGGTATTTACCTTTTGCGGATTCACCAGACAGCATCACTGCGTCAGTACCGTCGAGGATGGCGTTTGCAACGTCACCGGCTTCTGCGCGAGTCGGGCGTGGGTTTTTGATCATGGAATCCAGCATCTGGGTCGCAGTGATAACGACTTTACGTGCACGGATACATTTTTCGATCATCATCTTCTGGGCGAAGATAACTTCTTCTACCGGGATTTCTACACCCAGGTCGCCACGCGCAACCATGATGCCGTCAGAGGCTTCGAGGATTTCGTCGAAGTTGTTGAGGCCTTCCTGGTTTTCGATTTTGGAGATGATGTGGATGTTTTCGCCGCCGTGCGCTTTCAGGTGCTCACGGATTTCGATAACGTCAGAACGCTTACGAATAAAGGAAGCAGCAACAAAGTCTACGCCTTGTTCGCAACCAAAGATCAGGTCCTGTTTGTCTTTTTCAGCCAGTGCTGGCAGGGCAATGGAAACGCCAGGCAGGTTCACACCTTTGTTTTCACCCAGGTCGCCGTTGTTCAGCACTTTACAGATAACTTTGTTACCTTCAATGGCGGTAACTTCCATACCGATGAGACCATCGTCAACCAGTACGGTGTTGCCAACAGACAGGTCAGTAGTGAAACCTTCATACGTTACCGCAACCATTTCGCTGTTGCCGATAACAGATTTATCAGTGGTGAAAGTAAAGGTCTGACCCGCTTTCAGAGAAACGTCGTTACCGCCTTCCAGTTTCATGGTGCGGATTTCCGGACCTTTGGTATCAAGCAGGATAGCGGCGGTTTTACCAGTTTTGCTCATCACGTTGCGCAGATTCTGAATGCGCTGACCGTGTTCTGCATAGTCACCATGAGAGAAGTTCAGACGCATAACGTTCATGCCAGCGTCCAGCATTTTAGCTAACATCTCTTCAGATTCGGTTTTCGGTCCGATGGTGCAAACAATTTTGGTCTTTTTCATGACAGTCTTAGTCTTTAAGTTGAGAAGGATGGGAGAAACTTGCTTTCTGGGCGCACTGCCGGAAAGCGAATCCGGTATTACGAAAGTGGTGGTGCCTCGCTCTAAGGATAGGTGACATCGAAAAAGCGTGCAGAGGAATGTGTGCTTGTGTCTCAGCCCAACGTGAGTGCCTGTTTTTGAGTCGTTGAGTTCTACAGTCCAAAGTGCTGAAACCATTCAAGAGTCAATTGGCGCGCATTATACGCTGAAATTAATCCAAAAGGAAAACAAAAACAGCGTTTCAAAAAATATACAACTTGTAAGACAATAAATTGTTATCAAAGATTTAACGTTCCAGGGAAAAGGTTACGCAAAAACTTCGCTGTTTGCGCAACGTCTGGTGCCGGGGTTGTCACTGTGAAGATAAGTGAAAGTTCATCCGGTGTATAAATACATCATCGCTCAATTGCTACAGTTAAAATAATTTATCGCGTTATTTGTCTGATTTTGTTTGATTTTTGTCTAATTGGTTAGATTGATATATGCTGATAGTTGGCATGATAAATAGGTATAAAGAATGGGAAATCGGACAAAAGAGGATGAACTGTACCGAGAAATGTGCAGAGTTGTCGGTAAAGTTGTGCTGGAAATGCGCGATCTGGGGCAGGAACCAAAGCATATTGTTATCGCAGGCGTATTACGTACAGCATTAGCCAATAAACGCATTCAGCGCAGTGAGCTGGAAAAGCAGGCGATGGAAACCGTCATTAACGCACTGGTAAAATGACCATTCAGGATGAGGCGATAAGCTTCATCCTGATATTCTTGCTTCAGTTGCGGTCCAGTTAATCATTCTAAATAACAACTGCTGAAATTATACGAATTTCGGTATGTATTTTAATTTATAGCGATAATGTTATTTTTATTTTCTGCAATGAACGTCACAAATAATTGTCGTTTAAGTTAAATTTATTTCAAATGATAATAAATATCAGTTCACTTATAATTTCTTGCTTTGTGATTTTAATTGATAACGATCAATGTTAAGGGCCCAGAATAATCACATTATTTTTTCTCCTAACCATAAAGGATTGGTTTATCGGCGTTAAATCTTTTCTCATACACTATCAGGTTAGGGAAAATATCTGGTGTTGGGGACAGAGTCAGCAGCGTATTAGTTGAATGCTTAATATCAGTCTGCTGAATTGTCAGCACTGTGTTTGCGAAGAGGATGCGAAATAAATGAACCCGGTTGATCGTCCACTATTAGATATTGGCTTAACGCGATTAGAATTCTTGCGTATATCAGGAAAAGGCCTCGCTGGTTTAACAATTGCCCCTGCGTTACTGTCACTTTTGGGTTGCAAACAGGAAGATATTGATAGCGGCACAGTAGGGTTGATAAATACACCCAAAGGGGTGCTGGTGACCCAACGTGCTCGATGCACGGGTTGCCACCGCTGTGAAATCTCTTGTACCAACTTCAACGATGGCTCAGTAGGGACATTCTTCTCCCGTATCAAAATCCATCGCAATTATTTCTTTGGCGACAACGGGGTTGGCTCTGGCGGCGGCCTGTATGGCGATCTCAACTATACCGCGGACACCTGCCGTCAATGCAAAGAGCCGCAATGCATGAACGTCTGCCCGATTGGTGCGATTACCTGGCAACAGGAAGAAGGCTGTATTACCGTCGATCATAAACGTTGTATTGGCTGTAGCGCCTGTACGACGGCGTGCCCGTGGATGATGGCCACCGTAAATACCGAAAGTAAAAAATCCTCGAAATGTGTGTTATGCGGTGAATGCGCAAACGCCTGCCCAACAGGGGCGTTAAAAATTATCGAGTGGAAAGACATTACTGTGTGAATCTTGCAAAGGAAAAAATCATGGCTAACGGTTGGACAGGTAATATATTAAGAGTCAATCTCACGACAGGAAATATTACCCTCGAAGATTCCAGTAAGTTTAAAAGTTTTGTCGGTGGTATGGGCTTCGGCTACAAAATTATGTATGACGAAGTACCGCCAGGCACGAAACCTTTCGATGAAGCGAATAAATTAGTCTTTGCTACCGGCCCATTAACTGGATCTGGTGCCCCCTGCAGTTCTCGCGTAAATATCACCTCACTTTCTACTTTTACCAAAGGAAATTTAGTCGTCGATGCCCATATGGGGGGCTTTTTTGCAGCGCAAATGAAATTCGCTGGCTACGACGTCATTATTATCGAAGGGAAAGCGAAATCACCGGTATGGCTGAATATTAAAGATGACAAAGTTAGCCTGGAAAAAGCGGATTTCTTATGGGGAAAAGGGACGCGCGCAACGACGGAAGAAATTTGTCGCTTGACCAGTCCGGAAACCTGTGTGGCGGCTATTGGTCAGGCTGGGGAAAACCTTGTTCCTCTCTCTGGCATGTTGAATAGCCGTAACCACAGCGGTGGTGCGGGAACTGGCGCAATAATGGGTTCGAAAAACCTGAAAGCGATTGCGGTTGAAGGGACGAAAGGGGTCAACATTGCCGATCGTCAGGAGATGAAGCGTCTCAACGATTACATGATGACTGAACTTATCGGTGCGAATAACAACCATGTCGTGCCAAGTACGCCGCAATCGTGGGCAGAGTATTCAGATCCCAAGTCACGTTGGACAGCACGTAAAGGGCTGTTTTGGGGCGCGGCTGAAGGTGGTCCGATTGAAACGGGTGAGATTCCGCCAGGCAATCAGAACACGGTCGGCTTTCGTACCTATAAATCCGTTTTTGACTTAGGTCCGGCGGCAGAGAAATACACAGTAAAAATGAGCGGCTGCCACTCTTGCCCGATCCGTTGTATGACCCAAATGAATATTCCTCGGGTGAAAGAGTTTGGCGTGCCTGGAACCGGTGGTAACACTTGTGTAGCAAACTTTGTCCATACCACCATCTTCCCAAACGGGCCGAAAGATTTTGAAGATAAAGACGATGGTCGTGTGATTGGTAACCTGGTTGGTCTGAATCTATTCGATGACTACGGCCTATGGTGTAACTATGGGCAGCTGCATCGCGACTTTACTTATTGTTACAGCAAAGGGGTGTTCAAGCGTGTTCTACCAGCTGAAGAGTATGCGGAAATTCGCTGGGATCAACTGGAAGCGGGTGACGTTAACTTCATTAAAGATTTTTACTACCGTCTGGCGCATCGTGTGGGTGAGCTGAGTCACCTGGCTGATGGTTCATATGCTATCGCAGAACGCTGGAATTTGGGTGAAGAGTACTGGGGCTACGCGAAAAATAAACTCTGGTCGCCATTTGGCTATCCGGTTCACCATGCCAATGAAGCGTCAGCGCAGGTCGGTTCCATTGTTAACTGTATGTTCAACCGTGACTGCATGACGCATACCCATATCAACTTTATTGGTTCCGGCTTGCCATTGAAACTGCAACGTGAAGTGGCGAAAGAACTTTTTGGTTCTGAAGATGCTTACGATGAAACCAAAAACTACACGCCAATCAATGACGTAAAAATTAAATATGCTAAGTGGTCGCTGTTGCGGGTCTGTTTGCATAACGCCGTCACCCTGTGCAACTGGGTCTGGCCAATGACCGTTTCGCCGCTGAAAAGCCGTAATTACCGGGGCGATCTGGCGCTTGAAGCCAAATTCTTCAAAGCGATCACTGGCGAAGAGATGACTCAGGAAAAATTAGATTTAGCTGCAGAGCGTATCTTTACGTTGCATCGCGCCTACACGGTAAAACTGATGCAAACCAAAGATATGCGTAATGAACACGATCTTATCTGTTCCTGGGTATTCGACAAGGATCCTCAGATCCCGGTCTTTACTGAAGGTACGGACAAAATGGACCGTGACGATATGCATGCTTCGCTCACGATGTTCTACAAAGAAATGGGCTGGGACCCACAGCTTGGTTGTCCGACCCGTGAAACATTGCAGCGTCTGGGGCTGGAAGATATTGCCGCCGATCTGGCAGCACACAATCTACTGCCTGCGTAAGGAATGGGTGAGATGAACCATCAGGATGAATTGCCGTTAGCGGAAGTCAGCGAAATTGACGAGGCGAAGCGGCAATGGTTGCAGGGGATGCGTCACCCCGTTGATACGGTAACCGAACCAGAACCTGCTGAAATCCTGGCAGAGTTCATTCGTCAGCATTCTGCGGCTGGGCAGCTGGTGGCGCGCGCCGTGTTTCTCTCGCCACCCTATTCGGTTGCAGAAGAGGAACTGTCAGTTTTGCTGGAAAGCATTAAGCAGAACGGAGACCACGCGGATATCGCTTGTTTGACGGGAAGCCAGGATGATTACTATTACTCAACTCAGGCCATGAGTGAAAACTACGCGGCGATGTCTTTGCAAGTTGTGGAGCAGGACATTTGTCGCGCCATTGCACACGCCGTTCGTTTTGAGTGCCAGACGTATCCTCGTCCTTACAAAGTCGCCATGCTGATGCAAGCGCCATATTACTTCCAGGAAGCGCAGATCGAATCCGCGATCGCCGCGATGGATATTGCACCTGAATATGCTGATATACGGCAGGTGGAGTCATCGACGGCGGTGTTGTACTTGTTTAGCGAGCGATTTATGACCTATGGCAAGGCGTATGGTTTATGCGAATGGTTCGAGGTAGAGCAGTTTCAGAACCCCTGAAATTTCAGGGAGATGTCATGGATAGGGTGGACAGTTGCAGCCACTGCATTAGGGGATAATCAGATGTCCTTCACTCGACGCAAATTTGTTCTGGGGATGGGAACAGTAATCTTTTTTACTGGTTCTGCGTCTTCTCTGTTAGCGAACACGAGGCAAGAAAAGAAAGTTCGGTATGCCATGATTCATGACGAGTCACGGTGCAATGGCTGTAATATTTGCGCCCGCGCATGCCGTAAAACTAACCACGTCCCCGCTCAGGGAAGCCGTTTATCGATAGCACACATTCCAGTCACCGATAACGACAACGAAACGCAGTATCACTATTTTCGCCAGTCATGCCAGCACTGTGAAGATGCTCCTTGCATCGACGTATGCCCGACAGGGGCGTCGTGGCGTGATGAGCAGGGGATCGTGCGGGTAGAAAAATCGCAGTGCATCGGCTGCAGTTATTGCATTGGCGCTTGTCCTTACCAGGTTCGCTACCTTAACCCTGTCACTAAAGTGGCAGATAAATGTGATTTCTGCGCTGAGTCCCGACTGGCAAAAGGCTTTCCGCCCATTTGCGTCAGCGCCTGTCCGGAACACGCATTGATCTTTGGTCGCGAAGATAGCCCAGAAATTCAGGCGTGGTTGCAGGAAAATAAATACTATCAATATCAGCTACCTGGTGCCGGGAAACCGCACCTGTATCGCCGGTTCGGTCAACATTTGATTAAAAAGGAAAATGTATGAACCCGTCGCAACATGCTGAACAGTTTCAGAGCCAGTTGGCGAACTATGTGCCACAATTCACTCCCGAATTTTGGCCGGTGTGGTTGATCATTGCCGGACTATTGCTGGTTGGGATGTGGTTGGTGCTGGGGCTGCATGCCTTGCTTCGTGCTCGTGGCGTGAAGAAATCAGCCACCGACCATGGTGAGAAGGTTTATCTTTACAGCAAAGCGGTCAGATTATGGCACTGGTCGAATGCGTTACTCTTTGTATTGTTGCTGGCAAGTGGGCTGATAAATCACTTTGCGCTGGTGGGCGCAACTGCGGTTAAAAGTCTGGTTGCGGTGCATGAAGTTTGCGGATTTTTGTTACTGGCATGTTGGCTCGGCTTTGTTCTGATCAATGCCGTTGGGGGTAATGGTCACCACTATCGCATTCGTCGTCAGGGGTGGCTGGAGCGAGCGGCAAAACAAACGCGATTTTATTTGTTTGGCATTATGCAGGGGGAAGAACATCCTTTCCCGGCAACAACCCAGTCTAAATTTAATCCCTTACAGCAGGTTGCCTATATTGGTGTCATGTATGGATTGCTGCCGTTGTTACTATTGACGGGGCTGCTGTGTCTCTATCCGCAAGCCGTGGGAGATGTGTTTCCTGGCGTAAGATACTGGTTATTGCAGGCGCATTTTGCTCTGGCATTTATAAGCCTCTTTTTTATCTTCGGTCATCTTTATCTTTGCACCACGGGGCGTACGCCACACGAAACCTTTAAAAGCATGGTCGATGGCTATCACCGGCACTAACGAATGATCATTACACGAGCAGACCTGCGAGAATGGCGTATCGGAGCGGTGATGTATCGCTGGTTCCTGCGCCATTTCCCACGCGGTGGTAGTTATGCCGATATTCATCATGCACTGATTGAGGAAGGATATACGGACTGGGCGGAGAGTCTGGTTGAGTATGCGTGGAAAAAATGGCTGGCGGATGAAAACTTCGCGCATCAGGAAGTTTCTTCTATGCAAAAACTGGCCACAGATCCCGGAGAGAGAGCATTTTGCAGTCAGTTTGCCCGCAGCGACGATCATGCTCGCATCGGCTGTTGTGAGGATAATGCCAGAATCGCAACCGCTGGGTATGCCGCGCAAATTGCCAGTATGGGTTATAGCGTGCGGATTGGAAGTGTCGGCTTTAACAGTCACATTGGCAGCTCCGGTGAACGCGCACGGGTTGCTGTAACCGGTAATTCTTCGCGGATAAGCAGCGCTGGAGATAGTAGTCGGATTGCGAATACCGGAATGCGAGTACGCGTTTGTACATTGGGTGAACGGTGTCATGTCGCCAGTAATGGTGACCTGGTGCAAATCGCCAGCTTTGGCGCAAACGCCAGAATTGCCAACAGCGGCGACAATGTACACATCATTGCCAGCGGTGAAGATTCAACAATAGTGAGCACGGGCGTGGTCGACTCAATTATTCTCGGGCCAGGGGGAAGCGCCGCACTGGCATATCATGACGGCGAAAGAGTTCGCTTCGCCGTCGCCATTGAAGGTGAAAACAATATTCGAGCCGGAGTCCGCTATCGTCTTAATGAACAGCATCAGTTTGTTGAGTGCTGATAGCTTTACCTTTAATCAAACGAAAGACGCCTACGTGCACGGGAGGCAGGTTTTACGACAGCCCGAGCCATCGCCTCACCAATTTCTGCACATGCCGTAAGTCCCTGAACGAAAGGCTGGTCGTGCATTAACCAGGGCAACGCGCCGAACGCTACGCGCCCACGAATATCTTCGGGTTGCTGTAACGTATAATCTTCGCCAACATCAGGGTTTTTATCCCCTGTTTTCTGTAATGGTTCGCGTAGTCCAGGGAAAGGAATATCTTTCACTTTAAGCGGACGCTGCCCACGGGCATCAATAAAAACGTCAAACGAGTAGCTGTTGTCTTCCGTTTTCAGGACGGTGCGCGACTCATTAATTTCCATTTCGTAGTCTTCACCGAGGGCGAGAATATGAATGATTCCCGCTTCACGTAAGGCCAGTAGTCGACGAATAGACTCTGAAGGGATTGCCGCATAATTATCGATGAAAACCCGGGCAAGGCCTTTACTGAACCGTTTATGGTCGTGTTCATTCAGATGTGGAACAATTTCCTGTACTGCTTCATGCAGGCGCAGAATGACATAACGCCAGGGAACAGTATGTTTTTCTCGTTTATTGCGTTCGACTTCCTGGAGATTTTTTTCTGCCCAGTCGAATGGGTCGCGTTGTTTGCGCTCGGCAAACCAGGCTTGAGCAAAGGAATCGACATTCAGGCTCTCTAAGGCTATGCGTTGGCTCCAGCCTGGATCAGCAAACTTGATTTCCTCTACTATCAATCTAAATACCCGATCCAAAAGACCATATTCGCCTTTTTGAATCTCAGCATTTAATGCCTGATCAGTGACGATGTGTAAGGGCTCGTAGGGAATAGGGCAATAGAAATCGGCTTCGGGTAAAATACCTGTGCGCGACATTAACGTAATATTTAGCTTTTCACTTGCGTTATCGCGGTGAAAAATGACGTGTTGTTTATCATCTTCAATGAACGAACCATGCTGAATAGCCACTGCCATTGCCGCATCCAGTCCGCTCAAGGATGTTCCCATAATACCCACGTTACACGCATCGACCTTTGCTTCCATCAGGCCTGACCACGGGCTGGGAAAGTACGTTCTGGTTACTTTTTCTTCATCAGGCCAGACGTGACCCGTGGCGATCACTGCTAAATCAAACGTCTCGCTGGGTAAATCCTGATTTGTAGCGAGCATGACGCCAGCATTTGTAATTTGCAGATCGGTAACCAGGCATGATTCATAAACAGCCACCGCAAATTTTTGCTGTCGTGCCTGGTCTACTAATCGTAAAAATTGATCGCGGAAATATTCGCCCAGCAGAATTCGCGGTAAAAACTGACGATCGTGCAAGGTTTCTTTTTTGACGCCATAACGCTGGAGATGGCTGGCTTCTTGCTTTTGTAGCCATTCGAGATACGTACAATAAATCGGCGGTATTTCAATACTGGCAATATTTGCCAGCATCAGTTTTGAGTTTTCCTCATCACTGTATGGCATCCCGACACCGGCTTCGTCAGCCTGCTCGAAGATAGAAATAGAAAGTGGAGTTTGTTGCTGCAGAAGCGAGAATAAGGTGTAGATCCCCGTAGGCCCGGCACCCACAATAGCAATTTTTTTCATTGTTACTTACCTGTACGCATTCTTTCGAATTTAGTGTTATCAGATAAGTTTGGTTGAAATTTTTAGAATTTGAGAAATTTCAGACAGGGATGAAAAGGGCGCTAACCGCCCTTGATTAAAATCTGTCAGGCGAGTTTTGCCTGATTGATTTGACTCAGTGGCTCATTGACATCGAAAACTTTGGCGACAACTTCCTCAACGCCGAGATTTTTCAGTCGGGCAGTGTGTTTTTCCAGATAGGCAAGGGCGCTTTTTTCATCAGTGAAAAGGTAGATCCCACCGGCTTCGTGGTTCTTTTCACTTTCTGTCCATACCTTCCACAGAAAACCAGGTTCCTGATTAATCGACTCAGCAAGCGGTTTAAGCTGCTCAGCCATTGCGTCGCCAAATGGGCCATTAAAAGCAAAATGAAGTTGTAACAAAGTTGCCATAGCGATTCTCCTTCTGATAACGCATACGAAGACAGTGTAAATCTTTTAACGTATTGGATACAGAGAAGAAACAGAGGGAAAAAAGGAGAAGACCAGATTAAGAAAATCTGGTGCGTCCGAGTGGACTCGAACCACCGACCCCCACCATGTCAAGGTGGTGCTCTAACCAACTGAGCTACGGACGCAGGATGGTGCGTTCAATTGGACTCGAACCAACGACCCCCACCATGTCAAGGTGGTGCTCTAACCAACTGAGCTATGAACGCAACGTTGTAGGTGACAACGGGGACGAATATTAGCGGCAGAGTGGGAAGGTGGCAAGAGGCAAAACGTAATTTTCTGCGCTATTTCGACCGTTTGCAGAGCTTTTAAGCAAATTGGCTATATTTTGTTGATTTGCAAGGGCGATTTTTATTCAGGATCGCATTTACATCAGATACAACCCAATAATCCGTGTATCAGAGTTTAAACAGAGTTGTTTGCCACCATCTCAAAATCTGTCGTGGATAAATCCTCCGTAGCCTTTACACTTAGGTAGCAATAAAGGCACACAGATGCAGCAAAGGAATAAATCATGGGATCTGATGCGAAAAACTTGATGAGCGACGGGAACGTGCAAATTGTTAAGACCGGCGAGGTCATTGGCGCGACGCAACTTACTGAAGGTGAGTTAATTGTTGAAGCTGGCGGAAGAGCCGAAAATACCGTGGTCACGGGGGCTGGCTGGTTGAAAGTGGCAACCGGTGGGATCGCCAAATGCACACAGTACGGCAACAATGGCACGCTATCGGTCAGCGACGGTGCCATTGCCACAGATATTGTTCAGTCCGAGGGAGGCGCAATTAGTCTCTCTACGCTCGCTACGGTTAATGGCCGCCATCCCGAAGGTGAATTCAGCGTTGATAAAGGTTATGCCTGCGGTTTGTTGCTGGAAAATGGCGGTAACCTGCGTGTACTGGAAGGCCATCGCGCGGAAAAAATTATTCTCGATCAAGAGGGTGGCCTGTTGGTCAATGGGACAACCTCAGCGGTCGTGGTAGATGAAGGTGGTGAATTGTTGGTGTATCCAGGTGGGGAAGCCAGCAATTGTGAGATTAATCAGGGCGGCGTTTTTATGCTGGCGGGGAAAGCCAGTGATACATTGCTTGCTGGTGGCACCATGAATAATCTCGGTGGTGAAGACTCTAACACTATTGTTGAGAATGGAGGCATCTATCGTCTGGGTACGGATGGTCTTCAGCTCTACAGTTCCGGTAAGACGCAAAACCTGTCCGTTAATGTGGGGGGGCGGGCTGAAGTGCATGCCGGTACGCTGGAAAATGCGGTAATACAAGGTGGGACAGTGATCCTGTTGTCACCCACCAGCGCGGACGAAAATTTTGTCGTAGAGGAAGATCGCGCACCGGTTGAACTGACCGGTAGTGTTGCATTACTGGACGGCGCTTCAATGATTATTGGCTATGGCGCAGATCTGCAACAATCAACGATTACTGTACAGCAGGGCGGTGTATTGATTCTCGACGGCAGTACGGTAAAAGGTGACAGTGTCACTTTCAGTGTTGGTAACATCAATCTCAATGGCGGAAAACTGTGGCTAATCACTGGTGCGGCAACGCATGTGCAACTGAAAGTGAAACGCCTGCGTGGAGAGGGAGCCATTTGCCTGCAAACCAGTGCGAAAGAAATTTCACCTGACTTCATCAATGTGAAAGGGGAAGTTACCGGGGATATACACGTTGAGATAACAGATGCCAGTCGGCAAACTCTGTGTAACGCACTGAAACTACAGCCAGACGAAGACGGGATTGGCGCAACGCTCCAGCCTGCGTAAAAACACAGGCGCAACCCGTGAAGGTTGCGCCTTGTCTTTACTAGCGAGCTGCTCGTTGCAGAATGATGGCTGACGGCAGACGTTGCAGGAACCGCATACGCAGCATCATCATAATGGCTGCCGACGTCAGGCCAATAATAAAGCCTATCCAGAAGCCTGCTGGCCCCATAGGTTCAACGACCAGATCGGTCAGTGCCAGAATATAGCCGCTTGGCAAGCCCAGCACCCAGTAAGCCGTAAAGGTAATATAGAAAATGGAACGCGTATCTTTATATCCACGCAAAATCCCACTGCCAATGACCTGGATTGAGTCAGAAATCTGATATACCGCCGCCAGCAACATCAAATGCGCAGCCAGCGTTACAACCTCGGGATTGTCGTTGTACAACAGGGCGATTTGCTCCCGCAGTGAAACCGTGAAAATGGCCGTCAGGGTTGCCATACAGACACCCACCATAAGCCCGGTCCGCGCAGCGGTTTGCGCATCCAGCGTTGAGCCCTGACCCAGACGATAACCTACGCGGATGGTTACCGCTGCCGCCAGCGACATGGGAAGTACGAACATCAGTGAACTAAAGTTCAGGGCAATCTGATGTCCTGCGACATCAACAATACCTAGCGGAGACACTAACAGAGCCACGACGGCAAACAGTGTTACTTCAAAGAACAGCGCCAGCGCAATTGGCAAACCGAGTTGAATCAGTCGTTTCATAACCGCAGGATCGGGTTTAGCGGTGCCTTTTTCGTTACGAATATCGCGCATCGAGCGGGCGCGTTTAATGTAAGAAACCATGGCAAGGAACATGACCCAATACACCGCAGCAGTAGCCACGCCACAACCAACGCCACCGAGCTCAGGCATACCGAAATGACCGTAAATAAAGATATAGTTCACCGGAATGTTCACCAGCAGGCCGATAAAGCCCATCACCATACCCGGCTTGGTTTTTGCCAGACCTTCACACTGGTTACGGGCAACCTGGAAGAAAAGATAGCCCGGCGCGCCCCATAGCAACGCACGCAGATAACCCACGGCTTTGTCCGCCAGAGCCGGATCGATGTTTTGCATGGAACGGATAATGTAACCCGCATTCCACAGTACCAGCATAATGAGAACGGAAACAAAACCTGCCAGCCAGAAACCTTGTCGCACCTGATGCGCAATGCGCTCACGTCGACCGGAACCATTTAATTGCGCGATAACCGGCGTTAATGCCAGCAGCAGTCCGTGACCAAAGAGGATCGCCGGAAGCCAGATAGAAGTTCCGATAGCAACCGCCGCCATGTCGGTGGCACTATAGCCGCCCGCCATCACGGTATCGACAAAACCCATCGCAGTTTGGGCGATTTGCGCGAGAATCACCGGGATTGCTAATGCTAATAACAGACGCGCTTCACTGATATACTTCTGCACGTGAACACCTTTTATTTGTAGTTATATGAGAGACTAAAAAGCCGCCTGAATGGGCAGCAAAAAGAAGAAGCAGGGGAAATTCAGTCTATTGTAGCGAGGATTTATTAATTCTCCAGTGAAAAAATAGTCATTCTTACCCCTTCACTGGTAAGGGCGTTTTCCACCTGCTATTGTGCTGAACAGAATGTCTTAACTGATTTCAGGAGTTGTAAGTATGTTTACGGGGATTGTACAGGGCACCGCAAAACTGGTGTCGATTGACGAGAAACCAAATTTTCGCACACATGTGGTGGAGTTACCCGACCACATGCTGGACGGTCTGGAAACCGGTGCTTCCGTGGCGCATAACGGTTGCTGCCTGACCGTGACGGAAATTAACGGCAACCATGTCAGTTTTGACCTGATGAAAGAAACGTTACGCATTACCAATCTTGGCGATTTAAAAGTGGGGGATTGGGTAAACGTTGAGCGTGCGGCGAAATTCAGTGATGAAATTGGCGGACACTTAATGTCAGGTCATATTATGACCACCGCTGAAGTGGCGAAAATATTAACCTCGGAAAATAATCGCCAGATCTGGTTTAAAGTCCAGGATAGTCAGTTGATGAAATATATTCTGTACAAAGGATTTATTGGCATCGACGGTATTAGCCTGACCGTCGGTGAAGTCACGCCAACGCGTTTTTGCGTCCATTTAATTCCGGAAACACTGGAACGCACGACTCTTGGGAAGAAAAAACTTGGCGCACGCGTCAACATTGAAATCGATCCACAAACTCAGGCAGTGGTAGATACGGTAGAACGAGTGCTGGCGGCACGAGAAAATGCCATGAATCAACCAGGTACAGAAGCCTGATCTGAAATCGCCCCCGGAGAGGGGGCGATAGAATAGCCTTTAGCGAGCCACTCGAAGGCCGTTTTCAACACCGCGTGAGAACACGACCTGCCAGAGCTGAATATCACGGGCGCGGAAAGCACCCGCACAGGCATTCAGATAATAGGTAAACATCCGTTTAAAGCGTTCACTGTAGTTATCCGCAATTTCTGGCCATGCGGCGAGGAATCGTTCATACCACGCCATCAACGTAGTATCGTAATCAGCACCGAAGTTATGCCAGTCTTCCATCACAAAGTGGGGTTCGCTGGACTGAGCAATCTGGCGTACAGAGGGCAGGCAACCGTTCGGAAAAATATATTTATTAATCCAGGGATCAACATTCAGATCGGTTTTTTTCGAACCGATAGTATGGAGCAGGAATATGCCTTCCGGTTTCAAATTACGATCCACCACCGCAAAATAGGTATCGTAATTTTTCGGTCCGACGTGCTCGAACATCCCCACAGAAACAATACGATCAAACTGGTCGTTCAGGTCACGATAATCTTGCAGCAAAATGGTGACATCCA
Source organism: Escherichia sp. WS547 (assembly GCF_046486065.1). Classification (NCBI taxonomy): domain Bacteria; kingdom Pseudomonadati; phylum Pseudomonadota; class Gammaproteobacteria; order Enterobacterales; family Enterobacteriaceae; genus Escherichia; species Escherichia sp. WS547. The sequence goes on along the minus strand of NZ_JBJQMA010000007.1, from coordinate 91,488 downwards.
GGCCTTCACAGCGTTCCTGAGCCATTTTTTGCTGTTCGGCAGAAATGGTGACGCCAACCACGCTTACGTCATAATTAGATGCCATGTAGTGCGCCAGTCCGCCCCAGCCGCAGCCAATATCCAGTACGCGCATCCCTGGTTTTAACTGCAATTTTTCACAAATCATTTTGAGCTTCGCCTGCTGGGCAGATTCCAGATTATCGGCATCTTTCCAGTAAGCGCAGGAATATTGCATGAAGGGATCAAGCATGCGGCTGAACAAGTCATTACCCAAATCGTAATGCTCTTTGCCGACTATCCAGGCACGTTTTTTACTCTGAAGATTGAAGAGACGAGCGCCGGCAATACGCAGCGTGTCTTTGAAATGATGGGGGAGTTGGTTCTCGAGACCTGCGCGTAAGACTTTGCTAAAAAACATATCCAGTCGGTCACATTCCCACCAGCCATCCATATAACTTTCGCCTAACCCCAAAGAGCCTTCCTGCAGAACGCGTTTAAAAAAATCGGGGTTTTTCACATGAATATCCGCCGGGGCAGAACCGTTAATGGCTATACCGGCACGGCTAAGTAATTCGTTGGCGATACGGTACCAGTTGTCATCCGGTACACTGACTTCTTCTATACACGATGAACTCATAGTTTCTCCATCACTGGTCGGTGATCAGAACCTTAAAACAGCGTAGACGCTTTTTGGGCTTTGTGAGAAATCTCGCAGAAAAAACCGCGAGTCTATAATCCGACGTAGAACAGAGGGAAAGGAGGAACCCTTGCCGAAATGACCATCCATAGCGAGTCGGGAACGATCCTGTCCCCGTAAAAACATAATATTTATCGTAGCTTTAACAACTCGAAATTAGTATAGGCCGCTAATTTCAATCATACAACAAAATTTTGTTAGCAGCCTAAGTATAAGCATATCGATATAGATCAGTGTGATTCGCTATGAGCGACTTCGGCATTGCCATGATTCTGGCAGTCTACTTCTTCACAACGTTGCATCATGTAACCCAGAGCAACCAGCACTACTGTTGATAACATCACGCTGGTGGTGGTGAGCAATGGCGTGCTGATACTGATAAGCCAGGAAACTACCAGACTTGCGAGGAAGCACAGACCCAGTTGTAGAGTGTTCTGCAACGCTGCGGCGCGACCAGTTGCATGTGGGAAGGGACGCAGCGCCTGGGCGACAACAATCGGGTAGATCGCGCCATTGGCAATCGCCATCACACAGAATGGGATCAGGATTTCGACTAGCGACACATGGCTAATGAAGCCCGCAGCCCAGGTCGCAATGACGCTGACAGCAAACAGTACCAGCAACCACGGTAATAACTGCTTGCCTTGCCATTTCTGCAGTGCGGCGCGACAGCCATAACCACCAATCAGAAACGCGATAGTTTGCGGGACATAACTTAAACCAATAACTGCCGGGCTGTAGCCCATTTCACTAAGGATGAACGGTGAGCCGGTCAGCCATGCAAAAAAACTGGCTGAACAGGTCGCATATATCAGCACGTTGCCGCGATAGGTTTTAGAACGTAGCAGGTCGGTAAAGGTCAGACCATCCTGACTATTGTTACGGGCCTTCGTCGTGGGTTTGAGCCAGAAAATAGGCAGAATCAGCACCACGGTAATGGCAAACAGGGTGGCGAAAATCGCCTGCCAGGAAAAATGGACCAGCAGCCAGCTTCCTAACAGAGGAGCCAGTGCCGGAGATAGACCCACCAGCGGCATGATGGTCGCAAAAATACGGTTAACTTTCTGTGAAGGATAATAATCCGTCACTAACGCTTGCCAGATAACCGCCGCGGCGCAGACACCCACAGCCTGTACAAAACGCAATACCAGCAGCGTAGCGGCGTTTTCTACCCACAGCATCCCCAGACTACCTAACGCAAAAATTGTCAGGCCGATTAATAATACCGGTTTACGACCATAACGGTCGGAGAGCGGCCCCCACAGAAGCTGGGCTGCGGCAAAACCGGCAAGGAACAGACTAAGGCTGGCACTGACAGCAGACGCAGGCGTTTGCAGGTCGGCCTGTATGGCGGCGAAAGCAGGCAGATACATATCGGTTGCCAGAAAACCGAGTACGCTCAAACCCGCCAGCCAGACTAAAAATCTTTTCCCAGGTTGCATGTATATTCTCTAAATCTCTCAATTAAACACCGCCGCAAAGTGTAGGGAGTGAAATTAGTGTTGTGAAACGGTAATATTTGATGACTGGTTTCAAAAATTTTGCAGGCAGACTATGTGGTCAGAATATTCACTCGAAGTTGTTGATGCGGTAGCGCGTAATGGTAGTTTTAGCGCTGCGGCACAGGAGTTGCATCGCGTTCCTTCTGCGGTCAGCTATACCGTGCGTCAGCTGGAAGAGTGGCTGGCGGTGCCGCTGTTTGAACGACGTCACCGTGATGTGGAACTGACCGCTGCCGGGGCGTGGTTTCTCAAAGAAGGGCGCTCTGTTGTCAAAAAAATGCAGATCACCCGGCAGCAATGTCAGCAGATAGCGAACGGCTGGCGCGGTCAGTTAGCTATCGCAGTGGATAATATTGTCAGGCCAGAACGTACACGGCAGATGATCGTTGATTTTTATCGCCATTTTGATGATGTCGAACTTCTTGTCTTTCAGGAAGTGTTCAACGGTGTCTGGGATGCGCTTTCCGACGGGCGCGTGGAACTGGCGATTGGCGCAACACGCGCGATTCCGGTAGGCGGTCGTTATGCCTTCCGGGATATGGGGATGCTAAGCTGGAGTTGCGTTGTTGCCAGTCACCACCCGCTGGCGTTGATGGATGGCCCGTTCAGCGATGATACGTTGCGCAACTGGCCGTCGTTGGTGCGCGAAGACACCTCGCGAACGCTACCTAAACGTATTACCTGGTTGCTGGATAACCAAAAAAGACTTGTCGTGCCTGACTGGGAATCATCGGCAACCTGTATCTCGGCAGGATTATGCATAGGGATGGTGCCAACACATTTCGCCAAACCGTGGCTTAATGAGGGTAAGTGGGTAGCACTAGAACTGGAAAACCCCTTCCCGGATTCGGCATGTTGTCTGACATGGCAGCAAAATGATATGTCGCCTGCGTTAACCTGGTTGCTTGAGTATCTCGGCGATAGTGAGACGCTGAATAAGGAGTGGCTGCGGGAGCCGGAAGAGACTCCCGCAACGGGTGATTAACGACGATAGTCGCGGAACGGGCCGTCAGCCACGGAGCGGCGTTCAATCAAGCGCGGATGCACTTCAATGGACTGCGGTTCTTCACGTTTGTTGACGATACGATCCAACAGCATGTTGAACGCAGTTTCACCCAGCGAATCTTTTGGCTGGTGGATCGTGGTCAGCGCCGGCGTAAAATAGCGGGCGTTGCGCACGTTATCATACCCGATCAGCGAAACATCCTGCGGGACGCGCAGACCCATTTCATCAGCAGCACAAAGTGCGCCCATTGCCATGATATCGCCACCACAGAAGACGGCAGTAGGGCGATGCGGCTGCGACAGGATTTGCTGCATGGCGCGATAACCGGATTCAGGTTCAAAGTCACCCTGCACAATCCAGCTTTCCGGCACCTTGATCATCGCTTCTTCCATCGCCTTCATAAAACCGGCAAGGCGGCCTGCGCCAGTGTTACGTTCCAGCGGGCCGGGGATAACGCCGATTTCGCGGTGACCGCGTTCTATCAGATAACGCCCGGCCATGTAACCGCCTTCGAACGCGTTATCAATGACCGCATCGGTGAAGTCAGCTTTTGCTTCACCCCAGTCCATCACCACCATTGGGATATGGCGATACTCTTCCAGCATCGCCAGCAACGGCTCTGGGTACTCAGAACACATCACCAGCAGACCATCGACGCGTTTTTGCGCCATCATCGACAGATAAGCCCGCTGTTTCTCAAGATTGTTCCACGCATTGCCCAGAATCAGGGTGTAACCTTTCTGGAAGCAATTTTTTTCAACCGCTTCAATGATCTCGGCAAAATAGGCCGCTTCGCTGCTGGTCGCCAGCAAACCGATAGACTTGGTGTGGTTAACCTTCAGGCTACGCGCCACCGCGCTGGGGGAGTAGTGTAATTCTTTAATCGCTGCCCACACGGCGTTGCGCGTTTCTTCAGCGACGAAACGTGTTTTGTTGATCACGTGTGACACAGTTGTAGTGGAAACGTTTGCTCGTTTCGCTACATCTTTTATTGTTGCCATTCCATTTCACTCCAGACCCTAACTTCAGCTCCTGCAAAATCGCAAGGTAAACGTTTGCCTTTACACACCTTACGCACAACCAAAGTGTTGCGGTACGCCGGAAAAACGACACGGAGCGTCAGGAAGGGGTCAATGGCCAGTACGCAAATAGTGTAAGCGTGGAATTTTGGCCGATCTTGACGAAAAGGGGAAGTGGTAAAAACACTTATCATTATAAATGACGGGAGATTTTTTCATCACAGTGTGTAAAAATGCGTAATATCACTTTTTGTGTGGTAATAAAAAAGGAGAAAACTTGATGAGCACCGACCTTAAATTTTCACTGGTAACAACGATTATCGTCCTCGGTTTGATCGTGGCCGTGGGTTTGACTGCCGCGCTGCACTGATTTCCTCTCGAGGGAGCGCGTTCTCCCTCGCATCTCCTTCCTGTTTGTTAGCAAAATGGCAAAAGTGTTTTCTCTTTTTGTTATTTTCATTTTTTTGTGATTGCTGTCATGCTTTCGCCACTTTAATGAATATCGCGTAATGACGCGAAGAGGTGGAGATAAGGCATGAAAATTAACTATCCGTTGCTGGCGCTGGCGATTGGCGCGTTTGGTATTGGGACAACGGAGTTCTCGCCAATGGGCTTATTGCCCGTCATTGCGCGCGGTGTGGATGTCTCGATTCCCGCTGCCGGAATGTTAATCAGTGCCTATGCAGTTGGCGTAATGGTTGGCGCGCCGCTGATGACGCTTCTACTTTCTCATCGTGCTCGCCGCAGTGCGTTGATTTTCCTGATGGCGATTTTCACGCTCGGCAACGTACTTTCCGCCATCGCGCCGGATTATATGACTCTCATGCTTTCACGCATTTTGACCAGCCTGAATCACGGAGCATTTTTTGGTTTGGGTTCAGTTGTGGCCGCAAGCGTGGTGCCAAAACATAAACAGGCCAGCGCAGTTGCCACTATGTTTATGGGGTTAACCCTGGCAAATATCGGTGGCGTTCCGGCAGCGACCTGGTTGGGCGAAACCATCGGCTGGCGGATGTCATTTCTGGCAACGGCGGTGCTGGGCGTGATTTCAATGGTAAGTCTGTTCTTCTCATTACCTAAAGGTGGCGCAGGGGCGCGACCTGAAGTGAAAAAAGAGCTGGCGGTATTAATGCGTCCGCAGGTGCTGTCTGCATTGCTGACGACGGTACTGGGAGCTGGTGCAATGTTTACCCTCTACACCTATATCTCTCCGGTACTGCAAAGCATTACCCACGCAACGCCGGTGTTCGTCACGGCAATGCTGGTGCTGATTGGTGTCGGATTCTCTATCGGTAACTATCTCGGCGGCAAACTGGCAGATCGTTCAGTTAATGGCACGTTGAAAGGCTTTTTGTTGCTGCTGATGGTGATTATGCTGGCAATCCCGTTCCTGGCCCGCAATGAGTTCGGCGCAGCTATTAGCATGGTGGTGTGGGGAGCTGCAACCTTTGCGGTCGTACCGCCGTTACAGATGCGCGTGATGCGTGTCGCCAGTGAAGCGCCAGGTCTGTCTTCATCAGTCAATATTGGTGCCTTTAATCTTGGAAATGCGCTGGGAGCAGCTGCTGGTGGTGCGGTAATTTCCGCTGGGCTGGGATACAGCTTTGTGCCGGTGATGGGGGCGATTGTCGCGGGACTGGCATTATTGCTGGTGTTTATGTCAGCCAGAAAACAACCTGAGGCAGTTTGCGTTGCCAACAGCTAATTAAACAAAAACGCAGAAGGATAACCTTCTGCGTTACAGTTGCTGGCAACGTGCGATTTATCTTGCCGGATGCGGTGTTAACGCTTCATCCGAGTTGGCATGGTAAGCGAAGCGCATCAGGCAATGTTGCATTTGCCATCAGTTATTATGCAGCGAGATTTTTTGCTACGAATTCCCAGTTCACCAGCGCCCAGAAGTGCTCCAGATAGCCAGGACGTGCATTGCGATAGTCGATGTAATAAGCGTGTTCCCAGACATCAACGGTCAGCAGCGGAGTCGCATCGGTGGTCAGCGGAGTACCCGCGTTAGAGGTTGAAACGATAGCCAGTTTGCCATCGCTGTTTTTCACCAGCCAGGTCCAGCCAGAACCAAAGTTTTTGATTGCTGCATCAGTAAACTGTGCTTTGAAATCGGCAAAGCTGCCAAAAGATGCGGCGATAGCTTCAGCGACTTTTCCAGTCGGTTCGCCACCCGCGTTCGGTGCCAGGCAGTTCCAGTAGAAAGTATGGTTCCAGACCTGAGCTGCGTTGTTGAATACGCCACCTTCAGAGCTGCGAATAATCTCTTCCAGTGATTTACCTTCAAACGCGGTACCTTTAATCAGGTTGTTCAGGTTAGTGACATAAGTCTGATGATGCTTGCCATAGTGATACTCGATGGTTTCCGCAGAAATGTGCGGTGCCAGAGCATCTTTAGCATATGGTAGTGCAGGTAATTCGAATGACATTGCTACTCTCCTTTATTATTAATTTGCATACGTACAATAGCCTTATTGTGCGTATGGATAGGGTAGCAAATTAAAAGGTGAGACAAAAGATGAACTTACCCTGTTGCCGTAACAACAGGGTAAAGTTTTAGCGAAGTGTTTTTGGGGTCATTACCCGGCGAGCGCCAACATAGTGGCGCTGCCAGTAGTCTTCACTGAGAGAAGTGATTTGAATTTCCTGACCCGTACGCGGTGACTGAATAAATTTGCCGTTGCCGACATATACGCCGACATGATCGGCTGTACCGCGTCCCTGAGTACGGAAAAAGACCAGGTCGCCGTTTTTCAGTTCACTACGTTCGATTGGCGCTGCATCTCGCAGGTGATACATTTCATTCGCCGTACGCGGAATACGTATTTTCACCAAATCTTTATAAGCGTAATAAACCAGGCCGCTGCAATCAAAACCGGTACGCGGTGAGCTGCCACCCCAACGATATGGCTTACCAATTTGCTGCATCAGTTTATTCATTGCCACTTTCGTGGCTTTTTGCACCTTCGCTTTGTGCGCGTCGGCAAGAGTTCCTGACGCGGCATTTTTGACTTTCACACAATGCGATTTATAGCCCTTACGTTTGGTACACTTTTCGGTAAAGCTGGCTGAGGCCGTTTTATTGACGGCGTGTTTGCTGCGAGTTTTGGCGTTTTTAGAAGCGGTAATGGAAGATTTTTTAACGGAAGAAGCGGTTTTGCTTTTGATCGTACTTTTACTGGCGGCTTTTTTCGCTGTTTTCTGGCTGGCTTTCTGGGTCTTTTTGGTGGTTGCCGTGCTTTTCTTTTTATCTGCTTTTTTGGTGATATGAGTAGTAGCAGAACTCTCCCTGGCTTGCTTTGAAGCATGGGCCATAGGCGTTAAAGGCAGGGTGGTAAAAAGTAAAGCACAGAGCGTGATCGAAATACGGTTTATCCGCGCCACTGAGCGTCCCTCTGTTAAGGCAGGTCTATCATGCCTGCGTCTGATTTACAAAACTTGATGATTCTAATGCATAGAAGAAGAGAAAGTTAATAGCTTTTATTGTTAAAAAATACGTTTCGTTGGCGAGCGCAAAAAAATGCAGCAGTGAAAGCTAAAAATGGTTATAAATACGCCAGTTTGCCGTGCGTCAGGGAAGAAACGAATATTTGAAATGCAACAAATAGAGCAAAGGGATAAAATAGCAAAAGCGTGATGAAAATGTTATTTTCCGATGCCGCACTGACCCGCTACAATGTCAGATTACTGCCGTAAAGAAGTTTGAGGAAGCAAGACAATGAGCACCACTATCGAAAAAATCCAACGCCAGATTGCTGAAAACCCGATCCTGCTGTACATGAAAGGTTCACCGAAACTGCCGAGCTGCGGTTTCTCTGCCCAGGCAGTCCAGGCGCTTGCCGCATGTGGCGAACGTTTTGCCTATGTTGATATTCTGCAGAATCCGGACATTCGTGCGGAACTGCCGAAATATGCTAACTGGCCGACCTTCCCGCAACTGTGGGTTGACGGCGAGCTGGTCGGCGGTTGTGATATCGTGATCGAAATGTATCAGCGTGGCGAACTGCAGCAGCTGATCAAAGAAACTGCCGCTAAATACAAGTCTGAAGAGCCGGACGCTGAATAATCCGTCCTGCAATACTGACGGATGCGAACGGGCATCCGTCAGTCCTTTCTCTATCCCCAATCCAGTCCTTGTGGCGAACTTGAAAATCCCGCCTCACGCAGCAGCGTAAACATCGGCGTTTGCCGGACCGGTAGGTCATTCACTTCTGTTAGCGTAAAGCGCAGCCGTGGTTCGCGACGCAGTGCGGTAGTCAGCGCGTGGAAAATCTCTGGGGCGAGTAATTCCTCTTTTTCCTGCCAGACCAGCATTTTTTTGCCACCTTGCGCCAGATAGAGTAACAATTTGCCGCCAGAAACGACCACCAGCGCACCCGCCCGACGCGTTGGTATCAGCGTTGCCGGATGTGCAGGCCAGGGCAGAAGATTTCCCCACACATTAGCCGGATCGTTGGCGGAGAGCGCCACTGGTGTATAGTGGCGCGTTTGCGCGGTTTGTGTCGCCAGATCGCGCAATCGGTCAATAGTCAGACGTTCAGCGAATTGCGCGCCACCCAGACCTTCTACAAAACGACCTCGCATAATTCGCCCGGAGTCTTCCATACTTCGACAAAGCGTTTGCATCGATGGAAACCCACCAGGGATATTTTCGGCTATCACCGCCTGACGACTGATGATGCCGTAGCGGTCGAGCATATTTTCCGCCAGCGCCAGCATCCTTTCGGTATCGTTTAGTGGCTCCACCTGCAATAACGACCAGCGTCCAGCAAGCTTTGGTGTGTTGTAAGATACCCGCGGCGAGACGGGTTGCGCATAGACAGAACGTCCACGACGAGCCCGGTGACTGCGGCGAGTTGAGGTGCGTGTGTTGGTACTGCTGTGGGTGAGGGCGCGTAACGGTGCCCAAATGTCGCTGGTGATGACGCCTTGCCAGACCAGCGCCCATAACGCCTCTTGCATGGCTGAGGGATCAACCGATTCGCCGATTTTATCGCGTATCCGTTGGCTGATTTGTTGTGCAAACCAGGCTCCTCCGTCAGCCAGAACCGTGACTATCGCTTGCTGCAGTGCCGAACGATTCGCCTGATTCGCTTCGGCGGAAGTGAACGATTCTGCGGCATATTCCTGTAGATGCAGTGCCACCAGACCGTCATCTTCACCCAGCTTTTTTTGCCCCGACCAGATAACCGCACCGGTTGCCAGTAATTCATCGAGCATTTCTGGCGAATAGTCGCGTACGCGGGCAGGCAGGATCTGGCTTTCCCAGAGTGAGGCGGGTAAACCGACTCCTGCAAGCTGTTCGATCACCCGCATGACGCCATCCACGCCCTCATAAACGCCTGGCGATGTTGAGGCAAAGAGTGCCGGGCTACCATCGGTGGCGGGTAATACGCCCTGACGTTCCAGCAGCAATCGCGCATAGGTCGTGGCCGCAACGGGACGTGTCGCTTCTCTGGCGGCTTGCAGCGAGCGCAAACGCAGACGACGAAATACTTCATCGCTCACCCAGATGTCTTGTTGCAGATTCATCACCAGCCCCTGTTCGCGCAGTTGCTGAAGTTGCTCTTCGACAATGGCAATACCGAGACTAAACTCATGAGCCAGTTGTTCAGCTGTGACCAGAGCATGAGCCCGGAGATAGCGCAGAAAGAGGTCGCGAAGCGGGTAACTGACTCGGTGCAAATAAATCTCTGGCAGTGACTCTGGTAGTCGTACGCCGAGGGCATCGCGCAGCCTGGCGGCATCATCCATACAGGCAAGACGCTCCTGCCCGCTAATCATCGTCGGGAAGATTCGTTTTACTGCAAGAAGATTTTCCAGATACGACGCAATCTCTTCACTGCTGCCTGTATGCCGTCGCGCCAGGTCTTCAACGGTCATTGGACCCAGTTCGCGCAGCAGGTCGAACAATCCTTCTTCACCTTTCGCTCTTCTGCCAGGTGCCAGTCGTTGCAACTCTTCTTCCACCTGGCGAATGACCTGCGGGTCGAGTAATTCCCCCGGTTCGACCTGTCCGAGTAGATTGCGCAGTAACTCGCTGTCCAGCGACAGTACGGATGCCCGGCGCTCTGCCAGCGGGGCGTCGCTCTGGTACATAAATTCCGCGACATAGCCGAACAATAAACTGGCGGCGAAAGGCGAGGGCGTAGTGGTCGTTACATCGGATATTTGAATTTCGCCACCGTTCAGGCGACGCATCAAACGTTCCAGCGCGGGAAGATCATAAACATCTTGCAGACATTCGCGTAGGGTTTCGAGAATGACCGGAAAATCCGGATATCCCTGAGCGATTTCCAGCAACTGACTGGCGCGCAGTCGTTGTTGCCAGAGCGGGGTGCGATGGCCCGGCGTGCGGCCCGGCATTAATAATGCCCGCGCGGCGCATTCGCGAAAACGGGCGGCGAAAAGTGCCGAGCTGCCTACCGCATCGCGGACAATTTGCAGCAACGTTTCTGGTTCAAACAAAAAAATCGCGGCATCAGGTAATTTACCATCGGTGTCAGGAATGCGCGCAACAATGCCGTCATCACTGGCAACCACAGACGCGTCAGCGCCCCATAGTGCATGTATTCGCCCGGCAATCGCCAGCGCCCAGGGTTCATGCACCCGTCTTCCATAGGGAGAGTGCAAAATAATACGCCAGTCACCAATTTCATCACGGCACCGTTCGAGGACAAGATGACGACTACCCGGAACGATGCCCGTCGCGTTGCGCTGCTCGTCAATCAACCCCTGAATATTGGCGATCGTATTTTCTTCTGCCAACCACGGGGGAATAGTCCCGGAAAAGAACGCGCCATCCGCCAGTAAATGGAGAAAATCGCCGATCATCTCGCCTAATTCTACCGGACGTCCGTTACCTTCACCACGCCAGAAGGGAAGGCGGGCAGAACGACCTGGAGCAGGAGTCACAATCACCTGATCGCGGGTGATTTGCTGGATCCGCCATGAGGTAGCGCCGAGAGTGATAATGTCGTTCACCCGCGACTCATATACCATCTCCTCATCCAGTTCACCCACCCGCCGCGAACCGGCCTGTTCTTCACCTTCGGGTAATAACACGCTATACATGCCACGATCCGGAATGGTGCCACCGCTGGTAACCGCCAACAGCTGAGCGCCAGGTCGGGCGGTCAATATCCCGGTCTCCCGGTTCCAGACCAGTTTGGGGCGAAAAGCAGAAAAATCGCCAGAGGGATAGCGCCCGGAAAGCATATCCAGCGTGGCGTCAAAAACACGTCTTGGCAGATCTTTCCACGGTGCGGCACGGCGTACGCGGGAGTACCATTCGTCTACCTGTAATGCATCCATCGCCGCGGCGGCAACGGTTTGCTGCGCAAGGACGTCGAGTGGATTATGCGGTGGTGTCAGGTTTTCCAGCCTGCCTGCGAACATACACTCAACAATGACTGCGGAATCGACTAAGTCACGCCGGGTTCGGGGGAAAAAAAGCCCTTTGGAGATACCACCTACCTCGTGTCCGGCACGTCCAATGCGTTGTAACCCACTGGCAACAGAAAGCGGCGTTGCCACCTGAATCACCAGATCCACCGCGCCCATATCAATCCCCAGTTCGAGACTGGAGGTTGCGACCACGCAGCGTAATTCACCCGATTTCAGCGCCTGTTCGGTGATTGCTCGTTGTTCTTTAGAGACGGAGCCGTGGTGTGAGCGGGCAATAAAAATGTCGCTATTTTGTACACGGTTAGAGGTTGCGCCGGAGGTCGACTCGAAATGGACCGCATCAACGGCGATAGACGGGGAACGCTGTAAGCGTGCGGCGTAAAGCTCATTCAATCGTGCCGTCAGTTTTTCCGCCAGCCCGCGTGAATTAGTAAAGACAATGGTCGAGCGATGGCGCAACACTTCATCAAGGATACCCGTTTCAATATATGGCCAGATGGAGCCTTCCCGGCCGGCATGGCTGTCTTCGCCAGTGCCGCTGGCGACCGATGAGACATCATCCATATTGGCGACCGGTACGACAATCCGTATCTGCGGATGACGCATTGCGGGCGGGTTGACTACCGTAACCGGGCGATCGCCACCAAGAAATGCTGCCACATCGCTGGCTGAACGCACAGTGGCAGAAAGGCCAATTCGCTGTGCTGAGGTGTGGAGCAGCGCATCGAGCCGCTCCAGACTTAACGCCAGATGCGCACCACGTTTACTGCCTGCTACCGCGTGGACTTCATCAATAATTACCGTTTCGACGCCGCGTAGCGTTTCGCGCGCGCGGGAGGTCAGCATCAGATAGAGTGATTCGGGTGTGGTGATCAGAATATCCGGCGGATTACGGGTGAGTTTGCTGCGTTCCTGTGCAGGCGTATCGCCAGTACGGATCCCCACGCGAAGATTGACTTCCGTTTCGCCGCGCCGCCGCCGTTCATCGGCAATACCCTGTAACGGGATCTGCAAGTTGCGCTGAACGTCGCTGCCCAGAGCTTTGATCGGTGAAATATAGAGGATGCGTGAGGTTTTACGCTTATGCGCCTCGCGGGTATCTTCGCCGCCTTCGCGGAAGAGCTGATCGAGGGCGTAGAGAAATGCTGCCAGCGTTTTCCCGGAGCCAGTCGGTGCAATCACCAGCGCATGTTCGCCTCGCGCCGCCACATGCCAGGTTTGCGACTGGACAGCGGTCGGCTGTTTAAAGGCGCGAAGAAACCAGTCGCGGGTCGCCGGTGAAAACACGTCCGGCAGGGGCGATGAAGGGTTTAGATTATCTGCCATTAACGCTATTCCCCGTGAATATCATGCATGATGCGTGGAATAGCCTCACTATAGATGCCTGAATCATTGCATGTCATCAGGCATCGACTCGATTACACCTCTTCGGCGGCAGGTAGCGGCCAGCCTCCCAGACGTTTCCAGCGGTTGACGATTTCACAAAACAGCACAGCAGTGCGTTCGGTGTCGTACAGCGCGGAGTGCGCCTGGGTGCTGTCGAAGTCCATGCCAGCGGTCTGGCAAGCCTTTGACAATACGGTTTGTCCGAGTGCCAGCCCGGCAAGTGCAGCAGTGTCAAAAGTGGCGAAAGGGTGGAACGGGTTACGTTTCAGCGAGGCGCGTTCTGCGGCGGCCATCATAAAGCTGTGATCAAAATTGGCATTGTGCGCCACCATAATGGCGCGGTTACAGCCGCTCGCTTTAATGCCTTTACGTACAACTTTAAAAATTTCGTGCAGCGCCTCGTATTCGCTGACCGCGCCGCGATCGGGATCGTTCGGGTCAATGCCGTTGAAGGCGAGGGCCTCTGGCTGCAAATTTGCGCCGACAAATGGTTCGACGTGGAAATGTAATGTGGTGTCCGGCATCAGCCAGCCTTGTTCATCCATTTTCAGGGTGATGGCGGCAATCTCAAGCAGCGCATCGGTTTTGGCGTTAAATCCGGCTGTTTCAACATCGATCACAACAGGATAAAAACCACGAAAACGGTCGCACAGACCGGTAAGTTGAGCGTTATCGGACATCTGATTCTCTTAATACGGATAAATTGCAGCGCGCATTATGACAAATATTACTTGTCGATGCAGTAAAGATGCGGGCGCGATGAGTTCACGCCCGGCAGGAGATTAGTTGCCCAGACCGCGACCGGCGTCTTTCTCTTCGATTAACTCAATTTTGTAACCGTCCGGATCTTCCACAAACGCGATAACCGTAGTACCGCCTTTTACCGGACCCGCTTCACGGGTGACGTTACCCCCGTTTTGACGGATTTTTTCGCACGCTTCAGCGGCGTTATCAACGCTAAGCGCGATGTGACCATAAGCAGTGCCGAGTTCGTATTTATCCACGCCCCAGTTGTAGGTCAGTTCAATCACCGCTTCTTCGGTTTCCGGACCGTAGCCAACAAACGCCAGTGAGTATTTGTATTCCGGGTTTTCGCTGGTACGCAGCAGTTTCATGCCCAGCACTTTGGTATAAAAATCGATGGAGCGTTGCAGATCGCCAACGCGCAGCATGGTATGAAGAAGACGCATCTTTATATCCTCAAAATGGCTAACAGATTCAAAATGTTGTTTTAGTATAGCGGCGGCTTTGCGCCGCTCGCAATGTTGGATTACAGCGTCGGGTAATCCGTGTAGCCTTCCGCACCGCCGCCATAGAAACTTTCAGCACGCTGTGGATTAAGCTCAGCTTTGCGCTGCAAGCGGGCGACCAGATCCGGGTTCGCAATCCAGTCACGACCAAATGCCACCGCATCAATTAACCCTTTGCCGATCAGCGTTTCGGCTTTTTCTACCGTGTATGCACCTGCGCCGATAATCGGACCGTGGAAACGGGCGCGTACTTTTTCGCGGAACGCATCAGTATACGGTTCACCCCCCGCCCAATCTGGTTCTGACATATGCAGATAAGCAATGCCGCGTTTACCCAGTTGTTCAATCAGATACAGTGCATCGGCTTCTTCATTCGGGCCGTTATCTGTGTTCTGGAAAGTACCGATTGGCGAAACGCGAATGCCAATGCGTTCGGCACCCCATTCTTCAATCCCGGCATCGACCACTTCCAGCACCAGTCGCGTGCGATTTTCCACACTGCCGCCGTACTGATCGGTACGATGGTTTGAAGAAGGAGAAAGGAACTGATGCAGCAAATAACCGTGAGCAGAGTGGAGCTCTACCAGATCAAAACCGGCTTCACGCGCGTTAGCAATGGCCTGACGGAAATCATTGACGATACCCGGAATCTCTTCCAGTTCAAGCGCACGCGGCATGGATGTTTCAACACGGATCGCCTGACCATTTTCATCGCGCAGAGAAGTACGTGTTCCCGCGCTAAGTGCGGAAGGCGCTACCGGTGCCTGACCGCCAGGTTGCAGGCTGGCGTGAGAAATGCGTCCGGTGTGCCACAGCTGTACGGCCATATGACCATTTTCAGCATGAACGCCAGCGGTAATTTTTTTCCATGCGGCAATTTGTTCCGGACTATGGATGCCAGGTGCACCAGCATACCCTTTTGCCTGGGCAGAAATTTGCGTGGCTTCGCTAATAATCAAACCGGCACTGGCACGTTGGCGATAGTATTCCGCCATCAACGGGGTAGGGATGTCACCCGGTTCAATACTGCGCAGACGCGTCAGCGGTGCCATAAAAATACGGTTTGCCGCCGTGATCGCGCCCACTTTCAGTGGGGAATACAGTTTTTCAGATGACATAAAGGCTCCCGGTCGTCTGGTGATAAAAAATGCCTGCTAAACGGCAGGCGTCGCAATAATGGTTTTTACATGTGCCAGCGCGTTTTCCAGTGGCTCGGAATTGCGCGAAATTTTGGCCTGCAGATTCGCACCCAGCCATAGTGCGTAAAGCACTTGTGCCTGTTGCAGCGGTTCGCCACAAAAGGTTAAACAATGGCTATCACGGCCATTTTCCAGCGCCTGCGAGAGCAGAACGATCACGCCGCGAGCGCCTTTATCCATCGCGCTACGCATATCTTCTGACAGATCGCACACTTCGGCAGAGAGTTTTACTGTCAGGCAACCACTGATGGTTCCATGTTGGCAAAACTGGTTCAGTGTTTGCTGGTAATAAGCCAGTATGCGGTCGCGGTAGTTACCTTCGCCGGATTGCAGCAACTCAGTCAGTCGCTGGTGATATGCGGCGTAATGGCGCTCAAGCATGGCAACGCCAAACGCTTCTTTAGAGCGAAAGTAGTGATAGAAGGACCCTTTCGGCACTTCAGCAGTTTTTAGTAATTCGCTTAGCCCCATCCCGGTGAATCCACGTTGCAGGCAAAGTTGCTCGCCCGTCGCCAGGAGATGTTCGCGAGTATCATGTTCGGTGTGTTTGTTCATGCGCTGGAGTGTAGTAGACCAGTCGGTCTAGTGCAAGCAAAGTTGCTACTTTGGGTATTAAGAGCTTCAATAGTGGTAATAATCTTATCTGAGGAGGGCGAGGTGGCGGAGCAATTAGAGTTCTTTCCCGTCCAGAGCCCGTGCCGGGGAATTTGCCAGTCTGACGAACGCGGATTTTGTCGCGGCTGCTTTCGCAGTCGGGATGAGCGTTTTAACTGGAATAAAATGAGCGATGGCGAAAAACAAGAGGTACTGCGCCTTTGTCGGCAGCGATTAATGCGCAAATTACGTGCAAATAAGCCAGCGTCATCAGACGAACCGGAGCAACCATCACTCTTTTGAGCCTAATCTTGCGTATACTCCTCTCATATCTGATAAGAGGAAGCGATTATGGTTCAGCGTATTACTATTGCGCCGCAAGGCCCGGAGTTTTCCCGTTTTGTGATGGGCTACTGGCGATTGATGGACTGGAATATGTCCGCCCGCCAGCTGGTCAGTTTTATTGAAGAGCATCTGGATCTCGGCGTGACCACCGTGGACCATGCTGATATTTATGGTGGCTATCAGTGCGAAGCGGCGTTTGGCGAGGCGCTGAAACTGGCTCCTCACCTGCGTGAACGGATGGAAATCGTCAGTAAATGCGGTATCGCGACGACCGCGCGTGAAGAAAACGTCATTGGTCATTACATCACTGACCGCGATCACATCATTAAGAGCGCCGAACAGTCGCTGATTAACCTTGCGACCGATCATCTGGATCTGCTGTTAATCCACCGACCAGACCCGTTAATGGATGCCGATGAGGTGGCGGACGCGTTTAAACATCTGCATCAGAGCGGCAAAGTGCGCCATTTTGGCGTATCCAACTTCACGCCCGCGCAATTTGCCCTGTTGCAATCACGCCTGCCGTTTACCCTTGCCACTAATCAGGTGGAAATATCCCCGGTGCATCAGCCGTTACTGCTGGATGGTACGCTCGACCAACTGCAACAACTGCGTGTTCGTCCGATGGCGTGGTCCTGCCTTGGTGGTGGTCGTCTGTTTAATGATGATTATTTCCAGCCGCTGCGTGATGAACTGGCTGTGGTGGCGGAGGAGTTAAACGCGGGCTCGATTGAACAGGTGGTTTACGCCTGGGTATTACGTTTACCGTCGCAGCCGCTGCCAATTATCGGCTCAGGTAAAATTGAGCGCGTACGGGCAGCTGTCGAAGCAGAAACACTGAAAATGACCCGTCAACAATGGTTTCGTATCCGTAAAGCGGCACTGGGTTACGACGTACCGTAAGCACTTTTAGGAATAGCCGCCGTTCAAAAATGTGTCACTGGTTTACACTTATTCAGGAATGCACAATGAACGGAGGTCCTATGAAACGTTTTAGTCTGGCCATTCTGGCGCTGGTTGTTGCGACCGGCGCACAAGCTGCCAGTGAAAAAGTCGAGATGAACCTCGTCACGTCGCAAGGGGTTGGGCAGTCAATTGGTAGCGTTACCATTACTGAAACCGATAAAGGTCTGGAATTTTCGCCCGATCTGAAAGCATTACCTCCCGGTGAACATGGCTTCCATATTCATGCAAAAGGAAGCTGCCAGCCAGCCACCAAAGATGGCAAAGCCAGCGCCGCGGAATCCGCAGGTGGGCATCTTGATCCACAAAATACCGGTAAACATGAAGGGCCAGAAGGTGCCGGGCATTTAGGCGATCTGCCTGCACTGGTCGTCAATAATGACGGCAAAGCCACCGATGCCGTCATCGCGCCTCGTCTGAAATCACTGGATGAAATCAAAGACAAAGCACTGATGGTCCACGTTGGCGGCGATAATATGTCCGATCAACCTAAACCGCTGGGTGGTGGCGGTGAACGCTATGCCTGTGGTGTAATTAAGTAATTAAGAGGCCAGCGTACCTTGCGGCGGTGCTTGCTCAAGTTGCGAAAGCGAGCAGTACAGCCGCCAGACAATTGCCGCCAGCTCACGGGCGGCAGGTTGATGATGACGGGCAAGGCTGTCGCAAATCCGCTGTAATTCTTCAAGTGTGGCCGCCAGTGATTTTTGCTGAACGCCACGCTCACTCATCACTCCCCGCAACAGTGAAATACAGTTATCCCGTACTCGTGATAACGGATCGGAACGCGATTCCCAGTCGCGCAATTGCCAGACAACATGAGAACAGTTCAGCAGCACTACACCCCAGCGTAATAACCAACGGCGAGCCAGCGCATCCTGGCTGTTACTCAACTGACTGACGTGATGATAAGTGAGCGATTCAAATTCGCTTTCACTCAGTGTTGGATGGCGGCTTAGTTGATCGACAAAATCCCGGCGCAGCGCGCGTATATGGCGACGGCTTTTACGAGCATCCGATCCTGGACGCAAAATGGCGAACGCTAACCACGCCAGCGCAACGCCAACGATTTTTGCCAGATTATCGTTAAGAAAATCAGCAAAATCATACACCGGGGGATTAGTGACAGCGATAAACGAACCCATAAAAACAATCAGTTGCCCCCACAGTGCGGCAAATTTGGGCATCTGCAATTTAAGAAGCTGCATTGTCGCCAGCAGTGGAAAGAGAAACAGTAAAAATTGCCACAGATCGCTAATCTGGACCATCAGGCCAAATTTGACCACAAAGCTGAATAGCGAAAGTAACACCAGCGTACGCATCAGCAGTGACAACGACTTAAACGGTGCTGCGACGGCGGAGTAGAGTACGCAGCTAATTGCTGCCAGCGTTAATGCATTGGCACCGGCATCCCATTGCGAAGCAATACTCCATGTGCCAATCATCATCAACGTACAAAATGTACGCAGTCCGCTCCACATAGCTTCGGCGTTATCGGTATGACGAGCCAGGCCGGATGTCCATGGGAGTCTGGCATGATCATCTACACCGCTTTGCAGACGATGTAATTCCTGACTACTTTGCAGATATAGGCGGCAAAAATAACGTAGTCGCTGCCAGAAGGCGACGTGCCGATAGTCGGCGACGTTGGTCGGGCGTAGTGGGGCGATAATACGTGCGACGGTGTAAATATCTGTTTGCGAACTGGCGAGCGCCGTTAGCAACTGTTCGAGAATTTCTCGTGTGGCACATGGCGGTGAGGGCCAGTTGAGCAACATACGTCGCAGGCTGGAGATGACACTGGTCATACGTAATTGCTGGTGGAGTAGCGCATTAAGGCGCGCGTTTTGCTGGCGAAAACGATAGTGGCTCCAGAAAGCCTGGATACGCAGCAAATTCATGGTCAGTATCTGCCCAATCACCCCCTCATGTGCTGCACGAATGGCATCGGTTGTTTCTGGCTGCCAGAGTAAACTGGCATGTTCCAGTAATCGGGCGTGCATGTTTTTCAATGCGGTTAAAAGGGCAGTAGCATCGGAACTGCTCGGCAGGATCATCATCATCATGCCGCCGCACAAAATACCGACAATCACCTCGCAAACGCGCGCCTGAGCGATATCCCACAGCTGGCTGGCCTCAGTAATATTAACCATCGGAAAGGCGATGATGGCAGCCGTGTAGCCCGCCAGTTGAAATGCATACGCGACATTATTCGTGAAGTGCGCACAGGCCCAGGTACAAAAGCCAAGCCACGCCGCCATGCTCAAAAGAAAAAACCACGGCTCATTGAGCGTATGTCCGGCAAGAAGCAGTGCCGCAATGGCTCCGAGCAAACTGCCAGCGATGCGTCCGAGGCTTTTGCTGATGACACCGCCAACGGTGGGAAAGCTAACCACGGCAGCCGAGGTCATCGCCCAATAGGGTTCATCCAGATTTAAATAATAGGCAACCGTCAGCGCCAGACACATGGCAATGGTATTGCGTAACGCATAACGCCATTGCGCCAGCGTGGCCCTGAACCAGGGCAAATTGCGCAAGGACCATGACGATGCGTTCATTATTGACCTACGGCAATGCTACAGGTGGTGCCCGACACCAGCGTGACATCGCCTGGGACTTTATCCAGCGCAAAGCGGACGGGAACGCGTTGGGCGAGGCGAACCCAGGGGACGTTAGGTTTCACATCCGGAATAAGGCTTGAGTCACTTTCAACGCTCTGATCATAAATAGCCCGACCGATACTGGAAACGTGACCCTGTAACGTTTTGTTATCCCTATAGAGGGTTATTTGTGCTGGTGCACCTTCGCGGATATGGCGCAACTTGGTTTCTTCAAAATAACCAATGACGTAAAACGAGTGGCTATCGACAAGAGCAAACAGCGGTTTCCCGGTGTCAGCGTAATCGCCGATGCGGGTAGTGAGGTTAGTCACCCATCCACTCACCGGGGCGCGAATTTTCGTTTGCGCCAGTTGCCATTGTGCCTGTTTCAGCGTCGCCTGTGCGGCATCAACACTGGCCTGCATCGCTTTAACATTGAGGTTAGCGGTATCGAGTTCTTCGGCAGAAATAAAATTTTGTGAGAGATGACGACGACGATTCGCTTCGTTATTGGCTTTTGCGAGGTCAGATTGCGCTTTCGTCAGCTGAGCCTGTGCGTTCAGCTCGGCGATCTGAAAGGGCGTTTTATCGATCGTGAGCAGAAGATCCCCCGCGTTAACCAGTTGGTTGTCTTTTATATTCAGCTCAACAATACGTCCCGACACCTGAGGGGTGATAGAAACCTGTTCAGCGCGTATTTTCCCGTCGCGTGTCCACGGAGATTGCATGTAATAATTCCACAGCCACCATCCGGCAAGAACCGCAACTACCGCTACAATGATTGTTGAGAAATACTTAATTGTTTTAATTGACATAGTTACCACGCAATCAGTATTGCCAGGGCAAGGCAAACGCAAATCGCAAACAGCGATAAATCCATTAACAAGGGATGCCAGATGTCACCGGCGTAGATCCAGCCACGAAGCAGGCGGTGTACGACAAGCCAGATGACGAATCCAAACGCGAAGGCTTTGAAAAACGGAGGAAAGTAGACGGACGCACCGAACACCAGATCTTGTAAGGGCAATCCTGTTGCATTGAGCATAAACTTCACAAAGTAGATTCCTTTACGACCGAATATATTGCGTTAGATTAATAAATATTCTTTAAGTGCGAAAAATTTACGCGCAATTTCTGAAAAATATGTCTGACGGTAACCAAATGCAGCAATACATTTGTTTTAGCAATACAATTGCTGCACACTATTCTAAAAGCCGCATAATATCTTAGCAAGCTAATTATAAGGAGATGAAATTGGAATCGCCACTAGGTTCTGATCTGGCACGGTTGGTGCGCATATGGCGTGCTCTGATAGACCATCGCCTGAAACCGCTGGAGTTAACACAAACCCATTGGGTTACGTTACACAATATCCATCAGTTACCTCCAGACCAGTCGCAAATTCAACTGGCAAAAGCGATTGGCATCGAGCAGCCATCACTGGTCCGTACTCTGGACCAACTGGAAGAAAAAGGGTTAATTTCGCGTCAAACTTGTGCCAGCGATCGTCGGGCTAAACGTATTAAACTGACGGAAAAGGCAGAGCCGCTGATCAGCGAAATGGAAGCTGTTATTAACAAAACCCGCGCGGAAATTTTACATGGCATCTCCGCAGAGGAACTGGAACAACTGATTAAGCTCATCGCAAAACTTGAGCATAATATCATTGAGTTACAGGCCAAAGGGTGAAATGAAGGGGGCGTGTGGTCAGTAACCTGACCACACGCAAACTTACTTATTTAGCGCGGGGAAACGGTCACCTGACTGCCATTGCTGGCCAGTACGACACGTTGGCCCGGAGAGAAACGAGTGTTGCCTTGTTTCTGTACCACCATGATGGTATTACCATCGTCTTTACGAATTTCCAGCTCGACACCCTGCGTTTTGTTCATTGCACTCTGTACGCCCTGACCGGCTACGCCACCTGCAACAGCGCCTGCTGCAGTAGCCAGAGAACGCCCGGTTCCGCCACCAACAGTATTCCCCAGGAAACCACCAAGAACAGCACCGCCAATTGCACCGATAACGTTGGAATCATCACCGCCCTGAATCTGTACCGGACGTACGTTAACGATGGTGCCATAGCTGACATTCTGTACTTGTTTCGCTTCAGAAGCGGTATAAACATCCCCTGACAGGGTGTCGTTATTAACACAACCGACAAGAGACAGACCTACCATTGAAACAACCAATACGCGTTTAATCATTGAAAAATCTCCTGTTCACCATGAAACGCCACGCAAGCATCCCTCATGGTCAAAGTATATGGCATATGTGAATCCATGGTTACATGTTCTACCAAATATGAGCAAATCATAATGAAAGTAGGATCAACCAATTATAAACAAAACATTCATGATGATTATTGATTTGAAGGTAATGTTTTACTACCAACGGTAAAAATCGGTCATTCCGCATAGTATTCACGAAAAGTTTATGTTTGAGTGGTGCGCAAACGTCAGATTGAAAAAGGATGAACTATGAAATCGGGCCGCTTTATTGGCGTTATGTCTGGCACCAGCCTTGATGGTGTTGATGTTGTGTTGGCGACAATTGATGAACACCGGGTCGCACAGCTGGCAAGTTTGAGCTGGCCGATCCCGGTGTCTCTGAAACAGGCTGTACTGGATATTTGCCAGGGCCAGCAGCTTACACTTTCGCAGTTTGGACAGCTTGATACTCAACTCGGGCGACTTTTTGCTGATGCGGTCAATGCCTTGCTTAAGGAACAAAACCTGCAGGCGAGAGATATCGTTGCGATCGGCTGTCACGGTCAAACCGTCTGGCATGAACCGACGGGCGTGGCACCACACACTTTACAGATTGGCGATAACAATCAAATTGTGGCACGCACCGGAATTACGGTTGTCGGTGATTTTCGCCGTCGCGATATTGCCTTGGGAGGACAAGGCGCACCGCTGGTACCTGCGTTCCATCATGCGCTGCTGGCTCACCCAACCGAGCGACGAATGGTGCTCAATATTGGCGGCATCGCCAATCTGTCACTGCTCATTCCTGGGCAGCCGGTAGGGGGCTACGATACCGGCCCTGGTAACATGCTGATGGATGCCTGGATCTGGCGTCAGGCAGGTAAACCTTACGATAAAGATGCCGAGTGGGCACGGGCGGGTAAAGTTATTCTCCCACTGTTGCAAAATATGCTCAGCGACCCATATTTCTCGCAACCTGCACCGAAAAGTACCGGACGCGAATACTTTAACTACGGCTGGCTGGAGCGCCATTTGCGCCATTTTCCGGGTGTTGATCCCCGTGATGTGCAGGCCACACTGGCAGAACTCACCGCCGTGACCATTTCTGAACAAGTTTTGTTGAGCGGTGGCTGTGAACGATTGATGGTATGTGGTGGAGGAAGTCGTAATCCGCTACTCATGGCGCGTCTGGCGGCATTACTGCCAGGCACAGAAGTCACCACCACCGATGCCGTTGGCATTAGTGGCGATGACATGGAAGCATTGGCTTTCGCCTGGCTTGCCTGGCGTACGCTGGCGGGATTACCAGGAAATCTGCCTTCCGTCACTGGCGCAAGCCAGGAGACGGTACTGGGGGCTATTTTCCCCGCTAACCCGTGATATCAGAGTTAACTGAATTTTTCTTACCGCGTCTGCCGTTACACTTGGAACGTTAGGGAGGGCGTATTGCCCTCCAGACCAGGAAAGTCTTCGGGATATGTCTATGAAAAAACTGTTACTGATCTGTTTGCCGGTGCTTCTCACCGGCTGTAGCGCGTTCAATCAGCTGGTTGAGCGCATGCAAACCGATACGCTGGAATACCAGTGTGATGAAAAACCGTTGACGGTCAAACTGAATAATCCGCGCCAGGAGGTCAGTTTTGTATACGATAATCAACTACTGCATCTCAAACAGGGCATTTCAGCCTCTGGCGCGCGTTACACTGACGGAATCTATGTTTTCTGGTCGAAAGGCGATGAAGCGACTGTCTATAAACGCGACCGCATCGTCTTGAATAACTGTCAGTTACAAAATCCACAGCGTTGAGATTTTTCCAGGGGCGGCGCACAATAGCGTCACCCACTGACAATCCGTAAAGAAAACCATGTCTGATAACGACGAATTGCAGCAAATCGCGCATCTGCGCCGTGAATACACCAAAGGCGGGTTGCGCCGCCGCGATCTTCCTGCCGAGCCATTAACCCTTTTTGAACGCTGGCTCTCTCAGGCTTGTGACGCCAAACTGGCGGACCCTACCGCGATGGTGGTCGCTACCGTGGATGAACATGGTCAGCCTTATCAGCGCATCGTTTTACTCAAACATTACGACGAAAAAGGCATGGTGTTTTACACCAACCTCGGCAGCCGTAAAGCACATCAAATCGAAAATAATCCGCGCGTTAGCCTGCTGTTCCCGTGGCATACCCTTGAGCGCCAGGTGATGGTGATCGGTAAAGCGGAACGACTTTCGACTCTCGAAGTGATGAAATATTTTCATAGTCGCCCCCGTGATAGCCAGATTGGTGCATGGGTTTCGAAGCAGTCCAGTCGCATTTCTGCCCGCGGTATCCTTGAAAGTAAATTCCTGGAGCTGAAGCAGAAGTTTCAACAGGGCGAAGTGCCATTGCCGAGTTTTTGGGGCGGTTTTCGCGTCAGCCTTGAACAGATTGAGTTCTGGCAGGGCGGTGAGCATCGCCTGCATGACCGCTTTTTGTACCAGCGTGAAAATGATGCGTGGAAGATTGATCGTCTTGCCCCCTGAAAAGATGCAAAAATCTTGCTTTAATCGCTGGTACTCCTGATTCTGGCACTTTATTCTATGTCTCTTTCGCATCTGGCGAAAAGTCGTGTACCGGCAAAGGTGCAGTCGTTATATACATGGAGATTTTGATGGCAAGCAGTAACTTGATTAAACAATTGCAAGAGCGGGGGCTGGTAGCCCAGGTGACGGACGAGGAAGCGTTAGCAGAGCGACTGGCGCAAGGCCCGATCGCGCTCTATTGCGGCTTCGATCCTACCGCTGACAGCTTGCATTTGGGGCATCTTGTTCCATTGTTATGCCTGAAACGCTTCCAGCAGGCGGGCCACAAGCCGGTTGCGCTGGTAGGCGGCGCGACGGGTCTGATTGGCGACCCGAGCTTCAAAGCTGCTGAGCGTAAGCTGAACACCGAAGAAACTGTTCAGGAATGGGTGGACAAAATCCGCAAGCAGGTTGCCCCGTTCCTCGATTTCGACTGTGGAGAAAACTCTGCTATCGCGGCGAACAACTATGACTGGTTCGGCAATATGAATGTGCTGACCTTCCTGCGCGATATTGGCAAACACTTCTCCGTTAACCAGATGATCAACAAAGAAGCGGTTAAGCAGCGTCTCAACCGTGAAGATCAGGGGATTTCGTTCACTGAGTTTTCCTACAACCTGTTGCAGGGTTATGACTTCGCCTGTCTGAACAAACAGTACGGTGTGGTGCTGCAAATTGGTGGTTCTGACCAGTGGGGTAACATCACTTCTGGTATCGACCTGACCCGTCGTCTGCATCAGAATCAGGTGTTTGGCCTGACCGTTCCGCTGATCACCAAAGCAGACGGCACCAAATTTGGTAAAACTGAAGGCGGCGCAGTCTGGTTGGATCCGAAGAAAACCAGCCCGTACAAATTCTACCAGTTCTGGATCAACACTGCGGATGCCGACGTTTACCGCTTCCTGAAGTTCTTCACCTTTATGAGCATTGAAGAGATCAACGCCCTGGAAGAAGAAGATAAAAACAGCGGTAAAGCACCGCGCGCCCAGTATGTACTGGCGGAGCAGGTGACTCGTCTGGTTCACGGTGAAGAAGGTTTACAGGCGGCAAAACGTATTACCGAATGCCTGTTCAGCGGTTCTTTGAGTGCGCTGAGTGAAGCGGACTTCGAACAGCTGGCGCAGGACGGCGTACCGATGGTTGAGATGGAAAAAGGCGCAGACCTGATGCAGGCGCTGGTCGATTCTGAACTGCAACCTTCTCGTGGTCAGGCGCGTAAAACTATCGCCTCCAATGCCATCACCATTAACGGTGAAAAACAGTCCGATCCTGAATACTTCTTTAAAGAAGAAGATCGTCTGTTTGGTCGTTTTACCTTACTGCGTCGCGGCAAAAAGAATTACTGTCTGATTTGCTGGAAATAATGCATTAAGTGGAAAGGGGGAGTGAGAAATCACTCCCCCTGGTTTTTATACAGGGAACATGATGAAAAATATTCTCGCTATCCAGTCTCACGTTGTTTATGGTCATGCGGGTAACAGTGCGGCAGAGTTTCCGATGCGCCGCCTGGGCGCGAACGTCTGGCCGCTGAACACCGTTCAATTTTCTAATCACACCCAATACGGCAAATGGACTGGCTGCGTGATGCCGCCCAGCCATTTAACCGAAATTGTGCAAGGCATTGCCGCCATTGATAAATTACACACCTGTGATGCCGTATTAAGTGGCTATCTGGGATCGGCGGAGCAGGGTGAACATATCCTCGGTATCGTTCGTCAGGTGAAAGCAGCGAATCCGCAGGCGAAATATTTTTGCGATCCGGTAATGGGTCATCCGGAAAAAGGCTGTATCGTTGCACCGGGTGTCGCAGAGTTTCATGTGCGTCACGGTTTGCCTGCCAGCGATATCATTGCGCCGAATCTGGTTGAGCTGGAGATACTCTGTGAGCATCCGGTAAATAACGTCGAAGAAGCGGTTCTGGCAGCGCGTGAACTCATTGCGCAAGGGCCACAAATTGTGTTGGTTAAACACCTGGCGCGGGCTGGCTACAGCCGTGACCGTTTTGAAATGCTGCTGGTTACCGCCGATGAAGCCTGGCATATCAGCCGTCCGCTGGTGGATTTTGGTATGCGCCAGCCGGTAGGTGTTGGTGATGTGACGAGCGGTTTACTGCTGGTGAAACTGCTTCAGGGGGCAACGCTGCAGGAGGCCCTGGAACATGTGACCGCTGCAGTATACGAAATCATGGTGACCACCAAAGCAATGCAGGAATATGAGCTGCAAGTGGTTGCTGCTCAGGATCGTATTGCCAAACCAGAACATTATTTCAGCGCAACAAAGCTCTGAAATATCTCATTTCGGCCCACAACGACCTGTGGGCCGATGGCTATTACTTTAAGCCTTCCGCTGACAGCGCGTCTTGTACTTCCGGACGTTCAGCCATACGTTGCATAAATGCCGCAATGTGCTCTAACCCTTCCAGATTCAGTTTCACCGCGTATGCCCAGCGCAGAACCGTAAACAGATAGGCATCAGCAATTGTAAATCGTTGCCCGCAGATCCAGTGCTCATCCTTCAGAGCATCGTTCACATATTGCAGCTTCTTCTCCAGCTGCGCGCGAACTGTTGGTTTGTACTCTTCCGGTGTATCAGGGCGAAACAGAGGTGTGAAGCCTTTATGCAGCTCGGTGGCGATGTAATTCAGCCATTCGATGGTTTTATAGCGGGAAATACTGTTTACCGGTGCCAGCAACTGGCGGTCGGGGACGCTGTCGGCAAGATACTGCATAATTGCTACGCCTTCCGTCAGCAAAGTACCATCGTCCAGCAGCAATGCAGGTACCTGTCCCTTAGGGTTAACGGCAAAGTAATCGTCACCGTTTTCGAGACGTTTTTTCATTAAATCCACACTGACGAGCGTAAAATCCTTTCCGCTCTCACGCAGGGTGATATGGGAAGCGAGAGAGCAGGCGCCCGGTTTGTAGAACAATTTCATCGGTAACTCCTTTTGTCTGTGGTTTAAAGTATGGTAGTGCGTTGCTGAACAAAAAAAAAGCCGCTAACGAAAAGTTAGCGGCTTGTAAAAAAGTTTCCCTGAATTTTACGCTACAGCAGCTTTCGCCGCTTTGTCTGCAGCGTCATCCTGCGTCATGCGGTGCAGTTTCGGCGCGGTCAGCAGCATCAGTACTGCAATAACGGCAGTAGCGACACCAATCTGCAAGAATACGCGACCATAGACTTCCAGTGACATCAGTGGATCGGTAACGTTATCCGGCACAGCCATCATACCCGCAACATAACCACCAATCAGGTTTGCACCGGCAGTGGTGAGGAACCAGCTACCCATAATGAAGCCCATCAGACGCTGCGGAACGAGTTGTGCAACCATTGCCAGACCCAGACCAGAGATCATAAGTTCCCCGATACTCTGCAGGCCATAGCTCGCGACCAGCCAGCTTACAGACACGATACCTGCGTCAGACGCGAATTTCGCACCCAGCGGCAGAATCAGGAACGCACCAGAACACATCACCATGCCGATTGCAAACTTGGTTGGCATCGGCAGGGTATCGCCCATCTTGTTATAGATAGCGGCCAGAATCGGACTACCGATGATGATCCAGAACGGGTTCAGTGCCTGATACTGCTCAGGTTCTACGGCCAGACCCAGAATGGAGTGCTCAACGTTACGAATCGCAAAGAAGTTCAGTGACGTTGGCATCTGGCTGTACAGCACGAAGAAGATAATGGCTTCGAGCATCAGGATGAAGGCAACGATCATTTTACGACGAGCAGCACCTTTCATCGCGAAGGCTTCTTTACCGAAGATAACCACAATACCGAAGGCAACAACGCCCAGCGCCATACGCGCAACTTCCTGATTGTGCAGCAGCCAGGTGGCGATAGCGATCAGTGCCACAACACCAATAATGGTCAGCAGCAGGTTACGGTAGTTGATAGGCTCGAAGTCTGGTTTTGAACCGTACTGTTTAACCCAGCGTTGGCAGAAGGCGAAGTTAACGATAGTGATCAGCAGGCCTACAACGCTCAACGCAAACGCAACACTCCAGCCGTATTTCGCGGCCAGCCACGGGGTGGCGATCATAGAGAAGAAAGAGCCGATGTTGACGGACATGTAGTACATGGTGAATGCACCGTCCAGACGCGGGTCGTTTTTCTCATAGCATGTAGAAAGCAGAGAAGACGGGTTAGCTTTAAACAGGCCGTTACCGACCGCAATAGCCGCCATCCCCATATAAACGATACCGGCGTCGTGACCAGACCAGGCAACCAGAGCATAACCAATCGCCAGCACAATAGCGCCAAGCATAATTACGCGTTTAGTACCTAGTACCTTGTCACCTAACCAGCCGCCGATAGCGACCAGACCATAAACCAGGGCACTAAAGGAAGAGAAAAGGGTGATTGAATCCGCTTCAGACATACCCAGTTGTTTAACCAGGTAAACAGCCATAATTCCTTGTAGGCCGTAATAACCAAAACGTTCCCATAACTCAATCGAGAAGATGAGATAGAACGCCTTCGGTTGTTTGAAAGCGTTCAAACTGACGCTTTCAGTTGGTTTTTGGTTTGCAGTGGACACTTTTACCTCTTTTTTTACATCCCATATTAACGGGGGTGCTTTCTCGCGTTATGCCTAAAAAACATACGCGCAATTGTTATAGTGGGAGGGGAAACGGCAGGTAATGTTCACTATCTTGCACTTTCAGACAAGTCCTTTGTAATAATCTGTTACATATAACTGAGGCGGGGAATTCAACCATTCCGGGAAATGTTATCCAGCGTTAAATTTTTCAAAAAACGTAACGGCAGATTTTTTCACTACCCTGAGAGGGGGATGATGGCTTAACGGCGATATGTTCTGCTATTTAGCGTTTTTACTAGTGAGATAGTCCAGTTTCTGAAAAATAGCCAGTGTAATGTTTTGTAGGTCAATATTTGTTGCGTGTGTAAATTTAAATAATTTTAACCTAGTTCTTGCAATGTTTTTACATTGCCACAGCATCGTGATCTTGATCACGAATGAATAGAAAATTTCGCTATTAAAAAAACAATTAACCTGCATTTTTGGTTATCCGCAAACGGATTACCTGATGATAACGCTAAGCAATGGCATCATTGACGTTAAAAAGATGTTTTAAAAGAGGATAAAGAAAGGTTATCAATGGGGTAATCGGTGTTACCCCTTTTCTTCAGATGTCAACTTTCTCTTTGTATTCACAAAGATCTTCAATAATACAAGAGCCACAGCGAGGCTTGCGGGCAATACAGGTATAACGCCCGTGCAGGATCAACCAATGGTGGCAGTCGACTTTAAACTCTGCCGGAACCACTTTCAGTAGCTTTTCTTCTACCTGTTCGACGTTTTTCCCCGGCGCAAATTGAGTACGATTACAAACGCGGAAAATGTGCGTGTCGACAGCAATAGTCGGCCAGCCGAATGCAGTGTTTAATACGACGTTGGCTGTTTTACGACCTACACCAGGCAGGGCTTCAAGCGCAGCACGATCTTCCGGAACCTCGCCATTATGCTGTTCCAGTAAGATACGGCAGGTTTTGATGATATTTTCTGCTTTGCTGTTATAAAGCCCAATGGTTTTGATATAGGTTTTCACCCCTTCGACGCCCAGTTCAAGCATCGCTGCAGGTGTATTAGCCACCGGGTAGAGTTTCGCCGTCGCCTTATTAACACTGACATCGGTCGCCTGAGCGGAAAGCAGTACGGCAATCAGCAATTCAAAAGGCGAACTGAAATTAAGCTCGGTGGTGGGATGAGGATTGTTCTCACGCAGGCGAGTGAGGATCTCCAGGCGTTTTGCTTTGTTCATCAGACATTCCCTGTTTCACCGTTTGGCAATGCACGTTCGGCAGCTGCTTCAGTACGGCGCTTTTTCATTCTTTCATCAATCAGGTATTTCCCTGCCAGCATCAGTCCCAGGCCAATAAATGCACCTGGTGGCAGCATCGCCAGCAGGAAAGGGGAGTCGGTGTGGAAAATTTCCACGCGTAATACTTTTGCCCAGCTACCTAACAGCGCATCTGCACCGTCAAACAACGTGCCATTGCCGATAATTTCGCGTAGTGAACCCAGCACGAACATGGCGCAGGTTGCGCCCATACCAATTGAAAAGCCGTCCAGTGCCGAAAGCGCCGGACCTTTTTTGGCGGCGAAGGCTTCAGCGCGGCCCACAACGATACAGTTAGTGACAATCAGCGGAATAAAAATCCCTAATGATTGATACAGGCCAAAGGCGTAGGCGTTGATCAGCATCTGTACAGCGCTGACCACCGAGGCGATGATCATCACGTAAATGGGAATGCGGATCTCGGCTGGCGTCCAGTGACGCAGCGTCGAAATGGTCAAGTTGGTCAGCGTCAGTACCAGCGTAGTCGCAAGTCCTAAACCCAGAGCGTTAGTGGCAGTGGACGTGACCGCCAATAGCGGACAGAGGCCGAGCAGCTGGACCAGCGCAGAGTTGTTTTTCCACAACCCCTGAACAATAACGTCTTTAATTTCGCTCACGCTTTATTCTCCACAGGCAGGAAGTTGAGAAAGTTGTGACGGTAACGTCTGAGCGTACAATCCGGCGCGTTTTACCGCATTAACCACCGCGCGCGGAGTAATCGTCGCGCCGGTGAACTGGTCGAAATCACCACCATCTTTCTTCACCGCCCAGTGCGCATCATCCGCACCACTGATTTTTTTACCCGCAAAATGGGTGATCCAGTCAGAAAGGCGCAGTTCGATTTTATCGCCAAGCCCTGGCGTTTCGTGGTGCTCTGTCACGCGCGTGCCAAGTACCGTGCCGTTAAAATCGGCTCCCACCAGCAGCTGAATCGCACCGGAATAGCCATCTGGCGCGGTTGTTTCCAGAACGGCGGCTACCGGTTTGTCATCCTGTTTGGCGATGTAAACCCGATGCTCACCTTTACCTAACTCTGGCGCAGTTACCAGATAGCAACTCTGTGCCAGCGCATTGTTATAGCGTTCGGCTGGCAGCACCTGATCAAATAACGCTTTTTGTTGCAGACTGGCCTGTTCAGCAATCGTCGTTTTGGTCATCTGGTTGATGGCCGCAGTTAACCCTGTAGAACCCGCTGCAAATAGTGCCAACGTAATGCCGTGTTTTCGGATAGTTTTCAGCATGGTTTACCCTTTGCGATGGCCGTAGACGCGCGGACGCGTGTAGTAATCGATCAGAGGAACCGTGATGTTCGCCAGCAGGACGGCAAAAGCCACGCCGTCAGGATAGCCGCCGAAACTGCGGATCAACCAGACTAATAAGCCCGCCAGCGCGCCGAAAATAAGACGACCACGATTGGTCGTAGAAGCGGTAACCGGGTCAGTCAAAATAAAGAATGCGCCGAGCATAGTCGCACCAGACAGCAGATGAATTTGGGGTGATGCCAGTGTTTCTGGTGAGAACAACCAGCCCAACGTTGCGCATAACGCCAGCGTTACTAAGAAGCTGAGGGGAATATGCCAGCGAATCGCTTTCTGCCATAGCAACCACACGCCGCCAGCCAGCCAGGCGAGATTTACCCATTGCCAACCAACGCCCGCCAGCATACCGCTGTAGATCGGATATTGCATAATCTGTTCAACCGAATGACCGGCACGGACAGAGGTTTTAAATGTATCCAGCGGTGTCGCCTGACTAATGCCATCAATACCTAAGCGTAGCGTGTTCATATCACCACCACTGGTGGTATGTCCGCTGAAAATAACCTGTATGGCGTCGATAAAACCAGGGATGTTGACCGCAATTTCATGTGGCGGTAACCAGCTGGTCATCTGCACCGGGAAGGAGATCAGTAAGACCACATAACCAATCATTGCCGGATTAAACGGGTTTTGCCCCAGACCGCCATACAACTGTTTAGCGATGATCACCGCAAACACCGTACCTAGCACGACCATCCACCATGGCGCGAGGGGGGGAATACTTACCGCCAGCAATAAGCCTGTCAGCAATGCTGAGTTATCTTTCAACGTTGCGGCTACCGACTGCTTGCGTAGTTTGAGTACGAGAGCTTCGGCTAACAGAGCACTGACCGACGCCAACAGGATCTGAACGAGAGTACCCCAACCAAAAAACCACAGTTGCGCTGCGATTCCTGGCACCGCTGCGAGCAACACCAACAGCATAATGCGCGATGTCTGGCGCTGGTTATGGGTATAAGGGGAGCTAGCTATTCTGAATACCATTTAGTCCTCGTTTACAACCTTTTGCTGGGCGGCTTTTTTGGCCTGAACGCGGGCAATAGCCGCGGCAACTGCCGCTTTGCGCGGATCAACCTGTTCTTCTGGCTCCGCATTAGCCTGTTGCTGTTCCAGTTTGCGCGCTTTGGCACGGGCAATAGCGGCTTCGACGGCAGCTTTGCGCGGATCGACCTGTTCTTCTGGTTCCGCATTAGCCTGTTGCTGTTCCAGTTTGCGCGCTTTGGCACGGGCAATAGCGGCTTCGACGGCGGCTTTGCGCGGATCGACCTGTTCTTCTGGTTCCGCATTGGCCTTTTGCTGTTCCAGCTTGCGTGCTTTGGCGCGGGCAATAGCGGCTTCGACGGCGGCTTTGCGCGGGTCAACCTTTTCTTCTGGCTCCGCATTAGCCTGTTGCTGCTCCAGCTTGCGCGCTTTGGCGCGGGCGATAGCGGCTTCGACGGCGGCTTTGCGCGGGTCAACCTGTTCTTCTGGCTTCGCATTAGCCTGTTGCTGCTCCAGCTTGCGTGCTTTGGCGCGGGCGATATCGGCTTCAACTGCGGTTTTACGTGGATCAGCAACGGTTGCTGCGTCGTTAGTTTGCTGCAGTTCTGCCTGTTTCGCTCTGGCTTGCGCTTTACGGGCTTCTCGTGCTGCAATAATTGCACTGTTATCCGGGCGTTCGCCCGCTTTAATCACAATCGGCTGTGTAGCCTGGGCCTGTTTCTCTTTCACCCGCGCCAGAGCGGCAGCAATCGCATCTTTATCTTTGGCTGCAGGTTGAACGGCTGCGCTCTTATGTCGTTCAAGGCGAGCCGCTTTTTCGCGCTCCAGACGAGCCTGGCGCGCTTCGAAACGCGCTTTGGCTTCTGCGGCGCGCTTTTCTTCCTGATGAATAGCCGCAATTTCAGCTTTTTCCTGACGGAAATATTGCACCAGGGGAATATTGCTCGGGCAAACCCACGCGCAAGCCCCACATTCAATGCAGTCGGCAATGTTATGCGTGGTAGCTTTATCGTGTTGCTGACCTTTGCTGAACCAGTACAACTGTTGCGGCAAAAGATCCGCAGGGCAGGCGTCAGCACAGGCGCTACACCGGATGCAGCTTTGTTCTTCCTGTGGTTCGCCAAGCTCATTGGCAGAGGGAGCCAACAGACAGTTGGTAATCTTTACGACCGGGACATCCAGCCATGGCAAGGTAAAGCCCATTAGCGGGCCGCCCATAATCACCATTTGATCGGCAGAGGGGCAGAATCCGGCATCATTCAATAAATGACGCACTGGCGTACCCAGCCGTGCCCAGACGTTGCCCGGGCGTGCGATTGCTTCGCCAGTCAGGGTCACGACACGCTCGGTAATCGGTTCGCCATCAATAACGGCACGTTTCACTGCATAAGCAGTGCCGACGTTTTGCATTAATACGCCGATATCGGATGAACGCCCGCCATGTGGAACCTGCTTCCCGGTCAGAATGTAGGTTAATTGTTTAGCACCGCCAGAAGGATATTTGGTTGGAATCACCCGCAGAGAAATATCGTGAGAGTCCGCCAGCACCGCGCGCAGCATGGAAATCGCCTGCGGTTTGTTATCTTCAATGCCGATAAGAATTTCGCGTGGCTGCAGAATATGCGCAAGAATGCGAATACCCTCTACGACCTGAGCCGCGCAATCCTGCATCAAACGGTCATCGGCGGTAATGTACGGCTCGCACTCAGCAGCGTTGATAATCAACGTTTCAATCTTATCTCCGCCGCCCTGCAATTTAACGCCTGTCGGGAATCCCGCACCACCCAGCCCGGCAACACCAAACTGATGAATGCGCTCGATTAACTCTTCGCGACTGCGAGAGCGATAATCATCCCAGCCGTCGCGCGGGATCCAGCAGTCTTCGCCATCGGCATCAATAATCACGCTTAATTCAGCTAAAGCTGAAGGATGAGCCGTAGAGTGGGGCGCAATAGCCGTAACGGTACCCGAGGTGGGCGCGTGAACTGGCAGCATTTTGCCGCGTCCACGGGTAAGCGGCTGGCCGCGCAGTACTTTATCGCCGACGCTAACGCACAACTCACCTTCAGCGCCAATATGTTGTTTCAGTGGGATGACAAAACGCTGCGCCAGTGGTACCTGGCGCAGGGGCGTACCGTTGGACTGGGTTTTCATCTCCGGTGGATGGATGCCGCCGTTGAAATCCCAGATTTTATTTTTTCTGAATGCAGAGAATAACTTAAGCATGGTGTTCCACGGGAATGATACGCACGGGAATGGTGTTCAGATCCCATTTCCAGGAGTCAGGTGTTTCTGCAACCGGTTGCAACGAGATGCAGTGCGTCGGGCACGGATCAACACATAAATTGCAGCCCGTACAGAGATCACTCATTACCGTATGCATGGCACGGGTAGCGCCAACGATGGCGTCTACCGGACACGCCTGAATACATTTAGTGCAGCCAATACAGTTATTTTCATCAATAACCGCCACCATCCGCGCAGGCGTTAGCTCTTGCGCTTCGCCATCCAGCGGCTGTGGCTCGACATTAAGCAACTCAGCAATTTTTAGCATCACAGCTTCGCCACCTGGGGCGCAACGGTTGATTTTTTCACCGTTACAGCTGATGGCTTCCGCGTAAGGGCGGCAGCCGGGATAACCGCACTGACCACACTGGCTCTGCGGTAAGATTTCGTCAATTTTCTCAACGACCGGATCGTCTTCCACCGCAAAACGGCGGGAGGCATAACCCAGAATGGCGCCAAACGCCAGGCCCAGCAGGCTCACGGCGGCAACGGCAATCCAGATAGCATTCATTACAACTTCACCAAACCACTAAAGCCCATAAAGGCCAGAGACATAAGACCTGCGGTAATTAACGCAATGGCATTACCGCGAAAAGGTGCTGGGACATCAGCCACAGCAAGGCGTTCGCGGATGGCGGCGAAGAGCACCATCACCAGCGAGAAACCGACAGCGGCGGAAAAACCGTACAGCGCCGACTGCAAGAAATTGTGCCCGAGATTGATATTCAGCAACGCCACGCCGAGCACTGCACAGTTGGTGGTGATAAGCGGCAAAAAAATCCCCAGCAGACGGTAAAGCACCGGGCTGGTTTTGCGCACCACCATCTCGGTGAACTGCACAACCACAGCAATCACCAGAATAAACGCCAGGGTGCGCAGGTAAATCAGATTAAGCGGGATCAAAATCCACGTATCGATAAGCCAGGCGCAAATAGACGCCAGCGTCATCACAAACGTTGTTGCCAGCCCCATGCCCATCGCGGTTTCCAGCTTTTTGGAAACTCCCATAAACGGACAGAGACCGAGAAACTTGACCAGTACAAAGTTATTGACCAGTACAGTTCCGACAAACAGTAACAGGTAGTCAGTCATTTTTCGGCCTGAAATAAAAAAGCCGCCTATTATCCGTTAATCCAGAGCAGGCGACAACAGGTTAACTGTAAGGTTATTACGGATTCACAAACGTCGCTTTCACCCGCGACGAGCGTTTAAAATAGGGGACGATCAATGCGGTTGCCAACAAAGTAAACAGTAACTGGCGAACGGCTATGCCATCTTCCACGGGTGAAAAAGCGAACGCTTTTACTGCCAGCAATACGGAAATAAGCAGCCAGATAATATAGTGTTTAGGAACACAACGCCGACGTTTAAAGAAAGCGATGGTCAACCACAGTGTGTAATACCACATGGCGATAGCGGTAATAAAAGAAACGCCCCATAAGATTTGTGTCGTCAGTGCTTGTTCGCCGAGCGTTTGAAATGTTTGCGGAGAAGATAACGCAGCGGTATACAGCAACAACGCCAGCGTCGTACTTAACAGAGCGACTAAAAGCCAGGCCAATGGGCCAAGCAACCAGCCTCCAATACGTTGTGGCGTTGTGGTGGTCATAGGTTCTCCAGAATAGCGACGCAAACAGGCAAATCTAATTTTAGGGGCGTTATTATAAGGCTTTTATAACCGATCGCTACTTTCTTTATTGGACATAGTGCCAGACGGACTTCGGTACCTGGCCGAGGTCAAACAAACGCCCGCCAGAAACCAGCTCTGCGCGACGGTGATCGGCAGCACGATACATATTGATCAGTTCCTGATCGTCCGTCAGGGTGTAATTAAGATGGTCGTAGAGTTTTTCCAGACTTTCGAGTGAACTGATTTTGCGAAATTTTAATAAGTAGTCCTGAACAGTCATAAAAGGTCCATAAAATAATTAATACCAAAGGGGTAGGTATTATTAGTGATGATAAAATTTCACCAAAAGTGAACGCTTGTGTTATTACAATAATAAGAATGCGCTGATGGCAAATATTCAGGGATGAAAAACTGCTCTGAAAAGAGTAACGCGCTTTACTATCTCTGACAATCACCAACAACATCGAACAAGATAATAAATTCCTGGTTTAATATCCGACAAGTGAAAACATGCACCCGGACGGGCAGCATGTCGCTCTACAAGCGCAGAGCTTACTTGTGTTGTACCGTAGTACTCTGTTCAGGTGGCTGATAGTTGTCAATGTGACTCGCCACGCCAAGAAGAATGACTGAAACGACAAGAACGATCCAACCTGTTAATTCAATAAGACGATTCATTACAGCCCACATCTCTGTTGATTGATCCATTAACTTCAGGGGGTAAATGTTACTTAGCAATAATAGCTCCAGCAAGATTTTTACTGAGGTTTTTGCGATATTTAGCTTTTGTCGTTGGAAAATTCGCTATTTTTTTGACTTAAGTTAAACAACATCCCTTATTGCTGGCAGGTTATTAAACTGTTGAGCGAGGGTAAAGGATAGTGTCAAATAGCCATCATACTTCAATGAGAGGCAATGACATGAGCGACAACATCCGTGTTGGGTTGATTGGGTATGGTTATGCGAGCAAAACCTTCCATGCGCCCCTGATTGCGGGCACGCCCGGGCTGGAACTGGCGGTAATCTCCAGCAGCGATGAAACAAAAGTAAAAGCTGACTGGCCAACGGTTACGGTTGTCTCTGAGCCGAAGCATCTGTTTAACGATCCCAACATAGACCTGATTGTCATCCCTACACCCAACGATACCCATTTCCCGTTAGCCAAAGCGGCGCTTGAGGCGGGTAAACATGTGGTCGTTGATAAACCCTTTACCGTGACACTGTCACAAGCGCGAGAGCTGGAAGCGCTGGCAAAAAGCCTGGGGCGTGTGCTGTCTGTATTCCATAACCGTCGCTGGGATAGCGATTTCCTGACGCTAAAAGGTTTGCTCGCGGAAGGCGTACTGGGTGAAGTTGCTTACTTTGAGTCTCATTTTGACCGCTTCCGTCCGCAGGTGCGCGATCGTTGGCGTGAACAGGGCGGCCCTGGCAGCGGTATCTGGTACGATTTAGCACCGCACCTTCTTGATCAGGCCATTACGCTATTTGGTTTACCGGTTAGCATGACGGTAGATTTGGCACAGTTACGGCCCGGAGCGCAGTCGACCGATTATTTCCACGCCATCTTGTCCTATCCGCAGCGGCGAGTCATTTTACACGGCACCATGCTGGCAGCCGCTGAGTCAGCACGTTATATCGTGCATGGATCCCGAGGCAGTTATGTGAAATATGGCCTCGATCCACAGGAAGAACGTCTGAAAAATGGCGAGCGTCTGCCGCAGGAAGACTGGGGCTACGATATGCGTGATGGCGTACTTACCCGCGTGGAAGGTGAGGAACGTGTCGAAGAAACGCTGTTGACAGTACCAGGGAATTATCCGGCTTACTATGCGGCTATTCGTGATGCGTTAAATGGCGATGGTGAAAATCCGGTTCCGGCAAGTCAGGCAATCCAGGTAATGGAGTTGATTGAGCTGGGCATCGAATCCGCCAAACATCGCGCGACGCTGTGCCTTGCGTGAGACGCTGTGCCTTGCGTGAAAAGGGGATGGTGCAATTTGCACCATCCATTTTTGTTACTTCGCAGCGACTTTTTCTCGCAGTGCGCGTTTTTCCTCTGCGCTGAGGAAAGCCATTTCCAGACCATTAATCTGCGCCTGGCGGATTTGCTCGCGGGATAACCCAGCAGCCGGCGCGGCAACGGTATATTCGTGAATGATATCCACTCCCTGTACGCCGGGATCGTCAGTGTTAATGCTGGCACGAATGCCATGCTCAAGGAACGTTTTCAGCGGATGTGCCGCCAGCTCTGCCACGGTGCTGGTCTGAATATTGGAGGTCAGACAGGATTCAATACCAATTTGTTGCTCGGCGAGAAAATCCATCAGCGCCCGATCTTCAATGGCTTTTACGCCATGTCCAATACGCTCCGCACCCAGTTCACGAATCGCCTGCCAGATGCTTTCCGGCCCGGCAGCTTCGCCTGCATGGACGGTAATATGCCAGCCCGCATCACGCGCGCGGTTGAAGTGAGAAAGGAACAGACTTCCCGGGAAACCAAGTTCATCACCGGCTAAATCAAGTGCGGTAATCTGGTCACGGTGGGCTAAAAAGGCCTCCAGCTCTTGCTGACAGGCGGCTTCCCCGAAGGTCCGGCTCATAATGCCGATAAGCTTCGCCTGCACACCAAAGGTGCGGCAACCCTCACGTACGCCATCGATCACCGCTTCGACAACACCCGCTACAGGCAGCTGATGTGCCATTGCCATGTAGCCTGGTGAAAAACGCAGCTCGACATAGTGCAGGCCGTGACGGGCTGCATCTTCAATGTTTTCAAATGCCACGCGGCGACAGGCATCAAGAGAGGCGAGAACTTTAACGCCCCAGTCAAGTTTGGTCAGAAAGCTCACCAGATCGGGTTCGTTGGCAATGACCTGAACGTGGGGAATCAGTGTTTCCAGGGATTGTGCAGGAAGCGAGATATTATACTGGCGGCCAAGTTCAAGAATGGTCTGGGGACGAATGTTGCCATCAAGGTGGCGATGGATATCAGTTAATGGCAGGGTGGTATCAATCATGGTCGCACTCTTTTTCTGGATATAAAAGTGCGCACCATTATAAAAACAAAGCAGGGTAAAAATCCACGATTGCGCAACGATTTTTTACGTTGCGCAATTGGGGTTAACGAACAGCGCGGATGGCGTTAATTAATCCAGCAACACCTTTTTCCAGTTTCGAACGCGGGCACCCGGCATTGAGACGGACAAAACCACGACCTTCTTCACCGTAGGTATACCCCGGCATGATCGCGACCTTCTCTTGCTCGATAAGCGCTTTTTGCAACGCGTTGTCGTCAATATTCAACGGACGTAGATCAATCCAGGCCAGATAAGTGGATTGCGGGATCTGCCAGTTGAGTTCAGGGAGCGCGGAGTTCATTTTATCTGCGATATACGTCAGGTTATCTTTCAGATAGACGCGTAAGGCATCCAGCCACGGCGCGCCTTGCTGATAGGCGGCGATATGGGCAGTTAACGCCAGTACTGAAGGGGAAGAAAGGCCATCACGTCCTTTCAGTGCCGATAAATAGGCATCACGGCTGCTGCTATTTTCTATAATCCCATAAGCACCGGTCAGCGCGGGAATATTGAAACTTTTCGATCCCGACGTCAGCAACGCCCAGTCTCCCCGCGCCACATTACTCCAGGGAATATGCGGCTGCTCGCCCCAGACCATATCCATATGGATTTCATCGGAAATAACCCGCACACCATGACGCTCGCACAGGTCAGCCATGATCTCCAGTTCATCGCACGTCCACACTTTCCCGGTAGGATTCTGTGGGCTACACAGGAGCATAATTTTACATTCTGGTTTCGCCAACACGGCTTCCAGCTTGCCCATATCGCAAAACCAGCCGTCAGCCTGCTTCTCTAAAGCGACGGGCATTACTGTGCGCTGGTTACCTTCAATGGCCTTGTAAAATGCGTCATAGGCGGGTGTGTGGATCACCACGCCTTCACCTTTTTCAGACCACTGACGAATCAGTTCCGAGACCATGTAGATAACAGAAGGGCCATACACCACCGACTGCGTATCAATTGCGGTGTAATGCTGGGTGGAAAACCAGTGGGCAATAGCCGCGAGAAACTCATCGTTTTTCCAGCGGCTGTAGCCAAACACGCCGTGCATCAGGCGCTGATTCAGCGCCTCGATAATGCAGGGGGCAGTGGCAAAATCCATGTCTGAAATCGTGAACGGTAACAGGTCAGCAGTGCCGAAACGGTCAGCGACATAATCCCACTGCGTACACCATGTGCCATGACGATCCACGACCTTTGAAAAATCGAACATATCTTATCCTTATGCCTGGACAGTATGCATCAGACCGGCCATTTCATCTTTTACTGACTGAACTTGTGGCCCGATAACAACCTGCAGGTTATGTTGATTAAGTTGTACTACGCCAATTGCCCGATTGTCCTTCAGTGCCTGCACATTAACAAGCGACATATCTTTCACAGACAAACGCAGACGGGTAATGCAGTTATCGAGGCTGACAATATTGTCGGCACCGCCTAGGGCTTCGAGGATTGCTGGAACGTTGTAACCTGATTTACCCGGCGCACCGGCAACGGCTTTTTCGATTGAGCTGGCAACTTCGCTATCGCGCCCCGGGGTTTTCAGATTGAAGCGGGTGATAGCGAAACGGAAGATGACGTAGTAAACGACAAACCAGATTGCCGCCACCACTGGCACCATGTACCACTTGGTTGACAGACCATGCAAAATACCGAACACCACGAAGTCGATGATATTGCCGTCGGTATTACCGATGGTGACGCCGAGCACAGACATGACGGTGAAGCCGAGGCCGGTTAACAGCGCGTGGATGACATACAGAACTGGCGCTACGAACAGGAACAGGAATTCCAGCGGTTCGGTCGTGCCGCCAACGACGCAGGCGATCAGGCCAGAAATCAGCAGACCTTTAATTTTATGGCGATTTTCCGGGCGCGCGCAGTGATACATAGCTAACGCTGCACCTGGCAGACCGCCGAGAAACGCAGGCATTTTACCTTGCGAAAGGAAACGCGTGGCGCTTTCAGAAAAACCGTGAGTGGTCGGGCAACTCAATTGCGCCTGGAAGATGGTCAGTGCGCCGCTGACGGTTTGA
This sequence comes from Escherichia sp. WS547, assembly GCF_046486065.1. Lineage (NCBI taxonomy): Bacteria > Pseudomonadati > Pseudomonadota > Gammaproteobacteria > Enterobacterales > Enterobacteriaceae > Escherichia > Escherichia sp. WS547. The sequence continues at coordinate 49,550 of NZ_JBJQMA010000007.1, read as the reverse complement.
CCGCAGACTTCCTGCGTGCCGCCTGCGTCGGTAAAGCGAATTAATGCCACCAGAATGTGATGCAGACCAAACGGCAACAGCAGACGTTCACCGGTACCAAACAGCATCGGTCCGAAATCACCCGCACTGTTGATCATATGGCCCAGGCCGCTAATACCCATGGCGAAAATCGGCCAGACTAATGGAATCACCAGACCGACAAGGCCCATCCCCAGCGAGGAGATGATTGGTACGAAGCGCGTACCGCCGAAGAATGCCAGCGCATCCGGCAGGCGGATATTATGGAATCGCTCATGCAGCATCCAGACGATAATACCGGCGATCACCGCACCGAGGATCCCGGTATCGATCGACTGGATCCCAAGAATGCTCTGTATGTTATTGGCTTTCAGAACGGCGGCGTCTGTGGTTGGCAGAATGCCTTTATTGGTTAACCAGAAGTTTACCGCGAGGTTCATTACCGCATAACCGACGAAGCCAGCGAATGCCGCTACGCCTTTGTTTTCGCGTGCCAGGCCCAGCGGGATGGCGATACAGAACATGACTGGCAGGAAACTAAAAGCAAACGAGCCAATCTTACTCATCCAGGTAAAGATAGCCTGCAACACGGGGTTGCCCAGGACCGGGATCAGGGTTATGACATCATGGCTGCTAAGAGAACTACCAATGCCGAGCATAATGCCGCAGAACGACAATAATGCCACGGGTAACATGAAGGTTTTGCCTAACTGCTGGAAGAACTCCCACAGCGTGACTTTCGGTGCTGTTTTCGCCGTCATAAAACGACTCCTCGTAGAGAACAATCTGGATTCAGTAAATTGCGCGAGAAGATAAAACGTTTTATCAAATTTTAGTGAGGCATAAATCACATTACGCAACGATAATAGCGGGTATAAGATAAATAAAAGGTAAAACGTTTTATCTGTCACATAATCAGGGAGTAGGTCATCTGCATGGCTACCGCCAAAAAAATAACCATTCATGATGTTGCGCTGGCTGCGGGCGTGTCGGTAAGTACCGTTTCGCTGGTGCTAAGTGGCAAAGGGCGAATCTCTACCGCCACAGGAGAACGCGTTAACGCCGCCATTGAAGAGCTGGGATTTGTGCGCAATCGTCAGGCGTCGGCGCTGCGCGGCGGGCAAAGCGGCGTCATTGGTTTGATCGTCCGTGATTTATCTGCGCCGTTTTACGCCGAATTAACGGCCGGATTGACGGAAGCTCTGGAAGCGCAGGGACGGATGGTTTTTTTGCTTCACGGCGGTAAAGACGGCGAGCAGCTGGCACAGCGGTTTTCACTGTTACTGAATCAGGGTGTCGATGGTGTGGTAATTGCCGGGGCTGCAGGAAGCAGCGATGACCTGCGACGGATGGCAGAAGAAAAAGCTATCCCGGTTATTTTCGCTTCCCGTGCCAGTTATCTTGATGATGTTGATACGGTTCGCCCGGACAACATGCAGGCTGCACAGTTGTTGACGGAGCATCTCATTCGCAATGGGCATCAGCGTATCGCCTGGCTGGGAGGGCAAAGTTCCTCATTAACCCGGGCAGAACGGGTGGGGGGCTATTGTGCAACTCTACTAAAATTTGGCCTGCCGTTTCACAGTGATTGGGTGCTGGAGTGCACTTCCAGCCAGAAGCAAGCCGCGGAAGCTATCACGGCGCTTTTACGTCATAACCCGACCATCAGTGCCGTGGTTTGCTATAACGAAACCATTGCGATGGGGGCATGGTTTGGTTTGCTGAAAGCAGGGCGGCAAAGCGGTGAAAGCGGAGTCGATCGTTACTTTGAACAACAGGTTTCGCTGGCGGCATTTACCGATGCGACACCAACCACACTTGATGATAGACCTGTTACCTGGGCCAGCACGCCAGCGCGGGAACTTGGTACCACACTTGCGGATCGCATGATGCAAAAAATCACCCATGAAGAGACGCATTCACGCAATCTTATTATTCCCGCCCGGCTCATTGCGGCGAAATAATCCTCTCTTTATCTGCTATACCTGGTAGTGTCCTTTCCTCAAGGTTAATGATAAAAAATGTGGCACACAGGCGGTGCCTTTTATTTTTACTGAAGTTCACAGGAGGTTTATGTGTTTAATTCTGACAACCTGAGACTCGACGGAAAATGTGCCATCATCACAGGTGCCGGTGCAGGTATTGGTAAAGAAATTGCCATTACATTCGCGACAGCTGGCGCATCTGTGGTGGTCAGTGATATTAACGCCGACGCAGCTAACCATGTTGTTGATGAAATTCAACAACTGGGTGGTCAGGCATTTGCCTGCCGTTGTGATATTACTTCCGAACAGGAACTCTCTGCACTGGCAGACTTTGCCGTCAGTAAGCTGGGTAAAGTTGATATCCTGGTTAACAACGCCGGTGGCGGTGGTCCTAAACCGTTTGATATGCCAATGGCAGATTTTCGCCGTGCTTATGAACTGAATGTGTTTTCTTTTTTCCATCTGTCACAACTTGTTGCGCCAGAAATGGAAAAAAATGGCGGTGGCGTTATTCTGACCATCACTTCTATGGCGGCAGAAAATAAAAATATAAACATGACCTCCTATGCATCATCTAAAGCTGCGGCCAGTCATCTGGTCAGAAATATGGCGTTTGACCTGGGTGAAAAAAATATTCGGGTGAATGGCATTGCGCCGGGGGCAATATTAACCGATGCCCTGAAATCCGTTATTACACCAGAAATTGAACAAAAAATGTTACAGCACACGCCGATCAGACGTCTGGGCCAACCGCAAGATATTGCTAACGCGGCGCTGTTCCTTTGCTCGCCTGCAGCCAGCTGGGTAAGCGGACAAATTCTCACCGTCTCCGGTGGTGGGGTACAGGAGCTGAATTAATACACTAACGGACCGGTAAACAGCCGTACGTGTTGTTTACCGGGATAGCGTGTGCAATTCATTAACGTCTCTGCGAAACAACTGGCAGCCAAATCACGGCTATTGGTTAACCAATTTCTGGGTGAAAAGTATACGAATAGAGTGTGCCTTCGCACTATTCAACAGCAATGATAGGCGCTCACCTGACAACGCGGTAAACTAGTTATTCACGCTAACTATAATGGTTTTATGATGGATAACATGCAGACTGAAGCACAACCGACACGGACCCGGATCCTCAATGCTGCCAGAGAGATTTTTTCAGAAAATGGATTTCACAGTGCCTCGATGAAAGCCATCTGTAAATCTTGCGCCATTAGTCCCGGGACGCTCTATCACCATTTCATCTCCAAAGAAGCCCTGATTCAGGCGATTATCTTACAGGACCAGGAGAGGGCGCTGGCCCGTTTCCGGGAACCGATTGAAGGGATTCATTTCGTTGACTATATGGTCGAGTCTATTGTCTCTCTCACCCATGAAGCCTTTGGACAACGGGCGCTGGTGGTCGAAATTATGGCGGAAGGGATGCGTAACCCACAGGTCGCCGCCATGCTTAAAAATAAGCATATGACGATCACGGAATTTGTTGCCCAGCGGATGCGTGATGCCCAGCAAAAAGGCGAGATAAGCCCAGACATCAACACGGCAATGACTTCACGTTTACTGCTGGATCTGACCTACGGTGTACTGGCCGATATCGAAGCGGAAGATCTGGCGCGTGAAGCGTCGTTTGCTCAGGGATTACGCGCGATGATTGGCGGTATCTTAACCGCATCCTGATCCTCTCTCTCTTTCCGCGGGCTGGTGACAACTGAGCCCGCGTTTCATATCGTAATTTCTCTGTGCAAAAATTATCCTTCCCGGGTTCGGAGAATTCCCCCCAAAATATTCACTGTAGCCATATGTCATGAGAGTTTATCGTTCCCAATATGCTCGAACGAACGTTCGGTTGCTTATTTTATGGCTTCTGTCAACGCCGTTTTAAAGATTAATGCGATCTATATCACGCTGTGGGTATTGCAGTTTTTGGTTTTTTGATCGCGGTGTCAGTTCTTTTTATTTCCATTTCTCTTCCATGGGTTTCTCACAGATAACTGTGTGCAACACAGAATTGGTTAACTAATCAGATTAAAGGTTGACCAGTATTTTTATCTTAATGAGGAGTCCCTTATGTTACGTCCTGTAGAAACCCCAACCCGTGAAATCAAAAAACTCGACGGCCTGTGGGCATTCAGTCTGGATCGCGAAAACTGTGGAATTGATCAGCGTTGGTGGGAAAGCGTGTTACAAGAAAGCCGGGCAATTGCTGTGCCAGGCAGTTTTAACGATCAGTTCGCCGATGCAGATATTCGTAATTATGTGGGCAACGTCTGGTATCAGCGCGAAGTCTTTATACCGAAAGGTTGGGCGGGCCAGCGTATCGTGCTGCGTTTCGATGCGGTCACTCATTACGGCAAAGTGTGGGTAAATAATCAGGAAGTGATGGAGCATCAGGGCGGCTATACGCCATTTGAAGCCGATGTCACGCCGTATGTTATTGCCGGGAAAAGTGTACGTATCACCGTTTGTGTGAACAATGAACTGAACTGGCAGACTATCCCGCCGGGAATGGTGATTACCGATGAAAACGGCAAGAAAAAGCAGTCTTACTTCCATGATTTCTTTAACTATGCCGGGATCCATCGCAGCGTAATGCTCTACACCACGCCGAACACCTGGGTGGACGATATCACCGTGGTGACGCATGTCGCGCAAGACTGTAACCACGCGTCTGTTGACTGGCAGGTGGTAGCAAATGGTGATGTCAGCGTTGAACTGCGTGATGCGGATCAGCAGGTGGTTGCAACTGGACAAGGTACCAGCGGGACTTTGCAAGTGGTGAATCCGCACCTCTGGCAACCGGGTGAAGGTTATCTCTATGAACTATGCGTCACAGCCAAAAGCCAGACAGAGTGTGATTTCTACCCGCTGCGCGTCGGCATCCGGTCAGTAGCAGTGAAGGGCGAACAGTTCCTGATCAACCACAAACCGTTCTACTTTACTGGCTTTGGTCGTCATGAAGATGCGGATTTGCGCGGCAAAGGATTCGATAACGTGTTGATGGTGCACGATCACGCATTAATGGACTGGATTGGGGCCAACTCCTACCGTACCTCGCATTACCCTTATGCCGAAGAGATGCTCGACTGGGCAGATGAACATGGCATCGTGGTGATTGATGAAACAGCAGCTGTCGGCTTTAACCTCTCTTTAGGCATTGGTTTCGAAGCGGGCAACAAGCCGAAAGAACTGTACAGCGAAGAGGCAGTCAACGGGGAAACCCAGCAGGCGCACTTACAGGCGATTAAAGAGCTGATTGCGCGTGACAAAAACCACCCAAGCGTGGTGATGTGGAGTATTGCCAACGAACCGGATACCCGTCCGCAAGGTGCACGGGAATATTTCGCGCCACTGGCGGAAGCAACGCGTAAACTCGACCCGACGCGTCCGATCACCTGCGTCAATGTAATGTTCTGCGACGCTCACACCGATACCATCAGCGATCTTTTTGATGTGCTGTGCCTGAACCGTTATTACGGTTGGTATGTCCAAAGCGGCGATTTGGAAACGGCAGAGAAGGTACTGGAAAAAGAACTGCTGGCCTGGCAGGAGAAACTGCATCAGCCGATTATCATCACCGAATACGGCGTGGATACGTTAGCCGGGCTGCACTCAATGTACACCGACATGTGGAGTGAAGAGTATCAGTGTGCATGGCTGGATATGTATCACCGCGTCTTTGATCGCGTCAGCGCCGTCGTCGGTGAACAGGTATGGAATTTCGCCGATTTTGCGACCTCGCAAGGCATATTGCGCGTTGGCGGTAACAAGAAGGGGATCTTCACCCGCGACCGCAAACCGAAGTCGGCGGCTTTTCTGCTGCAAAAACGCTGGACTGGCATGAACTTCGGTGAAAAACCGCAGCAGGGAGGCAAACAATGAATCAACAACTCTCCTGGCGCACCATCGTCGGCTACAGCCTCGGTGACGTCGCCAATAACTTCGCCTTCGCAATGGGGGCGCTCTTCCTGTTGAGTTACTACACCGACGTCGCTGGCGTCGGTGCCGCTGCGGCGGGCACCATGCTGTTACTGGTGCGGGTATTCGATGCCTTCGCCGACGTCTTTGCCGGACGAGTGGTGGACAGTGTGAATACCCGCTGGGGAAAATTCCGCCCGTTTTTACTCTTCGGTACTGCGCCGTTAATGATCTTCAGCGTGCTGGTATTCTGGGTACCGACCGACTGGAGCCATAGCAGCAAAGTAGTGTATGCATATTTGACCTACATGGGCCTCGGACTTTGCTACAGCCTGGTGAATATTCCTTATGGTTCACTTGCTACCGCGATGACCCAACAACCACAATCCCGCGCCCGTCTGGGCGCGGCTCGCGGGATTGCCGCTTCATTGACCTTTGTCTGCCTGGCATTTCTGATAGGACCGAGCATTAAGAACTCCAGCCCGGAAGAGATGGTGTCGGTGTACCATTTCTGGACGATTGTGCTGGCGATTGCCGGAATGGTGCTTTACTTCATCTGCTTCAAATCGACGCGTGAAAATGTGGTACGTATCGTGGCGCAGCCGTCATTGAAGATCAGTCTGCAAACCCTGAAACGGAATCGCCCGCTGTTTATGTTGTGCATCGGTGCGCTGTGTGTGCTGATTTCGACCTTCGCGGTCAGCGCCTCGTCGTTGTTCTACGTGCGCTATGTGTTAAATGATACCGGGCTGTTCACTGTGCTGGTACTGGTGCAAAACCTGGTCGGTACTGTGGCATCGGCACCGCTGGTGCCGGGGATGGTCGCGAGGATCGGTAAAAAGAATACCTTCCTGATTGGCGCTTTGCTGGGAACCTGCGGTTATCTGCTGTTCTTCTGGGTTTCGGTCTGGTCACTGCCGGTGGCGTTGGTTGCGTTGGCCATCGCTTCAATTGGTCAGGGCGTTACCATGACCGTGATGTGGGCACTGGAAGCTGATACTGTAGAATACGGTGAATACCTGACTGGCGTGCGAATAGAAGGGCTCACCTATTCACTATTCTCATTTACCCGTAAATGCGGTCAGGCAATCGGAGGTTCAATTCCTGCCTTTATTTTGGGATTAAGCGGATATATTGCCAATCAGGTGCAAACGCCGGAAGTTATTATGGGCATCCGCACATCAATTGCCTTAGTACCTTGTGGATTTATGCTGCTGGCATTCGTCATTATCTGGTTTTATCCGCTCACGGATAAAAAATTCAAAGAAATCGTGGTTGAAATTGATAATCGTAAAAAAATGCAGCAGCAATTAATCAGCGATATCACTAATTAATATTCAATAAAAATAATCAGAACATCAAAGGTGCAACTATGAGAAAAATAGTGGCCATGGCCGTTATTTGCCTGACGGCTGCCTCTGGCCTTACCTCTGCTTACGCGGCGCAACTGACTGACGATGAAGCGGGACTACGCATCAGACTGAAAAATGAATTACGCAGGGCTGATAAGCCCAGTGCTGGCGCGGGAAGAGATATTTACGCATGGGTACAGGGAGGATTGCTCGATTTCAATAGTGGTTATTATTCCAATATTATTGGCGTTGAAGGCGGGGCGTATTATGTTTATAAATTAGGTGCTCGTGCTGATATGAGTACCCGGTGGTATCTTGATGGTGATAAAAGTTTTGGCTTTGCCCTGGGAGCAGTAAAAATAAAACCCAGTGAAAATAGCCTACTTAAATTAGGTCGCTTCGGGACGGATTATAGTTATGGTAGCTTACCTTATCGTATTCCGTTAATGGCTGGCAGTTCGCAACGTACATTACCGACAGTTTCTGAAGGAGCATTAGGTTATTGGGCTTTAACGCCAAATATTGATCTGTGGGGAATGTGGCGTTCACGAGTATTTTTATGGACCGATTCAACAACCGGTATTCGTGATGAAGGGGTGTATAACAGCCAGACGGGAAAATACGATAAACACCGCGCACGTTCTTTTTTAGCCGCCAGTTGGCATGATGATACCAGTCGCTATTCTCTGGGGGCATCGGTACAGAAAGATGTATCCAATCAGATACAAAGTATTCTCGAGAAAAGCATACCGCTTGACCCGAATTATACGTTGAAAGGGGAGTTGCTCGGCTTTTACGCGCAACTCGAAGGTTTAAGTCGTAATACCAGCCAGCCCAATGAAACGGCGTTGGTTAGTGGACAATTGACCTGGAATGCGCCGTGGGGAAGCGTATTTGGCAGTGGTGGTTATTTGCGCCATGCAATGAATGGTGCCGTGGTGGATACCGACATTGGCTATCCCTTTTCATTAAGTCTTGATCGTAACCGTGAAGGAATGCAGTCCTGGCAATTGGGTGTCAACTATCGTTTAACTCCGCAATTTACGCTGACATTTGCACCGATTGTGACTCGCGGCTATGAATCCAGTAAACGAGATGTGCGGATTGAAGGCGCGGGTATCTTAGGTGGTATGAACTATCGGGTCAGCGAAGGGCCGTTACAAGGGATGAATTTCTTTCTTGCTGCCGATAAAGGGCGGGAAAAACGCGATGGCAGTGCGCTGGGCGATCGCCTGAATTACTGGGATGTGAAAATGAGTATTCAGTATGACTTTATGCTGAAGTAAGAAAAAAATGCCGGAGAGAAAAATCTCCGGCGTTTTGGCTGTGAATTACTGCTGCGGAATAGCGGGTACAGCCGGAACGTTTAATGCCGGCATTGCAAACATCCCAACAAAATCTTCCAGTGGCATTTTCTGCCCGTTTAACGTGATCTGACCGTTAGCATATTGCAGGCTGGTGGTGATGGTATTGTCCTGCAAGGTGGTCAGACGGAACATCTGCCCCATTGCTGATGCACCTTCAACTTGCTGTTTCGCCAGTTTTTTCGCTTGATCTTCCTGATAACCTTCCAGCTTCGCTACCTGAGTCATAAACTCAGTTGCCATATCCACCGGAATGGTCAGTTTCGCATCCAGAGATTTAACCGAACGATCTACTTCCTGCGCCAGCGTTTGCGGCGCTTCTTTAGTCGTTGCCGGATCTTTCAGGAACAGCGACAGATTCAGCGCACTTTCACCCTGACTGTTTTTCCAGCTTAGCGGCGCGATAGTAATCACCGGATCGCCTTTCAACATCAGCGGCAGGGCGCTAAAGAAGGCTTCCGTCACTTTCTCCTGATAAAGTTCGGGATTGTTGGCAATTTCTGGCTGTGCCAGCAGCGCCTGAGTTTGCGCGTTATATTGCTGGCTAAACTGATGCCAGGCTTCACCATCAATTTGGCCGACTTTTAGAGTCAGCTTGCCACTGCCCAGATCCTGATTCTGTACCTTCAGGCTGTTTAGCGAGTAATCCAGTTGGCTATTGATCGTTTTACCGTCATTGACCAGATCCGATTTACCGCTGATCTCCATGCCTTCCAGCAGTGCCAGTTCTTTGCCTTCCACTGAAATGGTCATTTTTTCCAGTGACAGTTTTTGGTTTCCTACGCGCTCACCAAAACTTGCCAGCGTGCTGGAACCGTCGGTTTTCAGATTATTAAAGGTCAACTGCACTTTCTGGTTGTATTCGTTAACTGCGTCTATCCGACCACTTTGCGCCTCCCCGGAAAGGGAGATAGCTTTGCCGTCTCTGTCTGCATTTAACTGGAACTCGCCGCCGCTAAAGGCGACTTTTTCATCCTTTTGCTCGTAATTCAGTGGCTTGAGCGAAATATCGGAACTGGAATCTCCGCTGTAACCAATGCGGGAGTTAATCTCAAAAGGCGTTTCACCTTTTGCCATATCAAACAGTGGCTTGCTAACTTCGTTATTAACCAGCGTGGTTTGAATTGATGCCATCGACGGGATCAGGTTCAGTTTTTTTAGCTGGGCAAGGGGGAAGGGACCATGATCAACCGATTCGTTGAAGATGACGCTCTGACCGCTTTTAATCCACGGATTTTCTTTCCCGGCAATGGGTTTCACCAACAGTTGCAGCTGACTGCTGAATACGCCGCGATGATAGTTTTGATAACTCACTTCCAGGTTGGATTTAGGAGCGGTCAGTTTGAGTTGCGCGTTCGCCTGCGCGACCATGTCTTCGAGATGGGTTTCAATCTTCTTGCCTGTATACCATGCGCCGCCTGTCCAGACTACGCCTAGCGCAACAATGACGCCTACCGCTACCAGCGATTTATTCATAATGATTATCCATAAAATGAAATCAGGCGGACTGGCCGCCTGAAGGTGTTATAAGCCTTTAATAAGCTTAGCAAGAGATGTTAATTTTTTCAGTAAGCTCTTACAGCTTGTTGTAAACACGCGCTAAACGGCCGTGGCCTTTGACAGTCACCGGTGATTCGTTGGCGGCAATAAACGCTGATTCACCCGGTTTAAGCTGTAACTGCTGAGAACCTTTACACAGCGTTGCATCGCCTTCGACGCAGAACAAAATGGCGGCACTCTGCTGGCTGATGGTGGTTTCTTTATCACTAAGGTCATGCAGCGAGAAGGCAAAATCATCAACAGGAATCGGGAAGTCCAGTTCTGCACCTTGTTTCACCGGCTGGGTCAACAACTGGTTAGCCGGTTTGGCTTCGAACTTCACATTGGCAACCAGTTCCGGAATATCAATGTATTTAGGCGTCAGACCCGCACGCAGCACGTTATCGGAGTTAGCCATCACTTCCAGCGCCACGCCTTGCAGGTAAGCGTGCGGTGTTTCAGCGAACAGGAACATCGCTTCGCCAGGGTTCAATTTCACCACATTCAGCAATAGCGGGGAGAACAGACCGCTGTCTTCCGGGTAAAATTCAGAAATTAAACGAATCGTTTGCCACGGTTCACCCTGCTGGCTGTCGAGCGCCGATTTTAAAATCGCCAGCGCGCGGGATTTTTCTTCCCCCTGCATATTCAGCAGGCTGGCGAACAGTTCGCTTAAACGTTCGGCATCAGGCTGTTGTAAAAAGTGAGCAATCGCCGGATGTGCACCTGCGACTGGCTGGAGTAGGGAAACAATCTCGGAAAATTCACGAAACGCGTTCATCGCAAGGAAAGGCGTCAGCGCAAAAACCAGCTCCGGCTTGTGGTTAGGATCTTTATAGTTACGCTCGGCGGCATCCATCGGAATACCTGCGGCATTTTCTTTGGCAAAACCGATTTCAGAATTGCGTTTGTTTGGATGAACCTGAATGGAGAGCGGCTGTGCTGCGCATAATACTTTGAACAGGAAAGGCAGTTCGCCAAAGCGTTTGGCAACGGCATCTCCCAAAAGAGTCGCTTTATCACTCTCAATCACATCACGCAGTGAAACGATATCTCCGGCGGCATTCTGCACCCGTGAACTGCTTTTCGGATGTGCGCCCATCCACAGCTCGGCCATCGGCTGGCTGGACGGATTTTCCATACCATAAAGTTCAGTCAACGCCGTTTTGCTGCCCCAGGCATAGTTTTGCACTGAGTTAATGAGTTTTTGCATGATCAATCCCTGTTTTAATGTGGAAATTAATCCCGCTATTAAAGCAAGAATCCTACGGGAAGTAACCTGGAGCCGCAAAAAGTCGTACTAGTCTCAGTTTTTGTTAAAAAAGTGTGTAGGATATTGTTACTCGCTTTTAACAGGGCAACGGAACACCCGCCCAGAGCATAACCAAACCAGGCAGTAAGTGAGAGAACAATGTCAAACAAACCCTTTCATTATCAGGCTCCTTTTCCACTCAAAAAAGATGATACTGAGTATTACCTGCTAACCAGCGAACACGTTAGCGTATCTGAATTTGAAGGGCAGGAGATTTTGAAAGTCGCACCCGAAGCGTTAACTTTGTTGGCGCGTCAGGCGTTTCATGATGCGTCATTTATGCTGCGTCCGGCTCACCAACAACAGGTGGCCGACATTCTGCGTGACCCGGAAGCCAGCGAAAATGATAAATATGTGGCGCTGCAATTCCTGCGTAACTCCGACATCGCGGCGAAAGGCGTTCTGCCAACCTGTCAGGATACCGGCACCGCGATTATTGTTGGTAAAAAAGGGCAGCGTGTATGGACCGGTGGCGGTGATGAAGCGGCGCTGGCACGCGGTGTCTATAACACTTATATCGAAGATAATCTGCGCTACTCGCAAAACGCGCCGCTGGATATGTATAAAGAGGTGAATACCGGCACCAATCTACCAGCGCAGATCGATCTTTATGCCGTTGATGGCGACGAGTACAAATTCCTCTGTATCGCCAAAGGTGGCGGTTCGGCAAACAAGACGTATCTCTATCAGGAAACCAAAGCGTTACTAACGCCGGGGAAACTGAAAAATTACCTGGTTGAGAAGATGCGCACGCTGGGTACGGCGGCCTGTCCTCCGTATCATATTGCGTTCGTTATTGGTGGAACTTCTGCAGAAACGAACCTTAAAACGGTGAAACTGGCTTCCGCTAAATACTATGATGAACTGCCAACGGAAGGGAATGAGCACGGACAGGCGTTCCGCGATGTGGAACTGGAAAAAGAATTGCTGATCGAAGCGCAAAATCTTGGTCTGGGTGCGCAGTTTGGCGGTAAATACTTCGCTCACGACATCCGCGTGATTCGCCTGCCACGTCACGGCGCATCCTGCCCGGTCGGTATGGGCGTCTCCTGTTCTGCTGACCGTAATATCAAAGCGAAGATCAACCGTCAGGGGATCTGGATCGAAAAACTGGAACATAATCCAGGAAAATATATCCCGGAAGAGCTGCGCAAAGCGGGAGAAGGCGAAGCGGTGCGCGTTGACCTTAACCGTCCGATGAAAGAGATCCTCGCACAGTTGTCGCAGTATCCCGTTTCTACACGCTTATCGCTGAATGGCACGATTATCGTCGGTCGTGATATTGCTCACGCCAAACTGAAAGAGCGGATGGATAACGGTGAAGGGCTGCCGCAGTACATCAAAGATCATCCGATTTACTATGCGGGTCCGGCCAAAACGCCGGAAGGCTATGCCTCCGGTTCTCTTGGCCCAACGACCGCCGGACGGATGGATTCTTATGTCGATCAACTGCAAGCGCAGGGAGGAAGTATGATCATGCTGGCGAAAGGCAACCGCAGCCAGCAGGTGACGGATGCCTGTAAAAAACACGGCGGTTTCTACCTCGGTAGTATCGGTGGTCCGGCAGCAGTATTGGCGCAGGGAAGTATTAAGAGCCTGGAATGTGTTGAATATCCGGAACTGGGAATGGAAGCCATCTGGAAAATTGAAGTGGAAGATTTCCCGGCGTTTATCCTTGTGGATGATAAAGGAAATGACTTCTTCCAGCAGATACAACTCACACAGTGCACCCGCTGTGTGAAATAAACAGAGCCGCCCTTCGGGGCGGTTTTTTTACATGGCACGAAAGACCAAATATTTGTTATCAAATAGTAAATAATGAGTGAGCTAAAAGTTGCTTAACGAAAGCAAAACAGAAAGAAAAAATTAATCAGGTGAGGAGCAGGCCATGAATACAGTACGCAGCGAAAAAGATTCGATGGGGGCGATTGATGTCCCGGCAGATAAGCTGTGGGGCGCACAAACTCAACGCTCGCTGGAGCATTTCCGCATTTCGACGGAGAAAATGCCCACCTCACTGATTCATGCGCTGGCGCTAACCAAGCGCGCAGCGGCAAAAGTTAATGAAGATTTAGGCTTGTTGTCTGAAGAGAAAGCGAGCGCCATTCGTCAGGCGGCGGATGAAGTACTGGCAGGACAGCATGACGACGAATTCCCGCTGGCTATCTGGCAGACCGGCTCCGGCACGCAAAGTAATATGAACATGAACGAAGTGCTGGCTAACCGGGCCAGTGAATTACTCGGCGGCGTGCGTGGGATGGAGCGTAAAGTTCACCCTAACGACGACGTGAACAAAAGCCAAAGTTCTAACGATGTCTTTCCAACGGCTATGCACGTTGCGGCGCTGCTGGCGCTGCGCAAGCAACTCATTCCGCAGCTTAAAACCCTGACACAGACACTGAATGAGAAATCGCGCGCATTTGCCGATATCGTCAAAATCGGTCGAACCCACTTGCAGGATGCCACGCCGCTAACACTGGGGCAGGAGATTTCCGGCTGGGTAGCGATGCTCGAGCATAATCTCAAACATATCGAATACAGCCTGCCGCATGTAGCGGAACTGGCTCTTGGCGGTACAGCGGTGGGTACTGGACTAAATACCCATCCGGAGTATGCGCGTCGAGTAGCAGATGAACTGGCAGTCATTACCTGCGCTCCGTTTGTTACCGCGCCGAACAAATTTGAAGCGCTGGCGACCTGTGATGCCCTGGTTCAGGCGCACGGCGCGTTGAAAGGGTTGGCTGCGTCACTGATGAAAATTGCCAATGATGTCCGCTGGCTGGCCTCTGGCCCGCGCTGTGGAATTGGTGAAATCGCAATCCCGGAAAATGAGCCGGGCAGCTCAATCATGCCGGGGAAAGTGAACCCAACCCAGTGTGAGGCATTAACCATGCTTTGCTGTCAGGTGATGGGGAACGACGTGGCGATCAACATGGGTGGCGCTTCCGGTAACTTTGAACTGAACGTCTTCCGTCCGATGGTGATTCATAATTTCCTGCAATCGGTGCGCTTGCTGGCAGATGGCATGGAAAGTTTCAACAAACACTGTGCAGTGGGCATTGAACCGAATCGTGAGCGAATCAATCAATTACTCAATGAATCGCTGATGCTGGTGACTGCGCTTAACACCCACATAGGTTATGACAAAGCCGCCGAGATCGCCAAAAAAGCGCATAAAGAAGGGCTGACCTTAAAAGCTGCAGCCCTTGCGCTGGGGTATCTTAGCGAAGCCGAGTTTGACAGCTGGGTACGGCCAGAACAGATGGTCGGCAGTATGAAAGCCGGGCGTTAATCTGCAACATACAGGTGCAGCCGTGGAATGATCAAACGAAGCGGCTGCGCCTGTGGTTTATAACGGTGTTGCACATTGTCGGCATCGTAATTTAACAACTCCCCAACGTCCGGCACGCCCGCGCCATTATCCCGATTAATCAGCGCAATAAGCGGTGTAGGGCAAGCGTGTTGTACTTGTTTTTGATCTCCCTTGTACCAGACGCGGGCAATCGGCTGCACCTTCACCGGACGTTTGATTTTTAACTTCGCGTCCTGTGGCAGGGTAGCAATATCCTGATACTCTCTCTCCAGTTTTCTTTGCCACTCCTCGCGCGTCCACGGTGCGACACTGCGCGGTGATTTCAGACTTTTTTCCAGCTGTGCCAGGACTTCATCACGATGCAAATTCTTAATGATATGTTTATTGGCCCACCCAAAACGTAAAGTGGCGGGGTCGTGCAGAACAGTGAGCGTTCGGTAAGCATTAAGGGTGATCAGCCCCGGCAAATGACGATGCACCCATTCAAAACGCGCCGCTGTGGGGAGTTCTGACTCAACCGTGACGATATGCTCGAACGTAGTCTTGAGTTGATTGATGTGCTGAATATGACTGACCAACGCTGCTTGCGAAAGGTTATCGACCTGGTAACACAACACGCCAGGTAGACGAACAGCGGCCTTGCTGCTGCGATTTTCGGACTGTTGTTGAATAAATAAATGGCGGAAATGACGTAACGCCAGCGACTGCGCGTCGTTGCCGAGATGTTGCTTTACCTCAATACGATTAAGCGGATTATGCTCATCCTCTTTTTTTACCTCCGGCAAAGAGAACACGCGGGCAACCAGCAATTTGTGCTGTTCTAGCTCAGCGGCAAATGCACCCAGTTCTTGTTCCATCTGGCGAAAGGTAGTGTTGAGTCGGTCTACGAGATCGTAACGCGCCATAATATTAACCACTTTAGTTACAACATACTTTATTTTATAGCACAGTGGTGGTGACTTGACCACCGTGCGCGTAGTGTCAGGCAGAGGTAAATTGCGGGATGTTATGCCATAACGGCCAGCTAAACGAGAAGCGGGCACCACCCAGTTCGCTGGTGTCACAATTAACCGTACCGCCCATTGCCAGTGCTATAGAGTGGACAATCGCCAACCCCAGCCCGCAGCCGCCGGTTGAGCGATCCCGGCTGGGATCGAGGCGAACAAAAGGTTCAAAGATATGTTCGCGGTTTTCTGGGGCAATCCCTGGGCCATCATCCTCAACAATTAATGTCGCTCTATTCCCCGACAGTAGCAGGCTGGTTTCAACCGTTGAGTGACAGTAGTGCAGGGCGTTATTGAGCAAATTATCCAGCACGCGCTCCATTAAGCGCATATCCAACGCCGCATAATGGCCTTGCGCTAGCGTTTTAATCCGTACCGTTTTATCGGGCGTTACTGCCTGAATGTCTGCCAGATGCGTTGACAGCCACAACGGCAGGTCTGGTTCGCTAAGATGAAGCTCATTTTGTGGGCGATCGAGTCGGGCATAAGTCAGCAGCTCTTCAATTAAAGCTTCAAGTTGACTGATATCGCGATTCAACGCCTGGGATTCGGCGGCGCTCAGGTTATCGCTCATCTCCAGTCGATAACGCAGGCGCACTAACGGTGTTCGCAGTTCGTGAGCGATACCGTCGATAAGCTGTTTTTTGCTGGCAATCAAGGCGTTGATATTGTCCGCCATCTGGTTAAATGCGACGCCAAGTCGTTCAAAGCTCGAACCTTCATCAAAGTGGATACGCTCACTGAGATGCCCATCGCCAAATCGTTGCGCCGCTGCTTCCAGTTTTAACATATCCTGCCAGTGCGGACGCATCCAGATAAACACCGGAAAGGCGAGGGAAATGGCAATAAAAGCGATCAGGGCGATATCCAGTAATCGCATCTGATGGAGGTAATAAAGATAAGGAACAGGACCAACTGCCAGCACGTAGTGGCTGCGCGGGATACGTTGCAAAAAAGTGTACTGATCGTCCAGGGCGACAATTTCGCCACCACGCAGCCGGTGCATGGAAATATCATCAAGATGATATTTACTCAGCGGCTCGACACGCAGATCGAAAGAGAGATTTAAATCCATCTCCTTCAGCGTCTTACCCCAATCGTGTGGGGGGATCTCACGCAATTCGCTGCGCATCAGATACAGCGAACTGTTCATCAAATCATCCAGCGACTGTTTGCCTGCGCGTTCGGCGGTAAATTTGTACACCAGCCCGACCAGCAGAGACATCACAAGGAAGCAGACAAACAATAACAGGTAAAACTGGATAAACAGTTTTTTCATCGCTTATTCCCACGCATGAGGCGCAAAAAGATAGCCTTTGTTACGCACGGTTTTAATACGATAAGGTTCTGCGGCGTTATCGAGCAGTTTTTTTCTTAACCGCGAAATAGCCACGTCCACGCTACGATCCAGACCGTCATAACTGACGCCGCGTAAATTTTTCAGCAATGCATCGCGGTCCATGATTTGCCCGGCATGGGTAGCTAATTCCCACAATAATTCGAAATCAGCTGTCGAGAGCGAGATTTCAGTGTTAGCCAGGGTGACTACGCGGTTGATGGGATCGATGGTCAACGTGCCGAAATGCAGGGCTTTGTAGGGAGTCAGAGACGTTTCCTGAATACCTTTGGTCACTGTAGCTTGCTCATTCTGACGCAAATGCAAACGTAAACGCGCTAGCAAAACAGCAGGGGGCGTCGTTTTGAGAATATAGTCGCAGGCGCCCATTTCCAGTGCCAGGATGTGGTTCATATCGCTATCGAGAGAGGTTAGAAGAACAATCGGTCCGGACCACTTTGCGCGTAAATCACGACAAATGGTCATGCCGTCCTTGCCTGGTAGCATGATGTCGAGTAACACCAAATCCGGATTTTCTCGCAGAATAGTTTCTTCGGCCCGGTCGCCGCGCGGCTCTACGGTAACCTGCATATCATGTTTTGCCAGGTACGCAGCAATCAGTGCACCGACTTCCGCATCATCTTCCACAAATACGATAGTGTTCATAACATTCACGGTAGATATAAAAACGTCACAATACACCGCACTGTTTTTACTTACTATCAATCGTTTCTAAACAAGGTTTCATCAGGTATTCTACTGATGACTTGTTATGGAAGTGTTAAGGTAAAAAGATGGGGCTGGTAATCAAAGCCGCGCTCGGTGCGCTGGTAGTGCTGTTGATTGGTGTTTTAGCAAAAACGAAAAATTATTATATCGCCGGGCTGATACCACTTTTCCCGACCTTTGCGCTTATCGCGCATTATATTGTTGCCAGCGAACGCGGCATTGAAGCCTTACGCGCAACCATCATTTTTAGTATGTGGTCGATTATTCCCTATTTTGTTTACCTGGCGTCGCTGTGGTATTTCACCGGAATGATGCGCTTGCCCGCCGCTTTTGTTGGTTCTGTTGCGTGTTGGGGGATAAGCGCATGGGTGTTGATTATATGCTGGATAAAGCTGCATTAACGCAGATGACGACCGCCATCAAGAGGGAAACTGCGTCCGGTGACAAAGCAGCTGGTAAGTAAGTAATCGACCAGGTCGATCACTTCTTTCTCGCCAGGCGCGGTTTTCATCAGTGATTTATTCAGCGCCTGTTGTCGATATTCGGCATCATCATGTTCATTAAACAGGATCAGCGATGGCGCAATAGAATTCACTTTCACTTCCGGTGCCAGCTTGCGGGCAAACGAGCGAGTCATATTATCCAGTGCCGCTTTGCTTGCAGCATAGGCAATATGTTTGTCGCTACCGCGCTCCACCACATAATCGGTAAAGTGAATGATATCGCTGGCGGCGTGTCCGTGCCCACGCAGTAATCTTTCCAGTGCATGGTTGAGCAGGTATGGGGTATTAACGTGGATCTGCATCATGCAAGCCAGTACGTCGGTCAGTGGCGCTCCCGGTTTTTCCGCCATCCACGCGCTGGCGTTATGCAAAATAGCACGCAGACCATGGGTGCTTTTTAGTACTTCATCGGCAAACGCCATCACACCGTCGTTGGTCGAAAAATCAGCCTGAATACACTGCGCACCTGCTTTAATCAGTCCATCAATGGCGGGATAGTGCGTCCGATAGCTGACAATCACCGGTTGCTTTTGATTAATGAAATGCCATGCGAGGGCGAGGCCGATGCGGCGACCTCCGCCAGTAATTAATATTGGCAAGGGCTGGGTTTTACCCATCGTGATCTCCTTTGCTATCCAACGATGGGATGAACGTTATCCCACCAGCATCCAGGTCGCCGGAACTGAGGCAATTAACAGCATGCCAATCAGCACCATTTCCTGACGATTCAGTACATTATCATGGGTATGCGTTTTACGCGCGTACAGGAAAACCAGCAGCCCCGGCGCATACAGAACAACGGATAACAGCAAGTGCATTGGACCAGAGGCGTACAGTAACCATAAGCCATAAATGCAGGCACCGACACCTACCGCCTTATGCAGTGGACGGGTTGCGATTTTCAGCAAGAACGCGCCGACCAGGAAATAGGGCACCAGAATCATTTCTGAGGCGATGGTCAGCAACGTGTTGTAATCGGAACCGGTCAGCCAGATGAGTACCAGACAAATTTGCACGCAGATGTTGGTCAACCACAGTGAGGCGGATGGCGCAGCTTGTGCGTTCTGGCGCGCAAAAATGCGCGGGAATGCTTTATGGGTGGCTGCAAGGAACGGAACTTCTGCTGCCATGATGGTCCAGCTTAAGTACGCGCCGCAAACGGAAACGATCAAACCGGCTGCGATGATGATTTCGCCCCATGGTCCCATCATTTCCACCATCAGACCGGCCATTGACGGGTTACGAATTTCAGCCAGTTCAGGACGTGCCACCACACCCAGCGAAAGCAGCGTTACCAGCAAGTAAACGCCCAGAGCGGAGAGAACCGCCAGCAGTGTCGCTTTGCCAACATCACGTTTATTACGCGCACGCGCAGAAACAACCACGGCACCTTCCACACCAATGAAAACCCACAGGGTGATCAGCATGGTGTTTTTCACCTGTTCCCAAACGGGTACGCCAAGTGCAAGTCCGGTGAAGTCGAGCTTGAAGGTATCCAGTTTGAACATCATCATCGCCAGCACAACAAACAGACCCAGCGGCAACAATTTTGCCAGTGTCGCCACCAGGTTAATGCTGGCAGCGGTTTGCACCCCGCGCAGGATCAAAAAGTGAACAATCCACAATAAAGCCGATGCACCGACTATCGATTGCCAGGTATTACCATCGCCAAACAGGCGCAATTCCGGCGTGTCCGTAAAAAAGCTTAACGCGGAAAAAACGATCACCAGATAGGAGACGTTGGCGATGACCGCGCACAGCCAGTATCCCCATGCGGAACAAAAGCCGATTAGCTCGCCAAACCCTTCGCGGGCATAGGTAAAGATACCGCCGTCAAGTTCGGGACGAATGCGCGTGAGGATCAGCATGGCAAAGGCCAGTAATAAAATACCAGCACCAGTAATACCCCAGCCGATGAGCAGTGCTGCCGGGCTGGCAACTGCCGCCATATTTTGCGGCAGACTGAAAACACCCGCGCCCAGCATTGAGCTTAATACCAGCGCGGTGAGTGCGCTCAGTCCCAGTTTCTTTTCCATCGATATCCAGTGATTAAAACGTGATAAGAAGAATAAATATTAGGGCAAAACGCATAAAAATGGAGTTTGCCACTGAAGCGCCGGATTTTACGAAGAGATGTGTCTGCATGCAATGGTCGCGGGGAAATTTGTGACTAAAAATGCGAAAGGCGGCATCAAGCCGCCTTATAGGAGTAACTGAATAGTTATTTATACAGATCTGCGCTGACGGTCAGGTTATTACCACGTTCCTGCCACTGGCGGGTGATGTGGTAATACTTAGCACCTTTCTTCGCGGCACGTTTCGCAACCTGATAGGAGACTTCGGTCATGTTGCCGTAGTTGCCAGAGAATTTGATGCTGTCGAACGGGACCATCATCGCTGCGGTCGCTTTGTTCAGTTCTTCGACTTTAGTGCCATCCGGGAGCGTGACGGTGTAACGCCCGCCTTTTGATGACTGGGTTTCAAAGAAGCGACCGACTTCAGAACTTGGTGATGCGGTAGTCGCAACACCCGGGATCTCAACTTTCTTCGCAGCTTCGCCACCGGCAGCCAGAGCTGCACGTCCTGCTTCGGAATCTGCCGGGATCACATCCGGGCTCTGGACGATACGTTTCTTAGCATCTTTTTTATAGATGAATGCAGTAATACGCTGGTTGCCGCCCTGGTTGGCATCGATTTGACGAACAATGTAGAAAGAGTAGGCACCTTTCGCTTTTGCTGCTTTGGTGATGGCATCATTGACTTCTGGCTGGCTACGATAAAAGCCCTGGACGGTGACCGTGTCAAACGGTTCAATCAGAACAGCCTGATCTTTCGGCAGTTCGACAACACCGTTAATTACGCGATTACTTGTTTCTTCTGCTTTTTCAGCATCGGCTTTATAGAGGTCAGCGACCACACGCCAGTTACCGCTGTTACCAAAATCAGAAGTGTCGACAACATAAAAAGAGGCGGCACCTTCTTTATCTGCGCGACGAGAAACGGCTTTCACCGCTTCGCCAATAGCATTAAAACGACCGGTAACCACTACACGGTCAAAAGGTTTAACCGCTGCCGCTTGCTCCGGTGTCAGTTCTGTTGCTGCGTTAACGGAGAATGCCGTAGCAGAAAGCAGTGCCGACGCCAGGAGGGTGTTCTTAAGCTTCATAAAAATAATCCTTCGCCTTGCGCAAACCAGGTACTGGTATTGTTATTAACGAGAAACGTGGCTGATTATTGCATTTAAACGGTGTAACTGTCTGCGTCATTTTTCATATCACATTCCTTAAGCCAATTTTAATCCTGCTCAAATGACCGTCTATGCTTAAAAAACAGCCGTATCAGCATCAATACTACTGAAGCAACTGAATTGTATAAGTTAATTTAATGTTAAGTAGTGATTCGTACCGGGGCGATGTCTCGTTTTACCTGACCGTCGAAGACAATTATCAGTCTTTATCCGGCGTTCTAAGGTGTTTATCCCACTATCACGGCTGAATCGTTAATATTTTGCGAGTTCACGCCGAAATACTGATTTTTGGCGCTAGATCACAGGCATAATTTTCAGTACGTTATAGGGCGTTTGTTACTAATTTATTTTAACGGAGTAACATTTAGCTCGTACATGAGCGGCTTGTGTGGCTCCTGACACAGGCAAACCATCATCAATAAAACCGATGGAAGGGAATATCATGCGAATTGGCATACCAAGAGAACGGTTAACCAATGAAACCCGTGTTGCAGCAACGCCAAAAACAGTGGAACAGCTGCTGAAACTGGGTTTTACCGTCGCGGTAGAGAGCGGCGCGGGTCAACTGGCAAGTTTTGACGATAAAGCGTTTGTGCAAGCGGGCGCTGAAATTGTAGAAGGGAATAGCGTCTGGCAGTCAGAGATCATTCTGAAGGTCAATGCGCCGTTAGATGATGAAATTGCGTTACTGAATCCTGGGACAACGCTGGTGAGTTTTATCTGGCCTGCGCAGAATCCGGAATTAATGCAAAAACTTGCGGAACGTAACGTGACCGTGATGGCGATGGACTCTGTGCCGCGTATCTCACGCGCACAATCGCTGGACGCACTAAGCTCGATGGCGAACATCGCCGGTTATCGCGCCATTGTTGAAGCGGCACATGAATTTGGGCGCTTCTTTACCGGGCAAATTACTGCGGCCGGGAAAGTGCCACCGGCAAAAGTGATGGTGATTGGTGCGGGTGTTGCAGGTCTGGCCGCCATTGGCGCAGCAAACAGTCTCGGCGCGATTGTGCGTGCATTCGACACCCGCCCGGAAGTGAAAGAACAAGTTCAAAGTATGGGCGCGGAATTCCTCGAGCTGGATTTTAAAGAGGAAGCGGGCAGCGGCGATGGCTATGCCAAAGTGATGTCGGACGCGTTCATCAAAGCGGAAATGGAACTCTTTGCCGCCCAGGCAAAAGAGGTCGATATCATTGTCACCACCGCGCTTATTCCAGGCAAACCAGCGCCGAAGCTAATTACCCGTGAAATGGTTGACTCCATGAAGGCGGGCAGTGTGATTGTCGACCTGGCAGCCCAAAACGGCGGCAACTGTGAATACACCGTGCCGGGTGAAATCTTCACTACGGAAAATGGTGTCAAAGTGATTGGTTATACCGATCTTCCGAGCCGTCTGCCGACGCAATCCTCACAGCTTTACGGCACTAACCTCGTTAATCTGCTGAAACTGTTGTGCAAAGAGAAAGACGGCAACATCACTGTTGATTTTGATGATGTGGTGATTCGCGGCGTGACCGTGATCCGTGCGGGCGAAATTACCTGGCCGGCACCGCCGATTCAGGTATCAGCTCAGCCGCAGGCGGCACAAAAAGCGGCACCGGAAGTGAAAACTGAGGAAAAATGTGCCTGCTCACCGTGGCGTAAATACGCGTTGATGGCGCTGGCAATCATCCTTTTCGGCTGGTTGGCAAGCGTTGCGCCGAAAGAGTTTCTTGGGCACTTCACCGTTTTTGCGCTGGCCTGTGTTGTCGGTTATTACGTGGTGTGGAATGTATCGCACGCGCTGCATACACCGTTGATGTCGGTCACCAACGCGATTTCAGGGATTATTGTTGTCGGAGCACTGTTGCAGATTGGCCAGGGCGGCTGGGTTAGCTTCCTTAGTTTTATCGCGGTGCTTATAGCCAGCATTAATATTTTCGGTGGCTTCACCGTGACTCAGCGCATGCTGAAAATGTTCCGCAAAAATTAAGGGGTAACATATGTCTGGAGGATTAGTTACAGCTGCATACATTGTTGCCGCGATCCTGTTTATCTTCAGTCTGGCCGGTCTTTCGAAACATGAAACGTCTCGCCAGGGTAACAACTTCGGTATCGCCGGGATGGCGATTGCGTTAATCGCAACCATTTTTGGACCGGATACGGGTAATGTTGGCTGGATCTTGCTGGCGATGGTCATTGGTGGGGCAATTGGTATCCGGCTGGCGAAGAAAGTTGAAATGACCGAAATGCCAGAACTGGTGGCGATCCTGCATAGCTTCGTGGGTCTGGCGGCAGTGCTGGTTGGCTTTAACAGCTATCTGCATCATGACGCGGGAATGGCACCGATTCTGGTCAATATTCACCTGACGGAAGTGTTCCTCGGTATCTTCATCGGGGCGGTAACGTTCACGGGGTCGGTGGTGGCGTTCGGCAAACTGTGTGGCAAGATTTCGTCTAAACCGTTGATGCTGCCAAACCGTCACAAAATGAACCTGGCGGCTCTGGTCGTTTCCTTCCTGCTGCTGATTGTATTTGTTCGCACGGACAGCGTCGGCCTGCAAGTGCTGGCATTGCTGATAATGACCGCCATTGCGCTGGTATTCGGCTGGCATTTAGTCGCCTCCATCGGTGGTGCAGATATGCCAGTGGTGGTGTCGATGCTGAACTCGTACTCCGGCTGGGCGGCTGCGGCTGCGGGCTTTATGCTCAGCAACGACCTGCTGATTGTGACCGGTGCGCTGGTCGGTTCTTCGGGCGCTATCCTTTCTTACATTATGTGTAAGGCGATGAACCGTTCCTTTATCAGCGTTATTGCGGGTGGTTTCGGCACTGACGGCTCTTCTACTGGCGATGATCAGGAAGTGGGCGAGCACCGCGAAATCACCGCAGAAGAGACAGCGGAACTGCTGAAAAACTCCCATTCAGTGATCATTACTCCGGGGTACGGCATGGCAGTCGCGCAGGCGCAATATCCTGTCGCTGAAATTACCGAGAAACTGCGCGCTCGTGGTATCAACGTGCGTTTCGGTATCCACCCGGTTGCGGGGCGTTTGCCTGGACATATGAACGTATTGCTGGCTGAAGCAAAAGTACCGTATGACATCGTGCTGGAAATGGACGAGATCAACGATGACTTTGCTGATACCGATACCGTACTGGTGATTGGTGCTAACGATACGGTTAACCCGGCGGCGCAGGATGATCCGAAGAGTCCTATTGCTGGTATGCCTGTGCTGGAAGTGTGGAAAGCGCAGAACGTGATTGTCTTTAAACGTTCGATGAACACTGGCTATGCTGGTGTGCAAAACCCGCTGTTCTTCAAGGAAAACACCCACATGCTGTTTGGTGACGCCAAAGCCAGCGTGGATGCAATCCTGAAAGCTCTGTAACCCTGACGGCCTCTGCGGAGGCCGTCACTCTTTATTGAGATCGCTTAACAGAACGGCGATGCTTTGACCTCCCGCTGTTTGTTCAAGCGCAATTTTGACAATAATTGTCAACGGCACGGAAAGCAGCATACCCACCGGTCCTAACAACCATCCCCAAAAAATCAACGACAGAAATACCACCAATGTGGAAAGCCCCAGCCCACGCCCCATGATGCGCGGCTCCAGAATATTGCCGAAGACCAGATTAATCAGCAGATATCCCGCCAGCACCAGCAACGCGTCGTAGAAGCCATTAAATACCAGTACCTGAGCGATAGGGGGAATTGCCGCGAGAACTGAACCAATATTAGGGATGTAATTAAGCGCAAAGGCCAGCAATCCCCAGACAAAAGCGAAGCGAACATCGAGTGCGGCGAGCATCGCCCAGGCGACCAGGCCGGTGATGATGCTGATGGCTGTTTTCAGCACCAGATAATGAGACACACTGTCAATCGCACGCTGAATCGCCGCCATCCCTTCAACCGGACGCGCCATCATTTGCTGAAATTTTCCGGGCAATTGTGGCACTTCGAGCAGCATAAACAGCACCGTCAGCAGCAATAAAAATATTGATGACATGGCATTAGATAACTGCGTCAATAAGTTGGTGAGCAACGTCATCGCCGCGTTCGGATCAATGTAATGCGCCAGTTGGTCAACTGAGACATCAATCCCTACGCGTTGCAACAACGGTTCAATCGCTTGCAGCGGCGTCATAATAGAGTTGCGATATTGCGGTAACGTCCGCGTCAACTCGTTGAGCGCGGAACCCAGATAAGCTAACAGCAACACCATCGCCATCACGATGATGGTCATCAAAATCGACACCGCCAGTACACGCGGCACTCGCCAGCGGACCATGTGTTGCACCAGCGGGTTAAGAATAACAGCAATAAATAATGCGAGAATAAACGGCACGATGATCTCGGCGGCAAAACGGATACCGCAGAGAATAATGACCAGCATTCCCAACATAATGACGATTTTTAGGCCATTGAGCGTGATGATCGGCTTTGCCATGCTTGTCCCCGTTTTTTCTTCCTTTGCTAATAATAATGTCTTTTTCGCTCCGTCATCATAACGAAAATCAAACCGCTCAGGTAAAGAAGTGAAAATATTTTGAGTTAATTCTTAAGCTATGATACAAATCAGGCGTGTTCAACTACCGAGGACAATTATCATCCGCGATGACGAGAAGCAACACTGCGGATAATTGTAATATTATGGACAATTTGTTCAGGACGTTATTTTCTACATTTACCCATCTTCGTACCTCATCCACTATCTTGCTCGTAGGTGAGCAGCACTGGCGCAACGCGCTTTAGTCCTTTCTTCTGCTTAAGCTTACGCTATGCGCGGGGCTTGACCACTTTACTTTGGTTTCGCTGAATTAAGCGAAAATTAAAATAATTCTCTTGCAGGAGAAGGACAATGTATATTTATTGGATTTTATTAGGTCTGGCTATTGCTACAGAAATTACCGGTACGCTGTCTATGAAATGGGCGAGCGTCAGTGAGGGAAATGGCGGCTTTATTTTAATGCTGGTGATGATTTCTCTGTCGTATATATTTCTCTCTTTCGCCGTTAAAAAGATCGCCTTAGGCGTGGCTTATGCGCTGTGGGAAGGTATCGGTATTTTATTTATTACCTTGTTTAGTGTTTTGTTATTCGACGAAAGTTTATCGCTGATGAAAATTGCCGGGTTAACCACCCTGGTGGCCGGGATTGTATTGATCAAATCAGGTACCCGTAAAGCGCGTAAACCTGAACTGGAGGTGAACCATGGCGCAGTTTGAATGGGTTCACGCCGCTTGGCTGGCATTGGCAATCGTGCTGGAAATCGTTGCTAACGTCTTTTTGAAATTTTCTGACGGCTTTCGTCGCAAAATATTTGGCTTGCTCTCCCTGGCGGCGGTGCTGGCTGCCTTTAGTGCGCTTTCTCAGGCCGTTAAAGGGATCGACTTGTCTGTCGCTTATGCATTGTGGGGCGGGTTTGGTATTGCCGCCACGTTAGCCGCAGGTTGGATCTTGTTTGGTCAACGGTTAAATCGTAAAGGCTGGATTGGCCTGGTCTTGCTGTTGGCTGGAATGATCATGGTGAAACTTGCCTGATGAACACGCTGCCCGCGCTGTCGGGCAGCGTTTGAACATTATTTTTGCGACAGTTGATCCAGCCTGTCGCGAAAACCGGTAACAGAAATGGCCCGGTTATCGGCGCGCCAGCGATCTTTCGCGGCAGGAGCCGAACTTTGCACCCCAATTAATTGCCAGCCGTCATCGGTATGCAACATCAGAGGCGAACCGCTGTCACCCGGCAAGGTATCGCACTGATGCGACATCACCGACGTTTGCGCCCAGCCAGTCACTTCACAGTTTTGATGACTGTACAACGTATCGAGATGATCTTCAGGGTATCCCGCCTGAGTCACTTTACGACCTGCCGCTTTTAATGCGGCGGTAAGCGCGGCTTTATCTCCCTCAAATAACGGCAATGGTGTAATGCCAGAAGGCGGATTACGTAGCACAATCAAACCGAAGTCCCACGGCGCAGCTGCGGGAGGAACAATCCAACCATCCCCATCTGCTTTTAACCGCTTTCCCAGTGTCGGATCAACGCGGCCTTCTATGTCGTGGATCTCATAGCGCCAAAGACCTTTATTTGACACGAAACGCAGCGCTACCGCTTTATCGGCTTTACCCTTTGGCGGCGTCAATAAACAGTGTCCTGCCGTTAATGCCAGATTGGGTGCAATCAGCGTCGCCGTACATAAATTGCCGCTGGCCGTTTCCAGTTGGCCAACCGCATCCCACGGTGATTGGGTCGTGTCATTCACTGGCACACGATCATCATGACCAAAAAACAGGGTGCTGACCTCATCGTTTGCCGATTTGGCAACGTCTGGTTTATCTGCAAACACAAAAGCAGACGTCAAACTAATTGCACCCAACACTACAGCAATGGTTGTACGCATATCACACTCTGGTGGGTAATTATGATTATTAAAAGCAAACCCTCATAAATACTATAGACGGGACGGGATGAAAGTGGGAGTAAAATCAGATAACTACGATCAGGAAAGATAAAAACGGGCGGCAATCAGTGCGCATAAAATAAGGATGATAAGAATGAACTCAAAGCGATAACGGCCCACCATACTACCCTCCGCTAAAGGCGGTGCTAAACGTTATCCGCTTAGCACCGTAATTTTCAGGCGCGAGGGGGCGCGCCAGCATTACTATTGATAACTTACGCTGCGGGTTGTGCAGCAGGTTTTGCCGGTTGCTGATGGCTGTGTTTCTTGGCGTGTTTCTTCGCTGCCTGCGCTTTTTGTTCAGGAGCTTTCTGTTCAGCTTTGGCATTTTTATGATGCTTTTTAGCCGCCTGCGCTTTCTGGGCAGGTGCTGCTTTATGCTGTTTTTTATGATGTGTGGTTTTCGCAGGCGCTGCTTTGGTGGTCGTCGCAGTCGGAGCAGGTGTGGTCGCAGTCTCTGCAGCAAAGGCGGCAGAAGACAGACCCATAGCAGCGGCAACAACCAGAGCTAATACTTTTTTCATTGTCATACCCTCAATTTGTTTTTTCATTTAACCCCACTGCGGGGCCGTTGAAATAACTATATCCCTGGGAATGGCAGACTTCCGTGAGTGGTTGGTTTCAGCGTGTAACGATATGTACAAACGCTGAATAAATTACAGCGTTGATAATAACGTATTGTGACTTAAGGGAAATTTAGCTACCAATAATAGTAGTCTTGATCGGGTTAACTATTTTACTACTTACAAAGCGGTAGAATAACTGCGCATCAGTAATAAATGACACACAGCAAAATGAATCCGTTTATTTGGGTACTTATAATCCTGATGACACTAGATGCGCTGCGGGAATTGGCTGGCGCTTCGTCTATTTTAGGATGGCTATTAACGTTGGTTTGAGCAGGCAATAAGTCCGGATGGGTATTTACCGCAGTCCGGACTTATTTTTCAGGCGTGCAGACGACGATGCAAACGCGTCCCGACCAGCAGAGCAATGACCAGCATCAGAGCAATAAATGCGCCGACGCCGTTCCAGCCATAGTTATGCCAGAAAACACCACCCAGCGTCCCGGCAATACTCGACCCCAGATAGTAACTGAACAGATACAGCGAGGAGGCCTGGCCTTTAGCGCGTTTTGCGCGGGGGCCGATCCAGCTGCTGGCTACTGAGTGGGCTGCGAAGAATCCGGCTGAGAAGAGTAACATTCCGGCAAAGATCAGCCACAGCGAGCTGAATAAGGTCATCAATAAACCAAACAGCATAACCCCCGTCGAAAACAACATCACCGGACCGCGCCCATAGCGGGTGGTCATGGTTCCGGCTTTGGGTGAGCTCCATGTACCGGTCAAATAAGCCAGCGATAATAAGCCAACCACGGCCTGACTGACATGCCAGGGGGAGAGCATCAACCGATAGCCGATGTAATTAAACAGCGTGACGAACGACCCCATCAGCAAAAAGCCTTCTGCGAACAATAACGGTAATCCCCGGTCACGCCAGTGCAGACGAAAGTTGATAAATAACGTCTTTGGTCGCAGGGAAGTTGGGCGAAAATGGCGTGATTCCGGGAGGATTTTCCAGAACATCAACGCCGAGGCCAGCGCGAAACAACCGATTGCCGCCAGAGCAATTCGCCAGTTGAAAAAGTCCGTGAAGACACCACTAATTAAGCGTCCGCTCATGCCGCCAATTGAGTTGCCGCTGATATACAACCCCATCGAAAAGGCCACGAAACTGGGGTGGATTTCCTCGCTAAGATAAGTCATGCCAACAGCTGCCACGCCACTTAACGAAAGCCCAATCAAGGCGCGCATAATCAAAATGCCGTGCCAGCTGGTCATCATTGTTGAAAGTAATGTGCAAATGGAGGCCAACAGTAGCGCCGTTACCATCACTGGTTTGCGACCAATGGCATCAGATAACGGGCCAGTAAACAGCAAACCGATAGCCAACATCGCCGTAGAAATGGACAGTGAAATACTACTGTTCGCGGGCGTTAAGCCAAACTCCTGCGAAAGCACCGGAAGGATAGGTTGCACACAATAGAGAAGTGCGAAGGTTGCCAGTCCGGCAGAGAACAGCGCCAGGGTGACGCGCATAAATTGCGGCGTACCGCGTTTAATAAATTGATTTGGCTGAGAAATGCTTTGCTTGTCAGTGTCGCTTGCCGGAGCGCCATCAACAGTTGTAGTACGGCTCACTTGAAATCCTTGCTAAATATGCCTGTGGATCAGGCTTATACATAGGGTAGGAAAATCGAATTGTTCTGTCTAATATATTAATAATCTCAAATAAGATGTTTTAAATATGAATATTGAACTTCGTCATCTGCGTTACTTTGTTGCTGTTGCTGAAGAGCTGCATTTCGGGCGCGCCGCTGCCCGCCTGAATATTTCGCAACCGCCGCTAAGTCAGCAGATTCAGGCGCTGGAGCAACAAATCGGTGCCCGACTGCTGGCACGAACTAATCGCAGTGTATTGCTGACGGCAGCAGGAAAACAGTTTCTTGCAGATAGTCGGCAAATCCTGTCTATGGTGGATGACGCTGCCGCTCGCGCTGAAAGACTGCATCAGGGTGAAGCGGGGGAGTTGCGCATTGGTTTTACTTCGTCCGCTCCTTTTATTCGGGCGGTGTCCGATACGTTATCGCTGTTTCGCCGTGATTATCCCGATGTCCATTTACAAACCCGCGAAATGAACACTCGCGAGCAAATCGCTCCGCTCATTGAAGGAACGCTGGATATGGGATTGCTGCGTAACACAGCGTTACCGGAGACGCTTGAACACGCAGTCATCGTCCATGAACCGCTTATGGCGATGATCCCGCACGATCATCCCCTGGCAAATAACCCGAGTGTAACGCTGGCTGAACTGGCGAAAGAACCCTTTGTCTTTTTTGATCCGCACGTCGGGACAGGGCTGTATGACGATATTCTCGGGCTGATGCGACGTTACCATTTGACGCCCGTCATCACTCAGGAGGTGGGTGAGGCAATGACCATCATCGGTCTGGTTTCCGCCGGTCTGGGTGTTTCAATTTTGCCTGCGTCATTTAAACGTGTTCAGCTCAACGAAATGCGCTGGGTGCCGATTGCTGAAGAGGATGCGGTTTCTGAAATGTGGTTGGTCTGGCCGAAACATCATGAACAAAGTCCGGCTGCGCGTAACTTTCGTATTCATCTGCTGAATGCTCTCAGGTGAGGGAAATTTCAGCGAAAAAGCCCGAAAAATGTGCTGTTAATCACATGCCTAAGTAAAAATTTGACGACACGTATTGAAGTGCTTCACCATAGCCTACAGATTATTTCGGAGCGCGAAAATATAGGGAGTATGCGGTGGTTGCTGAAAACCAGCCTGGGCACATTGATCAAATAAAGCAGACCAACGCGGGCGCGGTTTATCGCCTGATTGATCAGCTTGGTCCAGTCTCGCGTATCGATCTTTCCCGTCTGGCGCAACTGGCTCCTGCCAGTATCACCAAAATTGTCCGTGAGATGCTCGAAGCACACCTGGTACAAGAGCTGGAAATCAAAGAAGCGGGGAACCGTGGCCGTCCGGCGGTGGGGCTGGTGGTTGAAACTGAAGCCTGGCACTATCTTTCTCTGCGCATTAGTCGCGGGGAGATTTTCCTTGCTCTGCGCGATCTGAGCAGCAAACTGGTGGTGGAGGAGGCGCAGGAACTGGCGTTAAAAGATGACTCACCATTGCTGGATCGTATCATTTCCCATATCGATCAGTTTTTTATCCGCCACCAGAAAAAACTTGAGCGTCTAACTTCGATTGCCATAACCTTGCCGGGAATTATTGATACGGAAAATGGCATTGTACATCGCATGCCGTTCTACGAGGATGTAAAAGAAATGCCGCTCGGCGAGGCGCTGGAGCAGCATACCGGCGTACCGGTTTATATCCAGCATGATATCAGCGCATGGACGATGGCAGAGGCCTTGTTTGGTGCCTCACGCGGGGCGCGCGATGTGATTCAGGTGGTTATCGATCACAACGTGGGGGCGGGCGTCATTACCGATGGTCATCTGCTACACGCAGGCAGCAGTAGCCTCGTGGAAATAGGCCACACACAGGTCGACCCGTATGGGAAACGCTGTTATTGCGGGAATCACGGTTGCCTCGAAACTATCGCCAGTGTGGACAGTATTCTTGAGCTGGCACAGCTGCGTCTCAATCAATCCATGAGCTCGATGTTACATGGACAACCGTTAACCGTGGACTCATTGTGTCAGGCGGCATTGCGCGGCGATCTACTGGCAAAAGACATCATTACCGGGGTAGGCGCGCATGTCGGTCGCATTCTTGCCATCATGGTGAATTTATTTAACCCGCAAAAAATACTGATTGGCTCACCGTTAAGTAAAGCGGCAGATATCCTCTTCCCAGTCATCTCAGATAGCATCCGTCAGCAGGCCCTTCCTGCGTATAGTCACCACATTAGCGTTGAGAGTACTCAGTTTTCTAACCAGGGCACGATGGCAGGCGCTGCGCTGGTAAAAGACGCGATGTATAACGGTTCTTTGTTGATTCGTCTGTTGCAGGGTTAACATTTTTTAACTGTTCTACCAAAATTTGCGCTATCTCAATTTGGGCCAGGAAAGCATAACTTAGACTTTCAAGGTTAATTATTTTCCTGGTTTATATTTGTGAAGCATAACGGTGGAGTTAGTGATGCTGAAGCGTTTCTTTATTACCGGTACAGACACTTCTGTAGGGAAAACGGTGGTTTCCCGCGCATTGCTACAAGCGTTAGCCTCCCAGGGAAAAACGGTTGCGGGATATAAACCCGTAGCGAAGGGGAGCAAAGAGACACCCGAAGGGCTGCGTAATAAAGATGCCCTGGTGTTGCAGAGTGTTTCAACCATCGAACTGCCTTATGAAGCAGTTAATCCTATCGCGTTAAGCGAAGAAGAAAGTAGCGTGGCGCACAGTTGCCCAATCAATTACACCCTCATTTCAAACGGCCTGGCAAACCTGACCGATAAAGTCGATCATGTGGTGGTAGAAGGGACTGGCGGCTGGCGCAGTCTGATGAATGATTTGCGTCCGCTCTCTGAATGGGTGGTGCAGGAACAACTGCCGGTGTTGATGGTTGTCGGTATTCAGGAAGGTTGCATTAACCATGCACTGCTAACAGCTCAGGCGATCGCCAACGACGGGCTACCGCTCATTGGCTGGGTGGCTAACCGAATCAATCCAGGACTGGCGCATTATGCGGAAATCATTGATGTGCTCGGTAAAAAACTTCCGGCACCGCTCATTGGTGAACTGCCTTATCTGCCGCGCGCCGAACAGCGTGAACTGGGGCAATACATCCGCTTAGCTATGCTTCGCAGTGTGCTGGCGGTAGATAGAGTCACGGTGTAACGTCCGCGAAATTACCGACGCAATTACGCAGGCAATCAATAAACCGGGGAGTAGCTGATACTCCCCGGTCATTTCACATATCATCAACGTCGACATAATCGGCGCGTGCGTGGTTGCCGCCAACAGTGTCGCCATCCCGGTCAATCCGAGTAAAAGCGTAATTTCTTCGCCATCAGGGAACCATAATCCCAGGCTACGACCATACAACATGCCAATGGCAAGACCGATAAATAGCGTCGGTGTAAAGACACCACCGGGCGCGCCAGAACCACTACTCGCCAGCACGGCAAACAGTTTACAGAGGAAGATCCCGGCAATGATCATTAACAGTGGCGGGGCGGTTAAAAAGGATTGTACGGTGCTATAGCCGTTGCCCCACACTGCAGGTGTGAACAGGGAAAGCAGACCCACGATCAACCCGCCCAGTGCCAGTTGCCAGGGCGGCGCAAGTTTGAGACTTACAAATCCACGATGACAGGCGTTCATTAACGTTAACAACAGTGGTCCGCACAGACCTGCCAGCACACCTGTACTGATAATCAGCGCATAGTCACGAGCCTGAATCGTCACTGAGAGTTGTACGCTGTAGAGTAACGCGTCGCTATGATTAATCAGATTGCTAACCAGCAACGCCACGACGGCGGAAATAATCACCGGGCCGAGAGAGGCCAACATCATAGTGCCAAACAGCACTTCGGCTATAAATAAACTGCCAGCAAGCGGGGCGCGATAGGCCGCAGCCATTCCCGCCGCAGCTCCACAGGCGATCCATAATTTCCACTCCTGGCGTGGCGTAAAACGTTGGGCAAAACAGGAGGCGGCAAGGGCAGCTAAAAGAATCATCGCACCTTCGCGACCAATTGCACTGCCGCTGGTTACTACCAGCAGAGAGGCAAGCGATTTAACCAGGCTTGCTGCGTAATCAAACTGCCCATCGGTTTGCAACGCTTCCATGTAATCGGTCGGCGCATGAGGGCGTTGCTGGGTAAATTTCTGCCAGCCCATCAGCAACAAACCCGCCGCCAGTCCGCCGAGCGCCGGAGTTAGCAGCCGTCGCCACGGGGAAAGATTTGTCGCTGCATTGACCAGACTGCCCGAGTCATTATTGAGGAACAACCACTCCAGTAGCAGCATCGTATGACGAAACCCGGCAACGGCAAAGGCCGCGAGAATACCGACGACTGTTGCGATAAGCAGACGGCGGAACATAGTGCGCAGATCCGGATAGATGTGTAGATGATGCATGAGCAGAAATGGGCAATGAAACACGGGCGACTATTTTGCGGCAAAAGAGGCCAGCCGCAAAAGCAGTGCGTGCTTTAAGAGATAAAAAAACGTGACACTGTAACCTATTATTGCCGAATTGCGCGTAATCGTCACCATCCGGCAATAATAAGGTGATCCTATCGAAAGAGTGGTTTAACCGCGACAGGAATTAACAGTTGTGATTGCCATTGCGCCAGCGTTAAGCGAGCCAGTTCACCCAGTGCACGGTAGAAAGGGTGTTCTGCTTTTTCGATAAAAACGTCAAGAAAACGTGTTGACCACGGAAAAAGGTGCCATGCCAGCAATTCTTCGCATTCTGTCTGGCGACCATTCTCCGCCAACCACGCAGCCATCAAGAGCAGTGAACCAAAATGATCTTCCGGTTCGTTTTGCTTCATTTCAAACTGAATGCCTTTCTCGCGCATCCACTGACGAAGTGCCAATGTTGAATCGCCAAACAGCACAGATTCGCGATCCAGCCAGACCGATCCCCACGGCGGAGACGGCAGTGCCCACGGGCCGACAAACAAACGCTGCCAGGCCTGGGCGCGAGTCTCTTCACTCTGTGCCTGAAAAGCCGTCACCAGCGGCGCTAATGACGCTTCTGGTAGAGGCCACTGAGTTTCCCAGCCGTCACGGGTGAGTACCGCAACCAGAGGTGCGGCTTCCGCACTCTCTGGAGCGTAATAAAACAGCGCGCCCAACACGCGCGCCGTGACAGAAAAATTATCTTGCTGTGAAAAATGGGTCATTCCTAACATCCTGAAATGTGCGGGTTGCCCCGCACCAATTTGTTAACCTGCAATAGCCATTCCTACCGTCATGTGCAGGCCATAAAAGAGCACACGCCCGATCATCTCACCGTCAAGTATGAGGATTAGCCCCAGAACAAGTCCGGCAACGTGAGGTTCACGGCGACGAATGAGCGGACAAAGCCAGCATCCTAGACCTGTGCATAACAATACCACACGCCAGACCTGTAAGGAGGCGTAATCTGGTACCAGTGCGCTGGCTTGTTGTACGGATGAGTGAATAGACGCCAGAGACAAACCTTGCAGCACAATCACCCCGGCACAAGCGATCAGCGCCAGAACGCTAATGATGGCAAATGGTGTGGTATTAAATGTAACGCGGGCTGCCCGCAGAATTGCAGCAGCAAGTATTGGACCGCTCAATAATACTGTCAGGAAGAAAGCCAGCGTAGTGTAACCGTTATGCCAGGTTGGCACTGTGTCGATTTGATACACGCAGGTCATCATCCAGACGAAAATGACGCCGAGCGCCATGCTGACAAGTAACCAGAGTTTCCCCAACGCTTGCGGCATTTTACCGATGACTGCCACCAGCCACCATAATCCGCCAACGGCAAAAAATATTGAACCGGCAGCAATTTCGTTACTCAGACCAGAAGCACCGATTCGATTCAGCGAGTTAAACGCTCGCAGTGGCGATCCCAGGTGCATGACAGAGGCAATAAACCCGATGCCCATCAACAGCCAGAGGAAAAACATGCCACGGACAATACGCTGACGGTCTGCGTCATTATTGGCGGCGAACCAGCCAATTCCGCTAACAATCAGCGCGCCTACTACGCATTGACCCAATACGGTAAAGATAACCAGTGGCCATTCATGCCATCCATTTCCCATTTTACACTTCCTCCGGATTAGCCAGATAACCAGTGGTATCGCCGGTCGGGCGGCTGTTGGCGTTAGGTTTGATAACGATATTGGGTTTTGTGAAATGCGCGCGCGGCAGTGGCGCGACGGCAGCCAGAGTGCCGTGCTTCTGGCGCAGCTCATCAATTGGACCGAACTCAAGTGCACGCAGCGGGCAGGATTCGACACATATGGGTTGTTTCCCCTCGGCGACGCGCGAATAACAACCATCGCACTTCGTCATGTGCCCTTTTTCAGCATTGTACTGTGGCGCGCCGTACGGACAAGCCATGTGGCAGTAGCGGCAGCCGATACAAACATCTTCATCAACCACCACAAAGCCATCTTCACGCTTATGCATTGCGCCGCTGGGGCAGACTTTTGTACATGCGGGGTCATCGCAATGGTTACAGGAGATGGAGAGATAATAAGCGAACACGTTCTGGTGCCAGACGCCATTATCTTCCTGCCAGTCGCCGCCAGCATATTCATAAATACGGCGGAAACTGACTTCCGGGCCAAGATCTTTAAAATCTTTGCACGCCAGTTCGCAGGTTTTACAGCCAGTACAGCGGCTGGAATCGATAAAAAATCCATATTGTGTGGTCATGGGCTACTCCTTAAACC
Source organism: Escherichia sp. WS547 (assembly GCF_046486065.1). Classification (NCBI taxonomy): domain Bacteria; kingdom Pseudomonadati; phylum Pseudomonadota; class Gammaproteobacteria; order Enterobacterales; family Enterobacteriaceae; genus Escherichia; species Escherichia sp. WS547. The sequence goes on along the minus strand of NZ_JBJQMA010000007.1, from coordinate 12,560 downwards.
TTTTCGATCTGGACAAGATTGCTGTGCGACGGGTTTCCCTTTGCCAGCGGTGAAGGGCGGTGAGAGGTCAGAATATTGATACTGCCGCCGTGATCGACCCGGTCACCAAACATATCCGCTTTAAGCCACGCACCTTGCCCGATGGCGGTAACGCCAGGCAGAATACGCGGAGTCACTTTTGCGGCAATCAGCATTTCTCCATTATTGTTAAATACCCGCACGGTATCGCCATGACGGATACCGCGTGCCTGAGCATCAATGGGGTTGATCCACACCTCTTGTGGGCAGGCCTGCTGTAACACATCAATATTGCCGTAGCTGGAGTGGGTACGCGCTTTGTAGTGGAAGCCCGTTAGCTGCAGTGGATAGGTTTTCCGCAGGGGATCGTCCCAGCCATCAAAACCTGGGGTATACGCAGGAAGGGGATGAATAATTTCATCTTTTTTCAATTCCCAGGTATCTGCAATCTTCGCCAGTCGTTCAGAATAAATTTCGATTTTCCCCGAAGGTGTTTTCAACGGGTTTGCCTGTGGATCTTCACGGAATGCGCGGAAAGCGACGTAGTGTTCTTCCGGGCATTTTTTCTTAAAGATCCCGGTCGTTTTCATCTCCTCGTAGTCGGGCATCTCAGGGTTACGTTCCTTCGTTTTCGCATGGAGATATTTGATCCATTCGTGCTGACTGCGGCCTTCAGTAAAGGTTTGATAAACGTCTGGTCCTAAGCGTTTGGCGACTTCGCTCAGCATCCAGTAGATGGGTTTGCGTTCAAATTTTGCTGAGGTTGCGGGTTGGGCGAGGATCACATAGCCCATATTCCCGGCAGATTCGTGAGAGATAAGGTCTTCTTGCTCTGTTGGCATCAGGTCGGGCAACAGGATATCGCAATACTTAGCCGAGGCAGTCATGAAGTGGTCAATGCCAACAATCATCTCGCACTTGCTGTCATCCTGAAGCACCTCATGGGTGTGATTGATGTCGCCATGTTGATTGATCAATGTGTTACTGGCGTAGCACCATAAAAACTTGATGGGGACATCCAGTTTTTCTTTTCCACGAACACCATCACGGGTCGCGGTCATTTCCGTACCGTGGTCGATGGCATCTGTCCATGTAAAGACGGAAATCTGCGTTTTAACAGGATTCTCAAGCATCGGGAACCATTCTACCCCCAGATCCCAGCTACCTTCGCGTACACCTGAGTTGCCGCCGTTTATGCCGACGTTACCGGTGAGAACGGAAAGCATGGCAATAGCGCGGGACGTTTGTTCGCCGTTGGAGTGTCGTTGTGGCCCCCAACCCTGACAAATATAAGCAGGTTTTGCTGAACCGATCTCTCGTGCCAACTGGATAATTTTTTCTGCCGGTATGCTGGTGATTTTTGCTGCCCATTCCGGCGTTTTAGCTATGCCGTCAGGCCCTTCGCCCAGAATATAGGCTTTATAATGCGCGTTACGTGGTGCGTTGGCGGGCAGCGTTTTTTCATCGTAACCAACACAATATTTGTCGAGAAATGGCTGATCGACCATGTTTTCAGTAATCAGTACCCAGGCAATCGCACAGGCCAGTGCGCCATCGGTGCCAGGGCGAATGGGCAGCCATTCATCTTCACGCCCGGCAGCAGTGTCGTTATAACGTGGATCGATGACGATCATGCGTGCGTTTGAACGTTCGCGGGCTTGCTCGACGTAGTAAGTGACACCACCGCCGCTCATCCGCGTTTCTGCCGGGTTATTTCCGAACATAACGACCAGTTTCGTATTGGCGATATCATCCGGGCTGTTGCCATCATTGGCACCGAACATATAATTCATCGCGGCACTGATCTGTGCGGTACTGTAGCTACCATAGCGACTGAGAAAACCACCGCAAGAGTTCATCAGACGGTACGGGACGTTTGAGTTGGTGATGTTTCCGCCATCTACGCCTGTTCCGTACAGGACATGTACAGCCTCATTGCCGTAATCTTTAAGGATCCGCCGAAGATTATCACTGATGGTATCCAGGGCTTCATCCCAACTTATCCGTTCAAATTTACCTTCACCGCGCTTGCCGACGCGCTTCATGGGATATTTCAACCTGTCAGGATGATTCATCCGTCGGCGGATAGAGCGCCCGCGTAAACATGCCCGAACCTGATGATTACCGTAGACGTCGTCACCTGTCGTATCAGACTCCACCCAGTACACGGTGTCATCTTTCACATGCAAACGTAACAGACAGCGGCTCCCGCAGTTAACGGTGCAGGAACTCCAGACCGCTTTCTCTTCTACCGGTGCCTCTGCCGCTCGGACCATTTGGGAAAATGGCAGAGTGAAAGCACTGCTTGCCAGCGCAAGACTGCCAAGTGCGGAGGTTTTCATCAGACTTCTACGGCTGATTTCAGCCTTCATGAGCGCCTCTGTGGTATGGATTTTCATCATTACTCACTTATTGCTTTTCAAACAAAATGTCATGCCAGAATTTATGGTTGTAGTGGGTTATATTTTTTCGATCTCGACCAGATTAGTGTGCTGCGGGTTTCCCTTCGCCAGTGGTGAAGGGCGCAGAGTGGTTAGCGTATTCACACAGCCGCCATGGTCGATTTTATCGCCAGACATATTGGCCTCGTGCCAGGCTCCCTGGCCCATAGCGCTAACCCCAGGGAGAATGCGTGGTGTCACTTTGGCTGGTAGCCGAACTTCGCCACGATGGTTAAACACCCGCACCATATCGCCGTTGGCAATCCCACGTTTCTGTGCATCTATAGGGTTGATCCACACCTCCTGACGGCAGGCTGCCTTCAGGACATCAATATTGCCGTAGGTCGAGTGGGTACGGGATTTGTAATGGAAACCAAACAGTTGCAGTGGGAAGGTTCTACGTTCAGGGGAGTCCCAGCCTTCAAAGGTTGAGGCATAAACTGGCAGTGGGCTTATCACTTCATCTTTTTCCAGTTCCCAGGTACGGGCAATTTCCGCCAGCTTGCTGGAATAAATTTCAATCTTACCGGAAGGCGTTTTAAGTGGATTTGCCTCGGGGTCGTCACGAAATGCTTTGTAGGCGACAAAATGACCATTGGGATCTTTACGCTTATAGATACCCATTTTTTTCAGTTCGTCGTAAGACGGTAACGCCGGATCTTTGGCAAGCATTTTGGCGTACAGATGTTGTAACCATTGTTCCTGCGTGCGACCTTCTGTGAACTTTTGATAGACGTCAGGTCCAAGACGTTTCGCGACCTCACTCAGGATCCAGTAAATCGGTTTGCGTTCGAATTTTTCGCTGGTGACTGGCTGGAGGAAAATGAGATATCCCATGTTACCGGCGTAGTCGTTAGGAATAATATCTTCCTGCTCAACGGTCATCAGGTCTGGCAGCAGAATGTCGGCATATTTTGCCGATGAGGTCATAAAGTTTTCGATGACCACAATCATTTCGCATTTCGATTCGTCCTGCAGAATTTCATGCGTTTTGTTGATGTCAGAATGCTGATTAACGAGGGTATTTCCCGCGTAGTTCCAGATGAACTTAATGGGCACATCCAGTTTATCTTTGCCGCGGACGCCGTCGCGGATTGCCGTCATTTGCGGGCCATGATCGATAGCATCTGTCCAGCTGAAGCAGGAGATTGACGTTTTGACCGGATTATCAAGCACCGGCAGGCGTTCTATGGTAATGGTATAGGTCGATTCACGCGCGCCACTATTTCCGCCGCTGATGCCGACATTGCCCGTCAGAATAGGCAACATCGCAATAGCGCGTGCAGTCAGCTCGCCGTTTGCCTGGCGTTGCGGTCCCCAGCCCTGGCAGATATAAGCGGGTTTTGCTGTGCCAATTTCACGCGCCAGTTTGATGATACGGTCCACCGGGATACCGGTAATTTGCGAAGCCCACTGCGGCGTTTTCGCTGTTTTGTCGTCTCCTTCACCAAGAATATAGGCTTTATAGTGACCATTTTTTGGTGCATCTGCGGGTAAGGTTTTTTCGTCATAGCCGACGCAGTATTTATCGAGAAAAGGTTGATCAACGAGATTTTCGTTAATCAATACCCAGGCAATACCCGCAACCAGCGCGGCATCGGTGCCCGGGCGAATAGGTAGCCATTCGTCTTCACGACCAGCAGCCGTATCGGTATATCGCGGATCGATAACAATCATTTTTGCGTTCGATTTCTCGCGCGCTTTTTCAAGAAGATAAGTGATGCCACCGCCGCTCATGCGGGTTTCTGCCGGGTTGTTACCAAACATCACGACCAGCTTGCTGTTTTCAATATCCGTGGTGCTGTTGCCATCATTACTGCCGTAGGTGTAGGGCATGGCACAGGAAATTTGCGCGGTGCTGTAGGAGCCATACTGGTTGAGTGAACCGCCGTAGCAGTTCATCAGGCGTTTGACCGCCGAGGCTGATGGTGAAGAGCGGGTCATATTGCCGCCAACAATCCCCGAAGAGTACTGAATATATACAGCCTCATTGCCATATTGTTCGACGGTTTTTTTCAGGCTACTGGCGATAGTATCCAGGGCTTCATCCCAGCTAATCCGTTCGAATTTGCCTTCGCCGCGTTTGCCCACGCGTTTCATTGGGTAATTCAAGCGATCGGGATGATTAATACGCCGACGGATGGAGCGACCGCGCAAACAGGCACGTACTTGATGATTGCCATACTCGTCGTTGCCGGTGTTGTCAGTTTCCACCCAGGTCACTTCATTATCTTTAACATGCAGACGAAGTGCACAGCGGCTACCACAGTTGACGGAACAGGCACCCCAGACCACTTTCTCGCTGGCCTGTTGTACCGCTGCCGCTGCACTGCGCAGGGTGAACGGTAAAGAAAAACCGCCTGCAGCCAGCGCCAGAGAACCTATCGCGGTAGATTTAACGAGTGTTCTGCGGCTGATGCCCACCATTTGTTCATTTTTGGACATAACTCACTCCCTGTTCTTTATCGTTATATAAAAGTTTATATATTGAATATTTAGCGCGCTAACAATAGAGGGAGTCTACCTATTTTGGGTTAAGAATTATTAATCCATATCAATAGAAGGGTATGAGTAATAAGGTGGGATTATGTTGTATGTTCAAATCGCCGGATGTGTCGTATCCGGCGTGCAGTCGATAATGTATTACTGCGGTTCGGCAGGCGCGCCATCCTGGGTAGACTGCGCGGGAGCAGAGACGTTACCGCTGGTGGTGCGGGTGTAGAGAATTTTATGCGTATCATTAGCGCAATGCCCGACGACCTGGGAATCAGGCTGATCAACCTGGTCATTGGGTACAATACTTAACGTGAAGCTGCTTTCGGGTACGCCATTATTGATAATGCGCTGTGATATATCGCTCTGTATGCGCTCACAGGATCCCGGCGCGGCGAGTACCGCGGGTGAGGCGAGGGCGAGCAGAAGCGCGGCACAGCAGGTTGAGAGTTTCATCATAAGCTCCTTACGCGAAGATAACTTCTTTAAGCATAGCATTTAACGTGTAAAGTACTGTATTTGCTACTATGATTGAGAATCATCTCTACTCTCTGGTGACTGTTGTGAAATACAAATTACTGCCATGCTTACTCGCGATATTCCTCACAGGATGTGACCGCACAGAGGTAACACTTTCATTTACCCCTGAGATGGCCAGTTTCTCTAATGAATTCGATTTTGATCCGCTGCGTGGTCCGGTAAAAGATTTCACTCAGACATTAATGGATGAGCAAGGTGAAGTGACGAAACGTGTTTCGGGGACTTTGTCGGAAGAAGGCTGTTTTGATTCACTCGAATTACTGGATCTGGAAAATAATACCGTGGTTGCCCTGGTACTGGACGCCAATTATTACCGTGATGCCCAGACACTGGAGAAAAGAGTTCGTTTGCAGGGAAAATGCCAGCTAGCAGAATTACCTTCTGCAGGGGTGAGTTGGGAAACCGATGATAATGGCTTTGTGATTAAAGCCAGCAGCAAACAGATGCAGATGGAATATCGCTATGATGATCAGGGTTATCCGCTGGGTAAAACCACGAAAAGTAACGACAAAACATTATCTGTTAGCGCTACGCCATCAACGGATCCGATCAAAAAATTAGATTACACAGCGGTTACTTTACTGAATAATCAACGAGTTGGTAATGTAAAACAGAGCTGTGAATATGACAGTCACGCCAATCCGGTGGACTGTCAGCTAATCATTGTTGATGAAGGAGTAAAACCCGCCGTCGAACGGGTTTACACCATCAAAAATACTATCGATTATTATTAATGCTATTGTGCGGTCGGCTTCAGGAGAGTCTGACCCGGTGTTTTGTGCTCTGCCAGATACTGATGCTGGAATATGCACATGCGAATGGCATTCCGATATTGACCATTAATAAAGAACTCATGCATCAATTCACCTTCAACCGTAAAGCCAAGCTTGCGGTAAATGTGAATCGCTTTTTCATTCTCTTTATCGACGATCAGATACAGCTTATAGAGATTAAGAACGGTGAAGCCATAGTCCATTGCTAATTTTGCGGCACGCGTTGCCAGACCTTTCCCCTGATATTCCGGGGAGATAATTATCTGAAATTCTGCGCGGCGATGAACATGGTTAATTTCCACCAGCTCCACCAGACCGGCTTTTTCGCCGTCACATTCCACCACAAAGCGCCGTTCGCTCTGATCGTGAATATGCTTATCGTACAGATCAGAGAGTTCAACAAAGGCTTCGTAGGGTTCCTCAAACCAGTAACGCATCACACTGGCGTTATTGTCGAGTTGATGTACATAGCGTAAATCTTCACGCTCCAGCGGGCGTAGCTTAACACTGTGGGCGCTTGGCATAACGTGTCCTTACATTCCTTAAATCAATAACAGGTTAGGGGGTAATAACGCGGCCAGTTCGACGGTCCAGGCAGCGCAAAGTATTTGGCTCCCAGTAGGCATTGATGTTGGCGCTTTGCTCACATTTATCGCGGTTATCAAAAGCGGCGTCGGCTTTATCCCACTCTTTTTCAGTGCGTTTATTCACTTTCTGACGCAGATTGCGCGTGTCATTCCATTGCTCTTTTTCCATAGCGGCGTGCTGGCGGCTTTGTGCACTGTCGCCAGACTCAATCACCAGTTTGTTAGTTTCGGCATGAACAGTTGTGCTCAATGCCATTGCGCAAGGCAGCAGAAAAGCGAGCAGGCCAATTCGTTTGCTGAGAGTAATTTTCATAACTCATTCCCTGTATGAATGATTAAAGGTGATTCTACACCATCCACTGCGAACGCAAAACGTACCAGGAGGATGTTTATATTGATGATATTATGTCGTCCTATAACTATACATGATGTCAATAAGTGACAAAGATGATTAAAACAACGTTACTATTTTTTGCTACTGCGCTGTGTGAAATTATTGGATGCTTTCTGCCCTGGTTGTGGTTAAAACGAAACGCCAGTATCTGGCTGTTGCTTCCGGCGGGGATTTCTCTGGCACTGTTTGTCTGGTTGTTAACGTTGCATCCTGCGGCGAGTGGGCGTGTTTACGCGGCTTATGGTGGCGTTTATGTCTGCACGGCGTTGATTTGGCTGCGTGTTGTGGATGGCGTGAAACTGAGTCTTTATGACTGGACGGGGGCGTTGATTGCGCTTTGCGGCATGTTGATCATTGTTGCGGGCTGGGGGCGCGCGTAAGGACATAAATCCATTTTATCAATAAGATACAAGTAAGTGTCAGCTGACAAAAGATATTCTATTTCATCTTTTGTCAACCATTCACGGCGCAAATATACGCCTTTTTTTGTGATCACTCCGGCTTTTTTTGATCTTTATACTTGTATGGTAGTAGCTCAGTTGCGTAGATTTCATGCATCACGACAAGCGATGCAAGGAATCGAACATGAAGATCGTAAAGGCTGAAGTTTTTGTTACCTGTCCGGGGCGTAATTTCGTCACATTAAAAATCACCACTGAGGACGGTATTACGGGCCTTGGGGATGCCACCCTCAATGGACGTGAGCTTTCCGTGGCCTCTTATTTGCAGGATCACCTTTGTCCGCAGCTTATTGGTCGCGATGCGCACCGTATCGAAGATATCTGGCAGTTTTTCTATAAAGGTGCTTACTGGCGTCGCGGTCCGGTTACGATGTCGGCCATTTCAGCGGTTGATATGGCGCTGTGGGATATTAAAGCCAAAGCTGCCAACATGCCGCTTTACCAGTTACTCGGCGGCGCGTCTCGTGAAGGGGTGATGGTTTATTGCCATACCACCGGTCACAGTATTGATGAAGCTCTGGATGATTATGCCCGTCATCAGGAGCTGGGATTCAAAGCCATCCGCGTGCAGTGCGGAATCCCTGGTATGAAAACCACCTACGGCATGTCGAAAGGCAAAGGTCTGGCTTATGAACCCGCAACCAAAGGACAGTGGCCGGAAGAGCAGCTGTGGTCGACGGAGAAATACCTCGATTTCATGCCGAAATTGTTTGACGCGGTACGTAACAAGTTTGGTTTTAATGAACATTTGCTGCATGACATGCACCATCGCTTAACGCCTATTGAAGCGGCGCGCTTTGGTAAAAGCATTGAAGATTATCGCATGTTCTGGATGGAAGACCCGACGCCTGCGGAAAACCAGGAATGCTTCCGTCTCATTCGCCAACATACCGTCACACCCATCGCGGTGGGTGAAGTCTTCAACAGCATCTGGGACTGCAAGCAACTGATTGAAGAGCAACTTATCGATTATATCCGCACTACGCTGACCCACGCGGGTGGCATTACCGGTATGCGCCGGATTGCCGATTTTGCTTCGCTGTATCAGGTACGTACTGGCTCACACGGTCCTTCCGATTTGTCACCAGTCTGCATGGCTGCGGCGCTGCACTTTGATCTGTGGGTCCCCAATTTCGGTGTCCAGGAATACATGGGTTATTCCGAACAAATGCTCGAAGTCTTCCCGCACAACTGGACTTTCGATAACGGCTATATGCATCCGGGAGACAAACCGGGTCTTGGCATCGAATTCGATGAAAAGCTGGCGGCGAAATATCCCTATGAACCTGCTTATCTGCCAGTCGCACGTCTGGAAGATGGCACGCTGTGGAACTGGTAAGGAGTAAGATAATGAAAAGCATTTTAATTGAAAAACCGAATCAACTGGCAATTATCGAACGCGAAATACCTACCCCGTCAGCGGGTGAAGTACGAGTAAAAGTGAAACTTGCCGGAATTTGTGGTTCAGATAGCCATATTTATCGTGGGCATAATCCTTTTGCGAAATATCCGCGCGTCATTGGACATGAATTTTTTGGCGTCATTGATGCAGTGGGTGAAGGCGTGGAAAGCGCCAGAGTCGGTGAACGCGTTGCTGTCGATCCGGTGGTCAGCTGTGGGCATTGCTATCCGTGCTCTATAGGTAAGCCGAACGTTTGTACAACACTGGCTGTATTAGGTGTGCACGCTGACGGTGGTTTCAGTGAATATGCCGTGGTTCCGGCAAAAAATGCGTGGAAAATTCCTGAAGCAGTGGCCGATCAATATGCGGTGATGATCGAACCTTTTACCATTGCGGCGAACGTAACCGGTCATGGTCAACCGACTGAAAATGATACCGTTCTGGTTTACGGTGCCGGTCCAATCGGCCTGACGATCGTTCAGGTATTAAAAGGCGTCTATAACGTTAAAAATGTGATTGTTGCCGATCGCATTGATGAACGACTGGAAAAAGCGAAAGAGAGCGGGGCTGACTGGGCGATTAATAACAGCCAGACACCGCTTGGCGAGATTTTCGCTGAAAAAGGCATAAAGCCGACATTAATTATCGATGCGGCTTGTCATCCTTCTATCCTGAAAGAGGCCGTAACTCTGGCTTCTCCAGCGGCACGTATTGTATTGATGGGCTTCTCCAGTGAACCGTCTGAAGTGATTCAGCAAGGAATTACCGGAAAAGAACTCTCTATTTTCTCTTCACGCTTAAATGCAAATAAATTCCCGGTCGTTATCGACTGGTTAAGTAAAGGGTTAATTAAACCAGAAAAATTAATTACCCATACGTTTGATTTCCAGCATGTTGCTGATGCCATTAGTTTATTTGAACAGGATCAAAAACATTGCTGCAAAGTCTTACTCACTTTTTCTGAATAATACCAATAACGGCGAGTAAGTAGTACGCATCTTACCTCTTTTTTAGAGATAACCATTATGACAATAGAAAAACACGAAAGAAGCACTAAGGATTTGGTGAAAGCAGCAGTATCGGGATGGCTGGGCACTGCGCTTGAATTTATGGATTTCAAGAGTCATGCGTGTTAACTATTTGATAAATATTAAATTAATTTTTCATTGCTTCGTTATGGGGCATGGTTGGGGCAAACTCGCTTAACTGTGTATTTAACAAAGCTACCTGTGCATTATTGTTTTCAGACATCCATTTTCCGTATACCTGAAATACCATTTGCGCATCTGCATGGCCCATCTGGTTTGCTATAAATGCCGGGTTAGCACCAGCTGTCAGCGACCAGCAGGCATAAGTATGTCTCGACTGATATGATTTTCGATGGCGGAGTCCGGCACGTTTTATCGCTGCGTCCCACATCTGCCTTATTGAGTCAACGGTAAAATGGTCACCATAATTTTTTACTCTCGCTGACACTTCAGGTTGAAAAACAAAGGTGCATTTTTGTTTTTCTGTTCTGCCATACTCTCTGAGGTGAACATCAATGATATGCTCTTTGCTCAGTCTCGTTAATGTCATCTGACTCCGGAGAGCGTCGATTGCTGGCTTAATAAGATGAATGACCCGATTGGTTCCCGCCTGTGTTTTTGGTACCGTGAAACGGTCTTTTGCTAAATTTCTCCTGATCATCATTGTTCCATTTTTCAGATCTATGTCCTCCCATCCAAGTGCACACAGCTCACCAGGGCGAACTCCAGTATAAACAGAAACACACCATAAATTTTTTGCTTGCTGATTTCTGCACGCATCGATAAGACGGATAAATTCTTCCCGCGAAAGAGGATCCGGAATGGTTCTTGATTCCTTTAATGGCGAGATCCCCTTAAACGGATTATCTGCCAGGTAACCGTTATCAACACCAAACTGGAACACGGCGTTAAGATTTGTCATGTAATTATTTACAGTTACAGCCGATCTCCCTGGTTGTGTAACAATATAGTTACTTTTGGGGATCTGGTATCCAGTCAGTAACTCTTTACGAACCTCCAGTAATTTTTCTTTATTAATCGATGAGGCAAGATTTTTTTCACCGATTATGCTCAGGATATTTTTGATGACGGCACGGTATGTGTTGAGTGATGTTTTGGCGACTTCAGTTTCTTTCAGTGCCAGAAATTTTTCAGCCAGTTCTTTTATGGTTAAATCTTGTCGGGCCTCACCAAATTTTTCCAGATTGCGTGAGGAGGGAAACTGTTTTGCATAGTCGAAAACACCAGTTTTTATTGCGTAACAAACAGAGGAGCGTAGTTCACCTGCAACGCGCCTGTTTTTTGCTGTGTCAGGAACCCCCAGATTTTCCCTGACTCTTACGTCTTTATAAACAAACCAGATACGTAATTTCCCTCCATGGTTTTCCACGCCTGTCGGATATTTCATTTCAACTTCTCTCATTAGTTAGTGTGGTTTTTAGTCAAGTAAGATGACGTCTTGGTCTCGCTGATGCCTGGCGCTCAATCCAGCGATCAATTTCTTCCAGGTTGTAAAAGCATGGACTGTTATCCCATGGCATACCGTCATGAGCGACATGCTTATATTCCCTTCCTTCCATAAACGATTTTTCCCGGGCCTTTTTTAACGTACCTTTTTTTATTCCTTTCAGCGCAATTAACTGCTCTTCGGATACCCATTTGCCGGGAGAGACAATCATGATTACTTCGCTCATCGATTTCTTTATCTCTTACATCAGACGAGCGCCGGTTGCAGAATACCAGTCACAACCGGCGACAGTTGAACATTAAGAATCAGCCTGACTCGGGATCAGTTTTTGCCAGATAACTGAAACGTATTTTGCCTGGTAACGGGCGTCATCAAGTGCATTATGGCGCTCACCTTCGAATGGAATAGCCGTTCTGGCATCGAAGTCTATGGCTTTCCCCAGCTCAACGATTGTGCGTACATCGCGATCGTTGTAGTAACGCCACGGGCAGGGGATCCCCTGCCGTTCGTATGAACGGCGCAAAATCGTGTTGTCGAAGTTGGCTCCATTTCCCCAAACCTGAACAAAAAATTCACCGGAGTTTTCGTCGATAAATTCTCGCAATTGTAACAGTGCATCATCTAACGGGATTTCATCGGTCATAATGGCAGATTGCGCTTCGCGTGATTGCTTAAGCCACCATTTAATGGTGTCCCGATCAATGACTCCGCCAGCAGTTTCCAGATCGATAGTCTTACTAAATTCCGGTCCCATATCTCCGGTTTGCGGATCGAAAAATATTGCACCTATTGAGATGATCGGGGCATCAGGATTTTTTCCCATGGTTTCAAGGTCGATCATTAGGGAAGGTGCGAATAAGCGGGGAAATACTTCTCGGCTGACTCAGTCATTTCATTTCTTCATGTTTGAGCCGATTTTTTCTCCCGTAAATGCCTTGAATCAGCCTATTTAGAC
>NZ_JBJQMA010000006.1:0-205006 GCF_046486065.1 Escherichia sp. WS547 | reverse complement strand
ACGAAGTTGGATGCAAATGTCAGATCGTGTGCGCCTGTTAGGGCGCGGCTGGTAAGAGAGCCTTATAGGCGCATTTGAAAAACCTCCGGCTATGCCGGAGGATATTTATTTTTTACTTCTTCGCCTCTGCAACCACTTTGCTACCCACGCCGCGGTTATTGTATTCCCACATGCGGTTGTAGTTAGTGTCATTCAGATTGCGTTGTATTTCGTCGCTATCGTCAACACTGCCGGTGTTACCTGCGAATGGACGATTGGAAATCACCGCATCGGCCCACGGTTTCGCCGTGTTAAAACCTTCGTTGATGGCGCTATCACGGATCACCACCTGACCGTTGGTATTGGCATCAACATCCAGCGAGCGGCCCAGTTGCGCCACGCCATCACCGGAAGCATTGAAACGGCTGTTTACGGCGAGGAAACCGTAGTAAATGTTGGACAGCGTAGCCGGTGCAAACACATACGCTTCTTGCTGGGTACGGGAGTTCACCACGCGGAATTCGGTGTTATCGAACACCACTGCGCCGCGACCAGAAACGATATCCACATCCCCTTCAATATAGTTGTTGGTCACCAGCGTACGCGGCTGACGATTCGTTTCCAGACGGTTCTGCACACCGCTATTGGTGACAAAGAAGGTGTTCTGACGACCGAGAATGTTAACGTTGTTAATCTGTACCTGGTCACCATCAGTACGCAGTGCCACCGCCGGATGGTTACCCGCATCTACGCTATCACCCAGCGTGTTTTCGATGGTCAGGTTTTGCAGTTGCAGGCCATTGTTTTGTGACCAGAAGACCGCAGAGCAGAGAACACCGATACTGTCGCTGCGTTTGCTCTGGCAGCTATCGTACATATACCACGCTGGTTTACCTGGCATATATTTGCCGCGCGGGTTGACGTCGTGACGCCAGTCGGCAGGGCTCATGCCCCCATCAAGGGAAAGCCCAATCTTCACATCAATCGGTTTTTCACCTGTACCGTACAGAGTAATTCCACCCGGAGCGGCAGGGACATATACCGTTCCCTGATACTCACCAGGCATCACGGCAATATACTGGCGCTTGTTGGTACGCTTGATAATTGCCGCATCTACCGCCGCCTGAATCGTGGTATGCGTTACACCTTGAGTACCCGCCGGGCCGACAACAAAGTCAGGTTGCGCAGGCAAGGTAATTGGGGAAGGATTCCACGCTGCCGCACCTGGTGTCAGGGATGCAAAATAGTGTTGAGCATCGAAATTCTGCGCTTCTTTTGCCGACAGAATCGGGCGTGAAGAGGTACCAGGCGCGGTTTGATCAGAAGGACGTTGATCGGGCGGTGTTGAGCTACAGGCGGTCAGCGTCACGCCAAAAGCCAATGCCAGCGCCAGACGGGAAACTGAAAATGTGTTCACAGGTTGCTCCGGGCTATGAAATAGAAAAATGAATCCGTTGAAGCCTGCTTTTTTATACTAAGTAGGCCTTATAAAAAAGCATTGCTTATCAATTTGTTGCAACGAACAGGTCACTATCAGTCAAAATAAAATCATTATTTGATTTCAATTTTGTCCCACTCCCTGCCTCTGTCATCACGATACTGTGATGCCATGGTGTCCGACTTATGCCCGAGAAGATGTTGAGCAAACTTATCGCTTATCTGCTTCTCATAGAGTCTTGCAGACAAACTGCGCAACTCGTGAAAGGTAGGCGGATCCCCTTCGAAGGAAAGACCTGATGCTTTTCGTGCGCGCATAAAATACCTTGATACTGTGCCGGATGAAAGCGGTTCACGACGAGTAGATGCAATTATGGTTTCTCCGCCAAGAATCTTTTTGCATTTATCAAGTGTTTCCTTCATTGATATCCCGAGAGCATCAACATGCAATGCTGTTGGGATGGCAATTTTTACGCCTGTTTTGCTTTGCTCGACATAAAGATATCCATCTACGATATCAGACCACTTCATTTCGCATAAATCACCAACTCGCTGCCCGGTAACAACAGCCAGTTCCATTGCAAGTCTTAGCCAACATGGTGATGATTCTGCTGCTTGATAAATTTTTAGGTATTCGTCAGCCGTAAGTCTTGATCTCCTTACCTCTGATTTTGCTGCGCGAGTGGCAGCGACCGGGTTTGTTGTTATATGGCCTTCAGCTATTGCCTCTCGGAATGCATCGCTCAGTGTTGATCTGATTAACTTGGCTGATGCCGCCTTGCCCTCGTCAATGTATCCATTGAGCATTGCCGCAATTTCTTTTGTGGTTATGTTTTCAAGTGGAGCATCAGGCAGACCCCTCCTTATTGCTTTAATTTTGCTCATGTAATTTATGAGTGTCTTCTGCTTGATGCCTCTGCTGGCGAGTATTTTTTCGTAGCGATCAAGCCATGAATGTAACGTAACAGAATTATCACTGTTGATTCTCGCTGTCAGAGGCTTGTGTTTGTGTCCTGAAAATAACTCAATGTTGGCCTGTATAGCTTCAGTGATTGCGATTCGCCTGTCTCGGCCTAATCCAAACTCTTTACCCGTCCTTGGGTCCCCGTAGCAGTAATATCCATTGTTTCTTATATAAAGGTTAGGAGGTAAATCCCGGCGCTCATGACTTCGCCTTCTTCCCATTTCTGATCCTCTTCAAAAGGCTACCTGTTACTGGTCGATTTAAGTCAACCTTTACCGCTGATTCGTGGAACAGATACTCTCTTCCATCCTTAACCGGAGGAGGGAATATCCTGCATTCGCGCACCCATCGACGAACTGTTTCAAGGCTTCTTGGGCGTCGCTGGCGTGCGTTCCACTCCTGAAGAGTCAAGTACATCGCAAAGTCTCCGCAATTACACGCAAGAAAAAACCGCCATCAGGCGGCTTGGTGTTCTTTCAGTTCTTCAATTCGAATATTGGTTACGTCTGCATGTGCTATCTGCGCCCATATCATCCAGTGGTTATAGCAGTCGTTGATGTCCTCTGCTTCGATAACCCTGTTGAATGGCTCTCCATTCCATTCACCTGTGACTCGGAAGTGCATTTATCATCTCCATAAAACAAAACCCGCCGTAGCGAGTTCAGATAAAAGAAATCCCCGCGAGTGCGAGGATTGTTAGTTGCGCTCTGCTGCTGCCTTGGTCATTACCATATCCACCCAATTTCACCAGACATGATTCTCGCAATCACTATCATCACCAAAGTGATAATCACAACTTTAACTGGCGGCATTATTCACCATCCTGCTCGGCGGCTCCGGTAGCGGCATCCAGTGTGACGGCTCACATACCCCCTCAACACCATTCATGTAAAAGAATTGAAATAACCCTTTACCTTTGTGAAACCCTACCATCTGCTCTTTTGTGTCTGAGCAATAAACCAAAACATCTTCTTCGCTTGGCATTCGCTCACTACAGCTTATCCAACCATCCGGAGTTACCGGAGAGTTGCTATTTACATCGAAGTTTGGCTCTGCGTCCTGAACCAGGAGGATGTAACCATTCTTGGCTGTATCAAGTTCTAACGCCTCGGTGACGGTACCGAAATAGCGATTACCTAAATCAGCATCACAAGTGCTTACATCAATGGAAACTTCCATGCCTTCGATTAATTCTGGCAAGTTGTAAGTTTGGTTTACAGGCTCTGCTTCCAGCGATGCCAGTGCAATTCGTGCCAGTTCTTCCGCTTCTTCTGCTGGCAGTACAACGTTGCTACCCGGTCCGTATGTTTCGCGCCACTGCTTGATTGTCAGCAGTCGCTCTTTGGTTATAGTGGTCATGTGTTACTCCTTAACCCGCAGTGCTTTCAACTGATGAGGGGAACAAAATCTTTTCATCAAACCCTGCATTCATATCATGGACAGCAACACACCAATCCATCGACGAACGATTATCAAGAGCCTCCATGATTTCATCCATGCGGCGTAGGTCATACAGGTAAATGCTTTTATCGCCAATGGTGTAAAAACCAATTTTTTTCGGTGATGGGCAGCGATCAAGAACGTCCTGTAATTCGTTCAACCATGCCCGTTCTTTTTTTGTTAAAGTTGCCATATCACTCTCCTTTGATGCGAATGCCAGCGGCGCGCTCGGCTTCACTTTGTTCCCAAAACCACTTGTGAAGCGCCATAAGCTTTTCGTCAATCGGTGCATATTTGCGATTAAAGTAGGCCTGAGCATCTTTCTCAGATTCGTCCGGCAATTCGCCTGGGCCAAACAGTGTGTTATAAATCCATGCCAGTCCGCTTTTAGCGTCGCCAGTCGATTGCCATTCGATAATGGCAGCCTGCATGACCAGAATGTTTTTCCCGATTAACAGGTCCAGTTCTTTGTGCCGGTTGCGGATGTATGCATTCTCGCTTTGTAATTTTGCGTTGCGCTTCTCTGCGGCTTCCAGCTCAACACGCAGCTTCCCTACCGTTAGCGCAATATCCTCGTTCTCCTGATCACGGCTTTTGATGTATTGCTGGTTTCTTTCCCGTTCATCCAGCAGCGCCAAGACGGTAGCAGGATTGGCTGCGGCGATGAATTCAGCATTGGCCTGCTGTTCCATTTGGAAATCTTCATCGAAACCGCTTTCTGGATGCGCTCCTTCAATTCTGCAAATGGGAATATATCCAGCAACTTCACGATGAATTAGCGCATCATCACCATCAAATCGGCTCTCTCCATATTCGAGCGACCATACACCACACGTTGCTTTTTCTGCTTTTTCACGCAGTGCCTGATAGTCAATTGTCATTCTCGCCATCCTTCACAGTTGTAATCACTACAGCCTTCAAAATCATATGGGTTGTACTGCCAGGTGATTTTTCCGCAATGCGGACAATTCCAACGCACCTTCCCGCTTCGCGACTTCTTTCTTCTGTTCTGCTTTTTCAACCAGTCAGGCATGACCAAACCTGCGCCCTGAACCATTGTTCTGCGGTTAAAGTTATTGATATTGAACGTCCGGCGCTTTGCTGAATCAGCAATGGAAAATGGCAACCAAACTATTCCTGGTTCGTTTTTGTTGGCGACGCTAAAGATGGTCGCTTTACTGAAGTCATCTGTTGGCAATCCACCGTGTTGAAGCCAATAAACATCGTTGCCGTTCCAGCTACCTTTTTTGTAGGCCACATACGCAGTGCAATCTGACTCAATCAGGCTTTCTGTAGGGATGTACTGGCAATCAACGTGCCACACAGCCATTGCATCCACACTATCGGCACAAACAGGCTGATCGATATCTCGTCCACAATTCCAGGCTTTTTGGGCTTCTTCCAGCGTGTAAACATGAGCGCGATCGATATCAGAGCTATAACCATTGCCGTTATGGCAATGGAATGAGGCGTTATTACCCACAGTTTCACGCAAGCACATCATGTAAAAACGGTTACTCACTGGTTGCCTCCTTTGCGAAGCTGGGCGGCGAAAGATGTTGCTGCGGAAGCGATAATTGCATGCCGGTATTCACCATCAGAAAATAAAGAATCCCCCTTAAGTGCATTGACGATACTTTGATGATTTTTTGCCAGCATCTCCACGCCCTGCGCCCGGACTTCAGCCAGGAAAGCGTCGGTGGCTGGGGTGTCTGATTGCAGAGACTTTGCGCGATAGTCATTCCACCCTCTTGCATACATGGGATTAACTTGCACTCCATCTTTTACGCAATATGCCTGCCCTCCACGGTTGATAACCTTGATTTCGTCCATAGCGCCAGACTTCAGCCCCGCATTCTCCGCCGCCAGCGTCGCGCATCTAGCTTCAAGTTCAGCAAATTTACGCACCAGATATTCAGCGTTTGTTTCGTTAACCTTTAAATCACTTGGGATGCATTTACCTTTCAGGAATCCATCCATCTCAATTAGTGACATTTGTTTCATTTTTTCCCACTCCTCCACATCGCATTCAGATATTTGTTGTCATTAACAGAACCGAAACTATTTCTCTTAAGAAATTCCTCTCTCGATGGCATTGGCTTTACGCGTTGGCGAATAATCATTTCTGCCGGAAGAATGCCGGGATTGTATGCAAGTCCTCTCATGATTTACTCTCCACGAACTGGTCAACGGCCATGCTAAGTGACACACCTAAAGTCTCGATATGCTGCTGAATATCCTGTAGCGTCCGCGCTTGAGATAACAGAATTTCACGGTTGCATAACTCTTTAACCAGATGCTCAAACTTGCTGTAATAACCGATACGGCTTAGTGTTTCTTTCCCTGCATTCTCACCTTCTTTGATAATTCCTCTTTCGCTAAGAATCAGGTCGTGTTTGGTTCCGGTAATAACGTATTTTCCAAGGTCGATGTTTAGCTTCATTGTTAATTACTCCATGTTAATTTATTCGTATGCCTGCTCTTTCTTCATTGAGTTTTTTTAGCTTGTATCGCATAGCTCTTACTGAATAAATTGAGCGGCAGGTTGCAATTGCTATTTCTTCTGCGGAGAACTTACCGAAAAGTGATACTTCGGCTCTTGTCCAGCGTCTTCCACGAAGTCGGCTAACAATGTCAGCGCCAATCCTTGTTGCTTTCGCCATAACTGCTTTTTCAGTCCTTTCCAGTTTTTCAGCAATAACTTCAACTGGCATTGTCGCCGATACTTCGCGCAAGAAATCGACTTCCCATTTCTCCCATGGAGTCTTTTTCATAGGCGATACCGTTATTTGATAAGAAGTGAAGGTTTCCCAACCTTGAGTTGAGCACCGGGAATATTTATTCCTGCTTTTAGTTGGTGCTTGATTGCCAGTTTGTCGGCTTTAATTGTCGTTTCAAACTCAACGTATTCAGGAGGAAGGGCGCTTGAGTCGATTATTTCTACAATTTCTGACGGTTTGCGGATTGTTACCTGGTGAATACCTGCTCGAATATTTTTCTTGCCAACCATTTCAAGCGATGACGCTATATATGATTTGATGCTGTCAATCTTATTTTGAATTACTGCGGCTCGCTCATTCAGTGACTTTGCCTCTTCCTTGAGGCGTTCAGCATAACCAGATTCATTTTTAATGACGGAAAGAAGTTGCTCTATTTTATCGGTAAATTCTCCTTCCATGCCTTCTATTGTGTCAGCAATCATCTCTGGTTCTAAATCTGAATCCATCAATTTTGCGTATTCATTGGCAATTTCATATAGTTTGCTCACTGGCAACCTCCAGTTTCGCTTTGCATTCTGCGTAAATGGCTTGTACGTTCTGCTGCAATTTCATTCCAGATGTCAGGCGATATGCTTCTGCAAAATATCGCTTCAAATCATCCATGTTTTCTGCCTGAGCCATTTCATCACAAAGAAGTTGTGCTTTATCCATTATTTCCTGCTGGCGTTTCCGTTCATCTTCGCGGATATCTTCCTCTGATTTGTGCGGCATAACTGGTTCCTGATGCATACCTTCATCTTCGTTAAGCAGGTGAATGGCATTATCCAGTCGCTGGGCTTTAGGCCAGTATTTGCTGGCGCGTTTAACTATTGTTTTACGCGCCATCTCTTCCCAGAATGTTTTCCACGGTCCATTCTTTGCCTTGCTCGTTGCTTCCACAGCTTTAATTTCTGCCAGACTCATTTCTTCAGTCAGGTAGTCACCATCTGCTGTTTTAACCGTGCAATAACCTCCAACAATAGAGCCTCGCTCACCAAATGCGTTGTATTTGTGGGTTGGTGCTGAATCAAGGCCATTTGATTCATAGATGTCGTTTGAGTACACCAGTTTGCATTGCCCCCACTTAATTGATCCTGTCGATTGCGCAAGATGAAGTAATCCCATGTAACTGATATCAAGGCACACCATGCCGTCGCGCGGAACCAGATAAGCCAGTTTGCTGGCCGGGTTTAAGGTGATGCCGATCGCCGCAACATTGATGATGGCGTTCTGTGCGCTGGTTGGATTTGCCAGTGCCGTTTTAGCCAGGTAATCGTTTTTCTGGAAATACTGAATTGCAAACTGGCTTTCCTTAGCCCATGTCACCGTCTGTTCAGTCAATGCTCCGCAGAATAACTGCTCCTGCTGTTTAACGAATTCAACGATATTGCTCATGCAGCTTCTCCATAAATATGTCTGCGTTTGAATATTGCGAAGGCATATTCAGCCTTAACTCTTTCGGTTATTGCATCCCAGAACCATTCAGCGGCTTTTTCCTGATAGTTACAGTCATCATCTTCCAGCCAGTCGATAGCGTCCTTAGTGTGTTCATCTGGTTTATATGAGCGAAGCATTTCGCTTATTGGGTCGCAACGTTTGCAGAGGCGATCAACTTCACTGTTGATTCGTTCGTAATCATCATCGGTAAAACTTGCGATTATTTGCGATATTTCACGCTTATCATTCAGAGTCAGAATCATCATCTTTCTCCTGTTCTTTGTGCTGATTGAGCATTTTGTTCATCTGAAGAATGAATTCTTCGTCTGACCAGTTGTCTGTAAAACTCATGGGCGGCCTTGTTGTTTCAAAATATCCCAAAGCTTTTCGAGCAAGCTTTTCATTCTTGGTTGTTTAAAGTCTGCTCCGGTTAAAATGTTTTTTCGTGAATGCTGTACCGATAAAATCGGGTTGAAAGGGCGAACCGATGCCGCCCCTGCAATAGCGAACTGTTGCATAGGATGCTCCTTCTGTTTGATTGCATAACGAAAACGCCTCGAGTGAAGCGTTATTGGTATGCATATAAAAAGGCCCTCACATTGGAGGGCAAAGAAGATTTCCAATAATCAGAACAAGTCGGCTCCTGTTTAGTTACGAGCGACATTGCTCCGTGTATTCACTCGTTGGAATGAATACACAGTGCAGTGTTTATTCTGTTGTTTGTGCCAAAAATAAAGGCCACCGTCAGGCAGCCTTGTTGTAAATGTTGCAGGTATCAAGTAAGTAATTAGATGGAGCGCCATAAATTATGAATTCATCGTTTGTCGGGTCCATCTCCATCTCTTGGCCTATTGCCATTCTTGCGTCAGTGTCATCAGCGGCGAAGCATAAAACAGCCCACGCCCCCATTGTTTTAAAAAGAACTGCAATTGGCTGTGGTTTTACTGAATTTGCGTTAGCGCGAAAATCATAAATCGCACTTTCATGAAATTCCATATATCACCTCAAATAAGTGGTTTGCTACCTAATTTCATTTTCTGGCGACCAACACAAGTCACGCCCATTTCACTGCGTGGCTTGCGGTAGTAAATACGGTTCTGTTTACGCTCGACTTCATCTGCCTTCTTGCAGAGAAGGCTTCCGAGTGATGCTGCTTTGTCTGCTCTGACGCAACCAGAGAGCTTTAGCGCAATTTTTCGCGCCAGTCGCTGTTCTTGCATTGCCTGCTCACGTTGAGCCTGTCTGCGTGCTCTGCGGCGATTTCTGGCGTTATCGTCAGCCAGATATGTAATGACTACTGTCATGTTGACCTCCGATGATTGACTTTGGCGGTGACGCGCCGGGTGCTTATCTTCCGGTTGCCGTCGTGCAGCTGCACTTCACGCCACCCCAAAGCCAACTACTCTTTGGTTCCCGCATTTCGGCGGGACAATCCCATCAATGTTAAAGAG
The DNA here is from genome assembly GCF_046486065.1 of Escherichia sp. WS547. Classification (NCBI taxonomy): domain Bacteria; kingdom Pseudomonadati; phylum Pseudomonadota; class Gammaproteobacteria; order Enterobacterales; family Enterobacteriaceae; genus Escherichia; species Escherichia sp. WS547. The sequence goes on along the minus strand of NZ_JBJQMA010000006.1, from coordinate 195,539 downwards.
CCTGCCAATCTGTTCCGTTTGGCTTCCAGCGTCCTGCTGATGGCTAAAGAATACTGTAGGTATTTTATTGTGTAAATACCCAAGGTATTTATTTTTGGTGAAATAATGATAAGCAAATGAATACAAAGGATATTTATTTTTTCGGTGTCTGCTTGTTCAGTGTTTTTTATGCGGGATATGTGAAGTGGATCCCGATAGCTATTGCTGCCGGGATTATGGGTTAGTCAGCGAAGGTTAAGACGAGAATTACCTTAATGATGTCTGCTACAACAGACACGGCCATAGATAAACCAAAGACGATCCAAGCCATAGAGATGTCTTCACTACCATCGTATAGCGTTCCGTAATCACTGGTGTAAGGCGTAAATGTCGCGCCTTGATACAACAGGTATAAGCTTGAACCATAGAGGATAAATGCAGATATCCATTGTATTGCTATGATCACTAGAATCATGAAACGAGCTGATCTATGCGCCCAAGCCTGGCTTATTTTTTCTGATAGAGATTTCGCAATAAAAGCATGCGCTAAGCCGTAAATTGTCGAGATTGCCAACATCCCAAAAAAGCTTGCTATAGCGGTTCCAACCATAATCGCCCCTTGCGTGATCAAACCAGCCTTAGTTTTGTCTCAATTGCAACGCCTATAATCTTGCAGTTTCCATTGATTGGCACGAGAGGCCATGCAGGATTAAGTCCCTTGAGGTATTTATTTCCGCCGTCGATTATCAGCTTCTTGAATGTTGCTTCGTTAGAGTCAGAAAGTTTTGCTATGACCAAGCTGCCGTTGATCGCCTCCCTTCCGGTATCGAAAAGAACGAATGTTCCCTCTGGGATGCTTAACCCAACCGGTGCCGTCATTGAATCACCTTCCACTTTAAGCCAGAACGCATTACCTTGAATATGCGCGTCAGACTCAAGCCAAACATCTATGTCTTTAATGGTGTATGGTTCGCATGCTTCACACCACGAGCCAGCCTGGATACTGCTTAACACCGGATACCTCTTTCCTGCTCTGTATTCCCCTGCATACCTTACGTTGGCATCGCTCTTAAGGCTTTCTGCCTGTTCTGCAACCTTGGCAGCAATTGACTGGCTAAAATCAGCAATTGAGACTTGCAACAATCGTGCAAAACCAGATGCAACATCAACGTTTAGCGCGTTTCTGCCATTAAGATAATGCCCTACCGCTCCTTGGGTGATACCCAGTTCATCAGCGATTGAGTATTGGGTTATTCCCAATTCTTTCTTTTTTGACTCATACAAAGCCTTAAGACGCTTAGCGTCTTCCAGCTGTTCTGTCGTCAGTGATTTTTTATTTTCCATAGCTTAATTCTAATAGCTAAGGTACTTAAACTAAAAATACCCTGAGTATTGATTGCTTTGAATACCTGTAGTATTCTTTGTTCATGGTTAATAACGGAGAGTGCATATGATTCGAATGACACTTGCCGATTACGCCAAAATCCATGGACAGGCTAAAGCAGCCAGTGACTTTGGTGTAATCCAGTGCGCTATCAGCAAGGCCATTCTGGCAGGCCGTAACATCATGGTTACGGTAAAGCCTGATGGCAGTGTGATTGGAGAGGAAGTTCGTCCTTTCCCAAGCAACAAGAAAAACAAATAGTAACACCGCTCTTTAACAGTCATGGTCATCATTCCCGCCGAAATGCGGGAATACAACGCGCATAAGTTGATGCGCATAACTTCTTATTAGTTAAGGAAATACTTACATATGCAACTTACAAGTACTCGCAAGAAAGCGAATGCAATTACAAGCAACATCCTGAATCGAATTGCTGTACGTGGTCAGCGAAAGGTTGCCGACGCGTTAGGGATTAATGAATCGCAAATTTCGCGATGGAAAGACAGCTTCATCCCCAAAATGGGAATGCTTCTTGCTGTTCTTGAATGGGGTGTTGAAGACGAGGAGTTGGCGGAACTGGCTAAGAAAGTAGCCAGAATGCTGACAAAAGAAAAAGCCCCGAAGAACGGCGAATTCTTCGAGGCCTGATGTAGAAAGACTGGATCAATCCACAGGAGTAATTATGACAAAACGTCGTAAGAAATACCAGGAAAAAGAAGAGATTCGACACCCTGATTCACCTGAGGGATTAGTGGTAGCCGCAGCAAATAACAGGGCGTTCGCAGAGCGCCTTGTTGGTGTTTACAGACTAGCCAAAGCAGGAGTGAAACATGGGCGTCGTTAAGTTAGCTGATTACAGGCCTCAACTTGAGGTCGTGGAGCATCGCGTGGCAGATACCGAAGATGGTTTCATGCGCGTTGCTAACGAGATTACCGACAGTCTGCTGATGGCTGATTTAACCGTCCGGCAGTTGAAGGTGATGCTCGCTATCATGCGCAAGACATACGGATTCAATAAGCCGATGGATCGACTCACAAACACGCAGATAGCAGCCATGACAGGTATTCATCACACTCATGTTTGCGCTGCCAAGCGCCAGCTTATCGAGCGTAAATTCCTCATTGCTGATGGCGTGAAAATCGGAGTGAACAAGGTGGTTTCTCAGTGGATTAGCCAGGACAGCTTAACATTAGCTAAAACAGCTAATAAAACATTAGCCAAGTCGGCTAATGGGTATAAGCCAAGTCAGCTAAACACAAAAGACAATATACAAAAGACAATAAATACAAATACCCCCTTACCCCCTAACGGGGGTGGCGATGGGCAGGTTAAACCTGAACGTCGCAAGGCAGAACGAATCGACTACGAATCCTTCCTGAACGCCTACAACACCGAAGTCGGTGACAGACTGCCACACGCTGTTGCGGTCAACGAGAAACGCAAACGCCGCCTGAAGAAAATCATCCCGCAACTGAAAACGCCAAACGTGGACGGTTTCAGAGCGTATGTCAGGGCGTTTGTGCATCAGGCCAAGCCGTTTTACTTCGGAGACAACGACACGGGCTGGACAGCTGATTTTGATTACCTGCTGAGGGAAGATTCGTTAACTGGAGTACGGGAAGGGAAGTTTGCAGACAGGGGGATTGCATGAGGCAGGATATCGAAGCGAGCGTTATCGGTGGCCTGCTGATTGGTGGATTAACACCAACCGCCAGCGACGTTCTGGCAACGCTGGAGCCGGAAGCGTTTTCAATTCCGCTCTACCGGAAAGCCTTCGAGGTTATCCGCAAGCAGGCGAGAAACAGAAACCTAATCGATGCGCTGATGGTTGCCGAGGCGTGCGGAGAGGAGCATTTCACGTCAATCCTGATGACCAGCAAAAACTGCCCGAGTGCCGCAAACCTGAAGGGATATGCCGGAATGGTCGCGGATAACTATCACCGCCGTCTGGTGCTGGAAATCATGGATGAAATGCGTGAACCAATTCAGAACGGAACCATCGATACATCGAGTCAGGCGATGGATGAGCTTGTAAAGCGTCTTTCAGCTATCAGAAAGCCCCGTGACGAGGTTAAACCTGTACGGTTAGGGGAAATCATCACCGACTACACTGACACGCTTGACAGGCGTCTGAGGAACGGAGAAGAGTCCGATACCCTGAAGACCGGAATCGAAGAGCTTGACGCTATCACCGGAGGGATGAACGCAGAAGACCTGGTGATAATCGCCGCTCGTCCTGGTATGGGGAAAACCGAACTGGCGCTGAAGATTGCCGAAGGCGTTGCAAGCCGCGTTATTCCTGGTTCTGACGTCCGGCGCGGGGTATTGATTTTCTCAATGGAAATGAGCGCATTGCAGATTGCAGAGCGAAGCATTGCCAACGCCGGGAGGATGTCGGTTAGCGTGCTGCGAAATCCTGCATCGATGGATGACGAGGGCTGGGCACGTGTTGCTAACGGCATGAGTCAGCTTGCAGATTTGGATGTATGGGTAGTCGATGCCTCGCGGTTATCGGTCGAAGAAATTCGCTCAATCGCAGAACGGCACAAACAGGAAAATCCAAACCTGTCACTCATCATGGCGGATTATCTTGGCCTGATTGAGAAGCCGAAAGCAGATCGCAACGACCTCGCAATTGCTCACATCTCAGGAAGCCTTAAGGCGATGGCGAAAGACCTGAAAACGCCTGTTATCTCCCTAAGTCAGCTTTCGCGCGATGTTGAGAAGCGACCAAACAAACGCCCGACAAACGCAGATTTGCGTGATTCAGGAAGCATTGAGCAGGACGCAGACTCAATCATCATGCTCTATCGGGAAGCGGTATATGACGAGAACAGTAGCGCCGCGCCATTTGCTGAAATCATCGTGACGAAAAACCGTTTTGGCTCGCTTGGTACGGTTTACCAGCGGTTCTGCAACGGACACTTTGTTGCATGTGACCAGGATGAAGCCAGACAGATTTGCACAGCATCAAATGCACCTGCTGCGCGTGGCAGACGATATGCACAAGGGGCGGACGTATGACCATCTACATCACTGAGCTTGTAACAGGCCTGCTGGTAATCGCAGGCCTTTTTATTTGGGGGAGAGGGAAGTGTGGCTGACTGGCAAATTCCAATCATCATTCTTGCCGGAGCTTCGCTGGTTGCTGGCTTTATCCTGCTGAAGAAGCATAAAGACCGTGATCAAAAAGTCGAAGTTCTCTATGGGTATCCAGCGAACTGCACAACATGGCTGACCATTTACCACTACCGAAAATCAGGCCGCTGGGTATTCGAATGGGATGATCTGTTCGCTGAAAAGCGACCAAAGTCATGGGGAGACATCAGCGAATGCATGATGTTTGAAGAAAGAAAATCCGGCGCAACCCGAGAAGAGTTTAACGAAGCGTGGGCGCGATTAAGTGAGAGAGGGTATTTGTGAGCAAGTACGAAAAATTAGATCAAAACATTCTTTCAATGCTGAGTGAAAGACCAACACCTGTTTTTGATATCTGGCTTAAATGGCGGAGCAATGGAATGTATATCGAAACCATCGATCGCCGTATGCAATACCTGAGAAAGAAAGGGCTTGTTGCAAATGTGCGTGGGAAGGGTTGGGTGAAAATTAACCTGTCATAACGGGGATTGATATGGACGAATCAAGAAAGCAGTTTGAAGAATGGTTTAAAAACAAATATCACGTTTCAAGTGACGTGATGAAGATTATGCACATCAAGGTTGAGATTGCATGGGAGGCATGGCAGGCATCGCGAGCAGCTATTGAAATTGAGTTGCAAAAGCCAAAGAAAGGCCCTCTTCCCGGTGATTATCACATTGGCTATGACTCAGGTGCAGAATCACAATACGAAAGCGATGTAGAGGCCATCCGCGCCGCTGGAGTCAAAGTGAAGGAGTGAGTATGAGCGCATACGAAGAAATTATGTTAGCCCTGCGATTCTTTTTCGGTGTGGAAGAAGATGAAAACGTAAATGAGATTATCGGGCAAGACCATGACCCGATAGGGACTATTGCAGCTGCACTTGACGATTACAGGAGCGTAAATGGTGAGGAAACTAACGTTTGAACTAAGAAGCCCCATCCATCAGCAGAACGCCATTCAAGCTATCCAGCAAATCCTTCCAGACCCAACAAAACCAATCGTAGTAACCATTCAGGAACGCAACCGCAGCTTAGACCAGAATCGAAAGCTTTGGGCTTGCCTTGGTGACGTCTCTCGTCAGGTTGAATGGCATGGTCGCTGGCTGGATGCAGAAAGCTGGAAGTGTGTGTTTACCGCAGCATTAAAGCAGCAGGATGTTGTTCCTAACCTTGCCGGGAATGGCTTTGTGGTAATAGGCCAGTCAACCAGCAGGATGCGTGTAAGCGAATTTGCGGAGCTATTAGAGCTTATACAGGCATTCGGTACAGAACATGGCGTTAAGTGGTCAGACGAAGCGCGACTGGCTCTGGAGTGGAAAGCGAGATGGGGAGATAAAACTGAATGAACAAATACCAACTTATTTACGCAGATCCGCCTTGGCAATATCGCGACAAAGCCAACGATGGCAATCGCGGTGCTGGACATAAATACGATGTTATGAATGTTCAGGACATTTGCCGACTGCCAGTATGGGATTTAGCGGATCCAGAATCTTGCTTGTTAGCGATGTGGTGGGTGCCGACACAGCCAGCCGAAGCGCTAAAGGTAATTGAGGCGTGGGGATTCAGGTTGATGACTATGAAAGGCTTTACTTGGCACAAAACCAATAAGCACAAAGGCAACAGTGCGATCGGAATGGGGCATATGACCCGGGCAAATAGCGAGGATTGCTTGTTTGCCGTTCGAGGGCGGTTACCTGAGAGAATGGACGCTTCAATATGCCAGCACTTTACCGCACCGAGAATGGAGCACAGTGCAAAACCACCGATCGTAAGAGACATGTTAGCTAAGTTGCTTGGCGACGTGCCGCGCTGTGAGTTATTTAGCCGCGACAAAGTGACCGGGTGGGATATGTGGGGAAATCAGTGCGACTCCGATTTTGAACTGGCTCCCGGCATGGCGATTAAACCATGCAAAATGGTGATCGCATGAAGCACTGTTATCGATGTGGAGAGCGAAAGGAAGACGATCGCTTTCGACCAGGACAGCCTTACTGGAATCGATGGTGTCTCCGGTGTGAAAGAACACCAACAGGGGTGTTACCACTACCGCAGGAAAAGGAGGACGTGTGGCGAGACAGCGACGAAGTATCGCCGACATAATCTGCGAAAACTGCAAATACCTTCCAACGAAACGCTCCAGAAATAAATCCAAGCCAATCCCAAAAGAATCTGACGTAAAAACCTTCAACTACACGGCTCCCCTGTGGGATATCCGGTGGCTTAGAGAACGTGCGAGGAAAACAAGGTGATTGACCCAAATCGAAGTTACGAACAACAAAGCGTCGAGCGGGCTTTAACGTGCGCTAACTGCGGTCAGAAGCTGCATGTGCTGGAAGTTCACGTGTGTGAGCACTGCTGCGCAGAACTGATGAGCGATCCGAATAGCTCAATGTACGAGGAAGAAGACGATGAATGAGTTAATAAATGGCAATGCCATCAAAATGACAAGCATTGAAATCGCTGAGTTGGTGGGTAAGCGTCATGACAATGTGAAACGTACCATCGAAACGCTGGCTAAAAATGGTGTTATCCGGCTTCCTCAAATTGAGGTTTCCGAAAGAATCAATAACTTAGGGTTCAATGTTCAGTACGAGCATTACGTCTTCGAGGGCGAACAAGGTAAGCGAGACAGTATTGTCGTTGTTGCCCAGTTGTCGCCAGAGTTCACCGCTCGCCTTGTTGACCGTTGGCGAGAGCTTGAAGAAGCTGCGGTTAATATCCCCAAAACGCTACCGGAAGCGTTGCGCCTTGCTGCTGACCTTGCTGAGCAGAAAATGCAACTGGAAAACCAGCTCGCAATTGCCGCACCTAAAGTTGAGTTTGCCGATCGCGTTGGCGAGGCCAGCGGAATTTTGATTGGAAACTTTGCAAAGGTTGTTGGAATTGGTCCAAACAAACTGTTTGCGTGGATGCGCGATCACAAAATCCTTATTGCTTCAGGTTCCCGGCGCAATGTGCCAATGCAGGAATATATGGATCGCGGCTATTTCGCAGTGAAAGAAACAGCGGTCAACACAAATCACGGAATACAGATATCGTTCACCACAAAAATCACCGGGCGTGGTCAACAGTGGCTGACCAGAAAGCTGCTCGATAACGGAATGCTGAAAGTAACCGGGGAGGCTGCTTAATGGCTAACCTACGCAAAGAAGCGCGCAACAGAGAATGCCAGGTACGTATTTACGGCGTATGCAATGGTAATCCTGAAACTACAGTTCTGGCACATTACCGGATGGCTGGAATTTGCGGAACGGGAATGAAGCCTGACGACCTGATCGGTGCATGGGCTTGTAGTGACTGCCACGCGGAGATCGACCGACGCACCCATAATCTCGACAACAAAGACGCCAGACTTTACCACCTCGAAGGCGTGATCAGGACGCAGGCGATACTGCTGAAGGAGGGGAAGATTAAGTCATGAGCGAATATCAGTTTGTGCTTCCATACCCGCCGTCGGTGAACACCTACTGGCGAAGACGGGGAAGCCAATACTACATCAGCGATAAAGGCCAGAAATACCGAAAAGACGTTCAGCAAATCATCCGCCAACTTAAGTTAGACATTTTCACCAAATCACGACTCCGCATCAAAGTCATCGCAGACGTTCCAGACTCCCGCCGCCGCGACCTCGACAACATCCTGAAAGGTTTACTCGACTCCCTTATCCACGCCGGATTTGCGGAAGACGACGAGCAATTCGATGACATTCGCGTAATTCGTGGCGTGAAAGTACCAGGCGGAAGGCTTGGAATAAAAATCACCGAACTGGAGAACGCATGAACGCCACAATTCAAACGATACCAGAGCTTCTTATCCAGACACGAGGCAATCAGACTGAAGTGGCAAGGATGCTTTCCTGCGCAAGAGGAACAGTGCTCAAGTACAACCGAGACAGCAAAGGCGAGCGTCATGTAATAGTTAACGGCGTCCTGATGGTCAAACAGGGCAAGAGGGGAAGACGATGAGACTCGAAAGCGTAGCTAAATTTCATTCGCCAAAAAGCCCGATGATGAGCGACTCACCACGGGCCACGGCTTCTGACTCTCTTTCCGGTACTGATGTGATGGCTGCTATGGGGATGGCGCAATCACAAGCCGGATTCGGAATGGCTGCATTCTGCGGTAAGCATGAACTCAGCCAGAACGACAAACAAAAGGCTATCAACTATCTGATGCAATTTGCACACAAGGTATCGGGGAAATACCGTGGTGTGGCAAAGCTTGAAGGAAATACTAAGGCAAAGGTACTGCAAGTGCTCGCAACATTCGCTTATGCGGATTATTGCCGTAGTGCCGCGACGCCGGGCGCAAGATGCAGAGATTGTCACGGTACAGGCCGTGCGGTTGATATAGCAAAAACAGAGCAGTGGGGGAGAGTTGTTGAGAAAGAATGCGGAAGATGCAAAGGTGTCGGCTATTCAAGGATGCCAGCAAGCGCCGCATATCGCGCTGTGACGATGCTAATCCCAAATCTTACCCAACCCACCTGGTCACGCACTGTTAAGCCGCTGTATGACGCTCTGGTGGTGCAATGCCACAAAGAAGAGTCAATCGCAGACAACATTTTGAATGCGGTCACACGTTAGCAGCATGATTGCCACGGATGGCAACAAATTAACGGCATAATATTGACTTTTTGAATAAAGTTGGGTAAATTTGACTCAACGATGGATAAATGCACTCGTTAAATAAAGCCCTGAGTTAATAGCTCGGGGCTTTTTGCGTTTTAAGCACGACCTTTCTGAAAGCGCATCAAACCAAATACCAGACAGACCAAAATAATCACCTTATCCGCTGTGGCTACGGTGCGGTGTGCTTTGCATAAAAGAAAACCAGCGCAATGGCTGGCTTCGTGAAAGCGGGTGGCATGAGGTTGCGCTAACAACTTCCTGCCGTTTTGCCCGTGCATATCGGTCACGAACAAATCTGATTACTAAACACAGTAGCCTGGATTTGTTCTATCAGTAATCGACCTTATTCCTAATTAAATAGAGCAAATCCCCTTATTGGGGGTAAGACATGAAGATGCCAGAAAAACATGACCTGTTAGCCGCTATTCTCGCGGCAAAGGAACAAGGCATCGGGGCAATCCTTGCGTTTGCAATGGCGTACCTTCGCGGCAGATATAATGGCGGTGCGTTTACAAAAACAGTAATCGACGCAACGATGTGCGCCATTATCGCCTGGTTCATTCGTGACCTTCTCGACTTCGCCGGACTAAGTAGCAATCTCGCTTATATAACGAGCGTGTTCATCGGCTACATCGGTACTGACTCGATTGGTTCGCTTATCAAACGCTTCGCTGCTAAAAAAGCCGGAGTAGAAGATGGTGGAAATCAATAATCAACGTAAGGCGTTCCTCGATATGCTGGCGTGGTCAGAGGGAACTGATAACGGACGGCAGAAAACCAGAAATCATGGTTATGACGTCATTGTAGGCGGAGAGCTATTCACTGATTACTCCGATCACCCTCGCAAACTTGTCACGCTAAACCCCAAACTCAAATCAACAGCCGCCGGACGTTACCAGCTTCTTTCCCGTTGGTGGGATGCCTACCGTAAGCAGCTTGGCCTGAAAGACTTCTCTCCAAAAAGCCAGGACGCTGTGGCATTGCAACAGATTAAAGAGCGTGGCGCTTTACCGATGATTGATCGCGGCGATATTCGTCAGGCTATCGACCGTTGCAGCAATATCTGGGCTTCACTGCCGGGGGCTGGTTATGGTCAGTTCGAGCATAAGGCTGACAGCCTGATTGCAAAATTCAAAGAGGCTGGCGGAACGGTCAGAGAGATTGAGGTATGAGCAGAGTCACCGCGATTATCTCCGCTCTGGTTATCTGCATCATCGTCTGTCTGTCATGGGCTGTTAATCATTACCGGGATAACGCCATCGCCTACAAAGCCCAGCGCGACAAAGCCACATCCATCATCGCTGACATGCAGAAGCGTCAACGTGATGTAGCAGAACTTGACGCCAGATACACAAAGGAGCTTGCTGATGCTAACGCGACTATCGAAAGCCTCCGTGCTGATGTTTCTGCTGGGCGTAAGCGCCTGCAAGTCGCCGCCACCTGTGCAAAGTCAACGACCGGAGCCAGCAGCATGGGCGATGGAGAAAGCCCAAGACTTACAGCAGATGCTGAACTCAATTATTACCGTCTCCGAAGTGGAATCGACAAGATAACCGCGCAGGTTAACTACCTGCAGGAATACATCAGGACGCAATGCCTGAAATGATCGGGCGATGAAAACCAAAAAAACAGGAGCAATACATGACTAAGCTTTATCACCGCATCTCAACTTTTCTCTCTGGTTGCTGGGCGTTTATCACGTCTATTTCGTTCGCCATCTTTAGTTTCGGTAGCACAGCGTGCTCGCTTAGTCGGGGTCTGTGGCGTGCTATTTCAGCACTAGCGCCGAAATTTTTACCTGAAAAGGCTGTTTGGCGAATTGTAGAGCGAATGTGTAGTGAGAGCGTTCGCGAGAAGATTAACGTATTTGGACGTCATCCTCGAAATACAGGCGCATTGTGCAGTCCGTTACTGTAGTCATTACAAAGCCCATCTACGGGTGGGCTTGATAATGAAACCGTGATTTACATCCCCACAATCCGGGTATGTAAAAGATAGTTCAGGCGAGAACGGATTTAACTAAATCTGTGCGCCACCAGTTAACGGCAGTACAGCGAAACAACCCAAGCCAGAAAGTGGGGAAATAACACTGGCAGCCACTGAAAGATGAACCTCCTGCCTGATGGCAAAAAAGATTCTTTGTGGTGGCGGACTGATGGAAAGACATCCTAATCAAGCAACCACTCCACAGGGTCATAATTATGAACGACCAGCAAATCGAAAAAGAAATCGTTGAGAAAGGCCAAACGGCACCGCGAATCACCCCGCAGCACATCGAAGACGTGATTAAAAGCGAGCATTACTTTACTGCTTATGATGGACGAAATGGTGCCATTTCCAGCAACGAATATTGTGGCAGGGAAAAACCAGAAGAAGGCGATCGTGATTTATCACCATTGAAGTTGCTCACTTTCTGCGTACTGGTGCTGAAGAATGGCTTCACCGTCACCGGAGAGAGTGCCTGTGCAAGCCCGGAAAACTTTGATGCAGAAATTGGTAGGAAGATTGCCCGGCAAAATGCTGTAAACAAAATCTGGATGCTCGAAGGTTACTTGCTGAAGCAGAAGCTAAGCGAACAGTAGTTATTACAAAAGCCATTCCCTACAGAGTGGCTTTGATAATGGCTTATACCCTACACGGGATAACTTAACTGATATCCCTTTTAACGGATAAACGGAGCCAACAATGGCAGAGATTATTCCCATGACTGAAGAACAGAAATTCCAGTTAGAGATTTATAAACTGGTCATGAACCAGAACGCAGCCGCAGAAGAAGCATTTCAGTTCATTGGCACTGACGAGCTGAAGCTTGAGCTATTCAAAATTCACTTCCAGTCAGGCGGCGCTAATTCGGATATCACGACCCGCACTATCGAAGCGGTGCGTAAATCGAAGGAAGCGTTAGACCTGTTCACCACCGGAGCATAAACATGGCGCGCCCAACAAAGTATCAAGAGGCGTATGCCGAACAGGCACGCAAACTGTGCTTGCTGGGCTACACCGATGCAGAACTTGCTGATTTCTTTGAAGTCAGTGAGTCAACTATTAACAAGTGGAAGCTTGATTATCCTAAGTTTTCGGAGTCCATAAAAAAGGGTAAGGCCGTCGCTGATGCAGAAGTTAGTGATCGTCTTTATCAACGCGCTATGGGCTTCGTGGCTCCAGATATCGATATTCGTGTTATTGAAAACAGAATTGTCGAAACTCCGCTTGAGAAGTATTACCCGCCTGATACAACCGCCGCCATCTTCTGGCTTAAGAACCGACAGAAGGATAAATGGCGCGACAAGGTTGATCACGAGCTAACAGGCAAAGACGGCGGCGCAATTCAGATTGAAACATCACCGATGAGCACTCTATTCGGAAAATGACCTCGATTAATCCTATCTTTGAACCGTTCATTGAGGCGCATCGCTACAAAGTTGCCAAAGGCGGTCGAGGTAGCGGTAAGTCATGGGCAATTGCGAGGCTGCTTGTTGAAGCGGCGCGTCGGCAGCCTGTGCGTATTCTCTGCGCTCGTGAACTGCAAAACAGTATCAGCGATTCGGTAATCCGGTTGCTTGAAGACACCATAGAGCGGGAAGGGTATTCGGCCGAGTTTGAAATTCAGCGTTCCATGATTCGTCATCTCGGAACGAATGCTGAATTCATGTTCTACGGCATCAAAAACAACCCGACGAAGATTAAATCGCTCGAAGGCATTGATATCTGCTGGGTGGAAGAAGCGGAAGCGGTAACGAAGGAATCATGGGATATCCTGATCCCAACCATCCGTAAGCCGTTCTCTGAAATATGGGTGAGCTTTAACCCGAAGAACATCCTCGACGATACCTATCAGCGATTCGTCGTAAATCCTCCCGATGATATTTGTCTGCTGACGGTGAACTACACCGACAATCCGCACTTTCCTGAAGTTCTCCGTCTGGAGATGGAAGAGTGCAAACGCAGAAATCCGACACTGTATCGTCACATCTGGCTTGGTGAGCCAGTGAGCGCAAGTGATATGGCAATCATCAAACGAGAATGGCTTGAAGCTGCAACCGATGCGCACAAGAAACTCGGATGGAAAGCGAAAGGCGCGGTTGTTTCTGCGCATGACCCATCAGATACAGGGCCAGATGCTAAAGGTTATGCATCGCGTCACGGTTCGGTAGTTAAGCGCATTGCCGAAGGCCTGCTGATGGACATCAACGAGGGTGCTGACTGGGCTACTTCGCTGGCGATTGAAGACGGCGCTGACCATTACCTGTGGGATGGTGATGGCGTCGGTGCGGGGCTACGCAGACAGACAACGGAAGCGTTCTCCGGCAAGAAAATCACCGCCACGATGTTCAAGGGTAGCGAATCGCCATTCGATGAAGATGCGCCGTATCAGGCCGGAGCATGGGCTGATGAAGTCGTACAGGGTGACAACGTTCGCACTATTGGCGATGTATTCCGCAATAAGCGAGCGCAATTCTATTACGCGCTGGCTGACAGACTGTATCTGACATATCGGGCGGTTGTTCACGGTGAGTATGCAGACCCCGACGACATGCTGAGTTTCGACAAAGAAGCGATAGGCGAGAAGATGCTGGAGAAGCTGTTTGCAGAACTGACGCAGATTCAGCGCAAATTCAATAATAACGGGAAGCTGGAGCTTATGACTAAGGTCGAAATGAAGCAGAAGCTCGGTATTCCATCTCCTAACCTGGCTGATGCGCTGATGATGTGTATGCATTGCCCGGCATTGGTCCGCGAAGAAACAGAAATATACGTTCCCTCATCCTCCGGTTGGTAAACATGGCAGAGACATTAGAGAAAAAACATGAGCGGATCATGCTCAGGTTTGACCGCGCCTATTCTCCACAGAAGGAAGTGCGCGAAAAGTGCATTGAAGCTACGAGGTTTGCTCGTGTCCCCGGAGGTCAATGGGAAGGAGCAACGGCGGCTGGAACTAAGCTTGATGAGCAGTTCGAGAAGTATCCTAAGTTTGAAATCAATAAGGTAGCAACTGAACTTAACCGCATCATTGCAGAATACCGCAATAACAGAATAACCGTTAAGTTTCGTCCTGGTGACAGAGAGGCAAGCGAAGAGTTAGCCAATAAATTAAATGGTCTGTTCCGTGCTGACTACGAAGAAACTGATGGCGGTGAGGCTTGCGATAATGCATTTGACGACGCTGCTACTGGTGGTTTCGGTTGCTTCCGTTTGACGTCGATGCTGGTCAATGAATACGACCCCATGGACGATCGTCAGCGTATTGCTATTGAACCAATATACGACCCGTCGCGCTCTGTGTGGTTTGACCCTGACGCTAAGAAGTACGACAAATCTGACGCGTTGTGGGCGTTCTGTATGTATTCGTTGTCACCTGAAAAATATGAGGCTGAATACGGAAAGAAACCTCCTACTTCTCTGGATGTAACGTCTATGACCAGTTGGGAATATAACTGGTTTGGTGCAGATGTTATTTACATAGCGAAGTATTACGAAGTTCGTAAAGAGTCTGTTGACGTCATCAGTTATCGACATCCAATCACTGGAGAGATTGCAACATACGACAGTGATCAGGTTGAAGATATTGAAGATGAACTGGCAATAGCTGGATTTCATGAAGTGGCAAGGCGCTCAGTGAAGCGCCGTCGTGTGTATGTATCCGTAGTGGATGGTGATGGTTTCCTTGAGAAACCTCGACGTATTCCTGGTGAGCATATCCCCCTCATCCCGGTTTATGGAAAACGCTGGTTCATTGATGACATTGAGCGTGTCGAAGGGCACATTGCAAAAGCAATGGATCCACAGCGTTTGTACAACCTTCAGGTTTCAATGCTGGCTGATACTGCAGCGCAAGACCCCGGTCAGATTCCTATAGTTGGCATGGAGCAAATTCGTGGACTTGAGAAGCACTGGGAGGCTCGCAACAAGAAACGCCCAGCGTTCTTGCCGTTGCGCGAAGTGAGAGATAAATCTGGCAACATTATCGCTGGAGCTACCCCGGCAGGATATACACAGCCTGCGGTTATGAATCAGGCATTGGCTGCATTACTACAGCAAACCAGTGCAGATATTCAGGAGGTTACAGGCGGCAGTCAGGCCATGCAGCAGATGCCAAGTAATATTGCTCAGGAAACGGTTAACAACTTGATGAACAGAGCAGATATGGCTTCGTTTATCTATCTGGACAATATGGCGAAAAGTCTTAAACGAGCTGGTGAAGTATGGCTGTCAATGGCTCGTGAAGTGTACGGTTCAGAGCGTGAAGTGCGCATCGTTAACGAAGATGGAAGTGATGATATCGCTGTCCTGAGCGCACAGGTTGTTGACAGGCAAACAGGGGCTGTTGTTGCGTTAAATGACCTTTCTGTCGGTCGATACGATGTGACGGTTGATGTTGGACCAAGCTACACAGCACGACGTGATGCAACGGTTTCTGTACTGACAAATGTCCTTAGCTCTATGCTTCCAACAGACCCAATGCGTCCGGCAATTCAGGGTATTATTCTGGACAATATCGATGGCGAAGTGACCTGCTCCCCGTTGATTAGTACACCCCGATGTTAGTAATGTCTTCATAAGCCACATGAGGACATCCCCATGAAGAAGCGTTTTTCCGACGAACAGATCATCAGTATTCTCCGCGAAGCCGAAGCTGGGGTACCCGCCCGTGAACTCTGCCGCAAGCATGCCATTTCCGATGCCACGTTTTACACCTGGCGTAAGAAGTATGGCGGTATGGAGGTGCCTGAAGTTAAGCGCCTGAAGTCGCTTGAGGAAGAGAACGCCAGACTCAAGAAGCTGCTTGCCGAAGCCATGCTGGATAAAGAGGCGCTTCAGGTGGCTCTTGGGCGAAAGTACTGACGACAGACCAGAAGCGGGAAGCCGTGATGTTGATGTGTGATGCGACCGGTCTGTCGCAACGTCGTGCCTGCAGGCTTACAGGTTTATCCCTGTCGACCTGCCGCTATGAGGCTCACCGTCCGGCTGCTGATGCGCATTTATCAGGGCGCATCACTGAGCTGGCACTGGAGCGCAGGCGTTTTGGCTACCGTCGTATTTGGCAGTTGCTGCGCCGTGAAGGGCTTCATGTTAATCATAAGCGCGTGTACCGGCTTTATCACCTCAGTGGCCTGGGCGTAAAACGCAGAAGACGTCGTAAAGGGCTGGCAACAGAACGTCTGCCGCTGCTCCGTCCGGCGGCGCCCAATCTGACCTGGTCGATGGATTTCGTCATGGACGCACTTTTCACCGGTCGCAGGATCAAGTGTCTTACCTGCGTCGATGATTTCACAAAGGAATGCCTGACGGTCACTGTTGCCTTTGGGATTTCAGGCGTTCAGGTCACGCGTATTCTGGACAGCATTGCACTGTTTCGAGGCTATCCGGCGACGATAAGAACTGACCAGGGGCCGGAGTTCACTTGCCGTGCACTGGATCAATGGGCCTTTGAGCATGGTGTTGAGTTGCGCTTAATCCAGCCGGGCAAGCCAACGCAGAACGGATTTATTGAGAGCTTTAACGGACGATTTCGCGATGAATGTTTGAATGAGCACTGGTTCAGCGATATCGTTCATGCCAGGAAAATTATTAATGACTGGCGGCAGGATTATAACGAATGCCGCCCGCACTCCACGCTGAATTATCAGACACCGTCTGAATTTGCAGCGGGCTGGAGAAAGGGTCATTCTGAGAATGAAGATTCCGACGTTACTAACTGAGTGTTGTATCTAATCGTGGGGGCAGGTCAGAAGGCCTTGATGACTTCAAAGAGTACAACCGAAACCAACTGCTGATATCTGGCATTGCAAAACCACGCAATGAGAAAGAGCAGCAGATTGTTCAACAGGCGCAAATGGCAGCACAAAGCCAGCCAAATCCTGAAATGGTTCTCGCTCAGGCGCAAATGGTAGCAGCGCAGGCAGAAGCGCAAAAAGCAACTAACGAAACTGCTCAAACTCAAATCAAAGCATTTACTGCCCAGCAGGATGCGATGGAGAGTCAGGCAAACACTGTCTATAAACTGGCTCAAGCCAGAAACATCGATGACAAAGCAGTGATGGAGGCAATACGCCTTCTGAAAGATGTCGCCGAGTCACAACAACAGCAATTCCAGTCACCACCACAGTCTCCGGCAGACTTAATGCCGAGTTAACCAGGAGTAATCAATGGAAAACGAACTGATCATCGACGGTCAGGTTATTGACCTGTCTGAAGCACAGGAAAATGCAGAAGAAACCATCATCCAAACAGAGTCACAGCCTGAGAATGAAAGCCAGGATGACAACGGTAAAGAGGTGGCAACTCAGCCTGAAAAAACCGAAGAGACACCAGAAGATTACGCCTTGCGTATTGGTGATGAAGAAATTCAGCTTAACGCTGACGATGATGATCACATTGACGGGCAACCTGCACCGCAATGGGTGAAAGATCTTCGCAAAGGCTTCAAAGAAACACAGAAAGAAAACCGTGAGTTGCGCCGCCAGCTTGAGGAAGCATTAGCCAAGCCAGCGGAACATCAGCAACCACAACCAGACGCTATTCCACCAAAACCGACTCTTGAGTCGTGTGATTATGACGAACAGGCGTTTGAACAGGCATTGACTGATTGGCATGAGAAAAAAGGCCGTGTCGAACAGCAGCAGCAACAAAAACTACGTCAGCAACAGGAATACCAGCAGCGTTTCCAGCAAAGGGTAGAAGCGCATAAACAACGGGCAGCCAAACTTCCTGTGAAAGATTATCAGGAAATGGAAGCCATTGTTCTTAGTGAGCTACCACCAATTCAGCAGGAAATCATCATTCACTGTGCAGACGAAGGCTCTGAACTACTCGCCTATGGCTTAGGTAAGAGCCAGCAATTACGCCAGCGTGTAGCCGCTGAGACAGATCCAATTCGCGCAGCATTCCTCTTGGGGCAGATTAGCAAACAGGTAAGCCTTGCTCCAAAACCAAAGAAAGCCATCAAGCCAGAGCCGGAAGTACGTGGTGGCGGTGCTGATGCGAAACAAGACGAATTCAACAAATTATGCCCCGGCGCAAAAATCGAATAAGGAAAAGATAAATGCCTAACAATCTCGACAGTAACGTCAGTCAAATCGTTCTGAAAAAATTCCTTCCGGGTTTTATGTCAGATTTAGTTCTGGCGAAAACCGTAGACCGTCAGTTGCTGGCAGGTGAAATCAACTCCAGCACTGGCGATAGCGTTAGCTTTAAACGTCCGCATCAATTCTCATCCCTCCGTACTCCCACTGGTGATATTTCAGGGCAAAATAAAAACAACCTGATCTCAGGTAAAGCTACGGGGCGTGTAGGTAACTACATCACTGTTGCTGTTGAATATCAGCAACTGGAGGAAGCGATCAAGCTTAACCAGCTGGAAGAAATTCTCGCGCCGGTTCGCCAGCGAATCGTTACCGACCTTGAAACAGAGCTTGCTCACTTCATGATGAATAACGGTGCGTTGTCACTTGGTAGCCCCAATACTCCAATCACCAAATGGTCTGATGTTGCGCAGACGGCATCTTTCCTGAAAGACCTCGGCGTTAATGAAGGTGAAAACTATGCTGTAATGGATCCATGGTCTGCACAGCGACTTGCTGATGCGCAGACTGGTTTGCATGCTTCAGATCAATTGGTTCGTACTGCATGGGAGAACGCACAGATCCCAACCAATTTTGGCGGCATTCGCGCACTGATGTCTAATGGGCTTGCCTCTCGTACGCAGGGGGCATTTGGCGGAACACTGACAGTCAAAACACAGCCAACTGTTACCTATAACGCAGTTAAAGACTCATACCAGTTCACTGTAACATTGACCGGAGCGACAGCCAGCGTTACAGGTTTTCTGAAAGCTGGTGATCAGGTCAAATTCACCAATACCTACTGGCTGCAACAGCAGACCAAACAGGCGTTGTATAACGGAGCCACACCAATTAGCTTCACTGCAACGGTTACTGCTGATGCTAATTCAGACAGCAGTGGCGATGTGACGGTTACGCTTTCTGGTGTTCCGATTTATGACACTACAAACCCGCAGTACAACTCTGTAAGTCGTCAGGTAGAGGCAGGCGATGCCGTATCTGTAGTAGGCACTGCTAGCCAGACAATGAAGCCAAACCTGTTCTATAACAAGTTCTTCTGTGGACTTGGCTCTATCCCACTGCCGAAACTGCACAGTATTGATTCTGCTGTTGCAACATATGAAGGTTTCTCCATCCGCGTACATAAATACGCAGATGGCGATGCCAACGTGCAAAAAATGCGCTTCGACTTACTGCCTGCATATGTGTGCTTTAACCCTCACATGGGCGGTCAGTTCTTCGGTAATCCGTAATAACAAGGGGCTTACGCCCCTTTTATGTTTTAAGGAAACAATATGGATCGGATGAGTGTATTCCTTGCCGCAGATAACGAATCCGGGCATGTACAGGCCGTTATCGCAGAAAAAGACTTCCAGTTTTTCGAAAGGTTGGGCTTTGTTGCCTCAGTTGATGAATTGAAACCGACCAGTAAGCGAGGTCGTAAGGCGGCGGACAATGGCAACAGTACTGACAAAGGGTGAGATCGTCCTTTTTGCGCTTCGTAAGTTTGCTATTGCTTCTAATGCATCGCTTACTGATGTTGAGCCGCAATCAATTGAAGATGGTGTAAATGATCTGGAAGATATGATGTCCGAGTGGATGATTAACCCCGGCGACATTGGTTACGCTTTCGCAACTGGAGATGAGCAGCCATTACCAGATGATGAGTCAGGTCTTCCAAGAAAATACAAACACGCAGTAGGCTATCAGTTATTGCTGAGAATGCTATCTGATTACAGCCTTGAACCAACTCCGCAAGTTCTCAGTAACGCCCAACGCTCATATGATGCCTTGATGACCGACACTCTGGTTGTTCCTTCAATGCGACGACGTGGAGATTTTCCTGTAGGGCAGGGTAATAAATATGACGTGTTCACATCTGACCGATATTATCCAGGCGATCTCCCTCTGATTGATGGCGATATCCCAAACGCATAGGTGAATAAATGCCTATTCAGCAACTTCCGCTTATGAAAGGTGTCGGCAAAGACTTTAGAAACGCCGACTATATCGACTATCTGCCAGTGAATATGTTGGCAATTTTGATATAATAAGTACATGAAAAATCGAAACTTTAAGGAGTAGATATGCTTTCTGAGAATGCTAAAGATATACCTGGATTTGAAGGTGTTTATGCCGTAACAGAAGATGGCAGGGTGTATTCTCACTCACGTGTTGTTAAGGCTGCGCATGGCAGCACGCAACTCAGAAAGGGGCGCTGGTTAAAGCCTAAAATAAATCAGGGAAGGGTGCTTTATAATATCGGAGCAAAATGGACTTTTGCCCATCGAATCGTTGCAATGACATTCCTGCCAAATCCTGAAAACAAGCCTCAGGTAAATCATATTGATGGCAATCCACTCAATAATAACGTCAATAATCTTGAGTGGTGCACTCAAAGCGAAAACATCAAACATGCATACGCCACAGGATTAAAGAAACCAATCAAGTTTTTCGGAACCAAGCACCCAAAACACAAGTTGAGTGATGACGATGTTCTTGCAATCAAGTCATCAAAAGAAAGCTTGTCAGTAATTGCGGCTAAGTACGGGATATCTAAGACTTGGGCAAGTAGGCTAAAGCGTGATGCTAACTGGGTTCATATAAAGGTTGATTCCAATGGCAATACAACAACTACCACTAATGAAGGGATTAGGGAAAAGTGCGGTTAATGCTGATTATATAGACCAACTTCCAGTCAATCTTTTAGCTACGCCCAAGGAGGTGTTGAATTCATCGGGATATCTTCGCTCATTCCCGGGCATTGCCAAACGTTCTGATGTGAACGGCGTATCGCGCGGCGTCGAGTACAACATGGCGCAGAATGCTGTTTATCGCGTGTGTGGTGGCAAGCTCTACAAAGGCGAAAGTGAAGTCGGTGACGTTGCCGGAAGTGGTCGCGTATCAATGGCACATGGTCGGACATCACAGGCGGTAGGTGTTAACGGGCAACTGGTCGAATACCGCTATGATGGCACAGTTAAAACAGTCTCAAACTGGCCTACAGACAGCGGATTCACTCAGTATGAGTTAGGCTCAGTCCGCGATATTACGCGCTTACGTGGGCGTTATGCGTGGTCAAAAGACGGCACTGATTCATGGTTTATCACTGACCTTGAAGACGAATCACATCCTGACCGATACAGCGCACAATATCGTGCTGAGTCTCAGCCTGACGGTATTATCGGCATCGGAACATGGCGAGACTTCATCGTCTGCTTTGGTTCATCGACGATTGAATATTTCTCCCTGACTGGTGCAACCACCGTTGGTGCTGCTCTGTATGTCGCACAGCCATCGCTGATGGTGCAGAAAGGCATTGCCGGGACTTACTGCAAAACGCCATTCGCTGATTCTTATGCGTTCATCAGCAATCCGGCAACAGGTGCGCCGTCTGTGTACATCATCGGTTCCGGTCAGGTATCACCAATCGCCAGCGCGAGCATTGAGAAAATACTCCGCTCCTACACTGCTGATGAGCTGGCTGATGGTGTGATGGAATCGCTGCGATTTGATGCTCATGAGTTGCTGATTATCCACCTTCCGCGCCATGTTCTCGTGTACGACGCATCTTCAAGCGCCAATGGTCCGCAATGGTGCGTACTGAAAACAGGACTGTATGACGATGTGTACCGCGCTATCGACTTCATTTACGAAGGCAATCAGATAACGTGCGGCGATAAGCTGGAATCCGTGACCGGGAAATTACAGTTCGATATCAGCAGCCAGTACGACAAGCAGCAGGAACACCTGCTGTTTACTCCGTTGTTCAAAGCGGATAACGCCAGATGCTTTGATCTGGAGGTGGAATCATCGACTGGTGTTGCGCAGTATGCTGACCGCCTGTTCCTCTCTGCAACCACTGACGGCATCAATTACGGTCGTGAGCAGATGATTGAGCAGAATGAACCGTTCGTTTACGACAAACGCGTTTTGTGGAAGCGTGTCGGACGCATCAGGAAAAATGTCGGCTTCAAATTGCGCGTTATCACGAAGTCACCTGTCACTCTGTCTGGCGCTCAGATAAGGATTGAGTAATGGCGGATTCGAATCTCAATGTGCCGGTAATCATTCAGGCTACACGGCTCGACACATCAGTCCTTCCACGCAATATCTTCTCGCAGTCGTATCTGCTTTACGTTATCGCACAGGGCACTGATGTTGGTAACGTGGCTAACAAAGCCAACGAGGCCGGACAGGGCGCTTATGACGCACAAGTCAGGAACGATGAGCAGGATGTGATTCTTGTCGATCACGAAATTCGACTGGCATCAGCTGAAACTAAGATTCAGGACCACGAAACAAGGATCACTAACGCAGAAGCGGCGATAGTCGGCCTTGATTCACGATTAACGACAGCAGAAAACGATATTGATTACCTGACGGATGAAGTTGTCGCCATTCAAAACACGCTTTCAGACCATGAAACGCGCATCGATGCTCTGGAGTATGCCACTACTCGCAAGAAGTCAGAGGTTGTTTACTCTGGCGTATCTGTAACCATCCCGACAGCGCCGACCAACCTTGTTAGCCTGCTGAAAACGCTCACGCCGTCATCCGGCACGTTGGCACCATTCTTCGACACCGTTAACAACAAGATGGTTGTGTTCAACGAGAACAAAACCTTGTTCTTCAAGCTGTCGATTGTCGGGACGTGGCCCAGCGGAACCACCAACAGATCAATGCAGCTAACCTTTTCCGGCTCTGTTCCTGACACACTGGTCAGCAGTCGTAATGCGGCGACAACAACCGACAACATCCTGTTAGCTACATTCTTCAGCGTGGATAAAGACGGCTTTCTTGCCACAAATGGCAGTACGTTAACCATTCAGTCAAATGGGGCGGCGTTTACTGCCACAACCATCAAAATCATTGCGGAGCAGTGATGGAAATAAAGCTCATCGATAATCCGGTGAAGCTTGCAGAATTCCTCAACAACCCGGCAAACACGGGAAATATCGTAGACAGTGGAGATAAATACTACATCAAGCCTGATGCGGTATACCTCGGCATCTACGAAGGATTAGTGCTGGCTGGCGTTCATGAAGTGCGTAACTTCTGGCATAGCGTTGTTGAATGCCATGCGGTGTACGACCCCGGATTCCGTGGTGAATATGCACTGCAAGGGCATCGATTATTCTGCAAATGGCTTCTCGAAAACTCACCATTCCTTAACAGCATCACTATGGTTCCTGACACCACGAAATACGGACGGGCAATTATCCGTTTGCTTGGCGCTACCCGTGTTGGTCACCTTGATGATGCTTATACCAGCAATGGAAAGCCTGTAGGCATCACGATTTATCAGTTACCGCGCTCAAAATACGAGGAGCTAAAGAATGTTAATTTTCCAGATTGCCAATAAGCACCTCAGCAAAGTTGTTTACTGCAAAGGTGGCAGTGATGGCGGTTCAAAAGCCCAGGCACGCGCAACTGAAAAAGGTATCGAATTGCAGCGTGAAATGTGGCAAACGAACATGCAAAACCTTGCACCGTTTACGCCACTCGCTCAGCAGTATGTATCACAGTTGCAGAATCTTTCCTCACTTCAGGGGCAAGGGCAGGCACTTAACCAGTATTACAACTCCCAGCAGTACAAAGACCTTGCAGGGCAGGCTCGTTACCAGAGTCTGGCGGCAGCAGAGGCAACGGGTGGATTAGGCTCTACAGCAACAGGAAACCAGTTAGCAGCAATCGCACCTACACTCGGTCAAAACTGGCTGTCAGGTCAGATGAACAACTACAACAATCTGGCAAATATCGGCCTTGGTGCTCTTACAGGTCAGGCAAATGCCGGACAGAACTACGCTAACAACGTCAGCCAATTGTATCAACAGCAGGCGGCAGCATCTGCGGCTAATGCTAACCGACCATCAGGACTGCAATCAGCCTTGGGAGGTGCCATGAGCGGTGCGGCATCAGGGGCGATGATTGGCTCTGTGGTGCCAGGAATAGGTACGGCTGTTGGCGCTATTGGTGGCGGCATTATCGGTGGTCTTGGATCATTGTTTTAAGGTGGGAATATGGCTACTTGGCAACAAGGAATCAACTCAGGCGGTTTTCTTGCTGGTATCGGTGGACAAAACTCAAATGCGCCAAAGGCAAGTGATGTAAGTGAGGCGTTGGCCTATATTCGCCAGAACAACGAAATGGAGCGTTCAGGTCGCAATAACATCGGCCTTCAGGCGTTGCAGGGACTTGGTAGTGTCGCTCAAACATATCAAGCTGCAAAGCAACAGGAAGCGGATGCTGCATTCCAAAAAGAATATGCGGCAGCCATCCAGTCAGGTGATCGACAGCAGGTGCGAGATCTGATGACCAAATACCCTGGTCAATTAGAGAAGATTCAGTCTGGTATGAAGTGGGCAGACGAAGACCAGCGCAATTCTATCGGCACCTTAGCGGCTGGCGCACGCCTTGCGGCCTCGTCTCCAGAAGCAATGCAATCATGGCTGCAAAACAACGCCAAGGAACTGGCGCGCGTCGGTGTTGACCCTAACAGCGTTGCTCAGATGTATCAGCAGAATCCTTCAGGATTTGGTGAGTTTGTTGATCACCTTGGGATGGCTGCTCTTGGTCCGATTGATTACTTCAATGTTCAGGACAAGATGGATGGTCGTGAAATTGACCGAGGCAGGCTGGCAGAGACAATCCGTAGCAATCAGGCTGGAGAAGCACTAACAGCGCGTGGTCAGGACATCCAGATACGTGGACAGAACATCAGCGCACAGAATGCTGCTCTTTCCCGCGAAATACAAAGAGCAGAATTACAAGAAAAGGCTCTTGACAGACAGATAGCCAGAGAAAGCAATCAGTTAAAGCTTGAAGAGCTAAAGCAGAAACAGGCAGATGTTCGGCAAAAGGCTGAAATAGCTCGTGCTGACAGACAGGCCGCCGCTCAGGGCGCTGTTGATACGTTCAGCACTGCGCTTGATTCTCTCAACGAGATAGAGCAAAGCCCCGGCCTTTCAAAAGCAGTAGGCATTCGCTCAGCGTTTCCGACAGTTCCTGGATCTGATGCGGCTAACTTTGAAGCAAGACTCGACACCTTTAAAGCTCAAACTTTCCTC
This sequence comes from Escherichia sp. WS547, assembly GCF_046486065.1. Taxonomy (NCBI): domain Bacteria; kingdom Pseudomonadati; phylum Pseudomonadota; class Gammaproteobacteria; order Enterobacterales; family Enterobacteriaceae; genus Escherichia; species Escherichia sp. WS547. The sequence goes on along the minus strand of NZ_JBJQMA010000006.1, from coordinate 170,270 downwards.
CCTATGGTGCAGTCCCTGAAGGGTATGGGTGCTCTTTCAGATGCTGAGGGTAAAAAATTATCCGATGCGGTTGGTGCCCTAAGCCCCAAAATGAGTGAAAAGGCTTTTCGTGACTCTATCGGAAAGATTAGAAATCAGCTTGAAAGCAAGTTGAGCACTGTTAAAAAACAGTTTGATTATCAGGAGCCGGTACAGAATATGCCAGGGCAACAATCTACTACTGGCAGTAACTTTTCTTCACTATGGGGTGATTAATGGCTAAAGCATGGAAAGATGTTATCGCCTCTCCACAGTATCAGGCGTTAGCACCAGAACAAAAAGCGCAGGCTCAGGAGCAATACTTCAATGAAGTCGTGGCCCCGCAAGCCGGAGAAAATGCAGAGCAGGCTAAGCAAGCTTTCTATGCTGCCTATCCATTGCCATCTGTGCAGCAAGTGGAGACACAGCAACCAGTAGCACAGCAACAACCACAGCAAAGTGGATTTATGTCTGATCTTGGCGAAGCAGTAAAAGAGACTGGTCGCGGACTGGTGCAGGCTGGCGTGAACGTGGCAAACATACCTGCATCAGTTGCCGATGCTGTAACAAGTGCGGCTGCATGGGCTGGCGGTAAACTCGGCATTGGCGATGGGACATATCACCCAGCGCCACGAGTAACAACGCAGGGATTAGAGCAGGACTTTGGCCTTCAGCAAGGTGCGCTGACTCCACAAACGACAGAGGGAAGGGTATTTGCTGAAGCATTGCCTTACCTCACTCCTGCTGGCGTTGAGAGAGCGGCAGCACAGGCACCAACACTTGCTGGTCGAATTGCTCAGGGGGCAACCCGCCTTATAGCAGAAAACGCAGTTGGATCACTTGCTGCAAATAGTGCGAAAGATGATGCGGAAGCACTCGCCACCGATTTAGGCGTTGGTGTACTTGCTGGCGGTGCTATTAACGCTGCCGGACGTGGATTAGGTGCTGCTTATCGTGGCGTTCGTGGTGCTATCGCGCCAGAAGCGCAGCAGGCTATCAGATTTGCAGAGCGTGAAGGAGTTCCTCTGCACACCACAGACCTGTTACAACCAACTTCCCGCGTCGGAAAAATGGCGCAGACTACAGCAGAAAATATCCCCCTGGCTGGCACAAGCGGAATGAGAGCAACGCAACAGGAAGCGAGAAGCCAGTTGGTGCAGAGATTTGCTGATAAATTCGGTGAGTATGATCCAGCGGTTATTATTGACAGCCTTAAAGCGAAAACATCAGGAATTCGTCGCGCTGCCGGTAATCGACTGGAGCAGGTTCAGAATGCTATGGCTGGAGTAAACATTCAGCCTGCGCGAGCAATTCAGCAGATTGATACAGAAATATCTAACCTGCAGAAGCTTGGTAAGGTTGCTGATAACGAGACTATTTCAAAACTTCAATCCTATCGTGATGAGCTTGTTCGCAATGCTGGTCCTGATGGTCCGGTAAATCTGGATTTGAAGCAATTAAGCGACCTGCGCAGCCAGTTCAGAATGGACGTGAAGGGTGAGCGACCAGTGTTACCAAACCGTTCCGATGCTGCCATTCAGCGAGTTTACAAGGCGATGACAGACGATATCAATGGTGCCATTGGTCAGAATCTTGGCAACGATACTCTCCGTAAATATCAGCAGGCCAATGCCGTATACGCTGACGAAGCAGCGAAACTAAAGAATACCAGGATGAAGAATGTTCTCATGAAAGGCGACCTGACGCCGGAAGTTGTCAACAACATGCTATTCAGCAAGAACAAATCGGAAATTAAGACGCTGTATAACTCAGTTGGTCGTGTTGGCAGAGCGCAAATGCGCAATGGCATCATTGGAAAGGCGATGGAGAAATCTGGCGGATCCCCTGACCAGTTCCTTCGGCAGCTTAACATCCTGCAAAACCAGACTGGCATCACATTTAAAGGTCAGGAAGCCGCTTATCTGAAAGGATTGAAAAACTACCTGCAATCCACGCAACAGGCTGCAAAAGCGGCAGTAACAACACCAACAGGGCAGCAAACCATCCCGTTCATTATCGGATATGGGACGGCAATGAACCCGGCGACAACTGGCGCAGCAGTAAGCTACGGACTTCTTACTCGCGCCTATGAGAGCGAGCCATTCAGAAATGCAATGCTCCGAATGGCAAACACCCCACGCGGATCAACAGCGTTTGAGAAAGCCATGCAGCAGGCACAAAAGGCAATTAACGCTATGACGCAGGGGGCTAAGTCTGATGCGTTGTCAGAATAGCTTTTCAAACACCAGGAACGTGCAAAAACCAAATATGTAGAACGCGAGGTTTATCGTATCCCTCTGCATAGGCGATACCTTTGCTGATTGTTATCTGATGTTACTGCTACTGTTGCATGTGACTGTATTTCCAAACCCTGGATTGCAGTTTGTGTAAGTGTCAACTCGTGTTGGATAGGGTTGAGTTATAACAGGCTGTCTCGCTTTTTGCTCGATCGCTTGCATTGTGTTTACAGCCTGATAATTCAATAAAGCCTGCTGAAATGCTTGGCTTTGTGCTATTTGTTGGGCTTGTTCTTGGCTTTGTAATTGAACATAAAGATTCTGAAGCTCAAGTCTTGCCTGTGCGTCACTTATCTTGCCTTCATCGACACCTTGCCCGAGCATCTTCGCAGCAAGGACATACAGCTTAGGTGTTGGTGCAGATGCCATGCGTGAGTCGTTCTTCACACTGGCATCAAGGCAATTAGCCATATCGCTAAGCTTTGGATAGCGTTGTTCGCAACTTGCTTGATAGTCACTTACTTTTGCGCATCCAGCCAGCAGAAGCGGGATAATTAACAATGATTTTTTCATATGGTTAACTCTCCTTAGTTTTTCACAGGATATCATGAAGGCAATGCCATTTTAGCCGGAAACTAGATTGCTATGTTTCCTTTTTATTATTGCTATACATGGTCTTAAGCGTATCAAAGACAATTTTCTTAACCATATCAGATTGTTGTTCTGCCATACGCTCTGCATCGTCAATGTAAACGGATGCAGAGCTTTGTTTAGCCAACGATTCTTCAATCGCTGCAATTATCTCTGAGTTCAGCGATCTGTTATTCATCTTCGCACGCTGCTTAATTTTCGCGTGGAGTTCATGCGGAAGTCTCAAGTGAAACTGCGCCTCGTCGTATTTGCTGTACATCCTTGATGCCTCACCAGTTGGGTGGAATGGCATCGTAACCTACTGGATAAATACTCAATAGTACCATTTCGGTATGCAATCACATCATGGTTGCATCATATCATTCGTCTGGAGCAATGAAATGTCAGATATCACCGCAAATGTTGTGGTAAGCATGCCTTCGCAACTCTTCACTATGGCGCGTTCTTTTAAAGCCGTAGCCAATGGCAAAATTTATATCGGTAAAATTGACACTGACCCGGTAAATCCTGAAAACCAGATTCAGGTTTATGTGGAGAACGAAGACGGTTCTCACGTTCCTGTTTCGCAACCAATCATCATTAACGCTGGCGGGTATCCGGTATATAACGGACAGATTGCCAAATTCGTTACCGTGCAAGGCCATTCTATGGCTGTTTATGATGCGTATGGTTCTCAGCAATTCTATTTTCCGAATGTGCTGAAGTATGACCCTGATCAGTTTAAGCAGCAGTTAGAAAGCGATGCTGATGGAATGGGTGACGCACTAGTTGCAGTTAAGCAGCCATATATCGGCTCAATAGCTTTAACTCAACATGATAAAAATACCAACTTCATTTCAGCCAAGGATTTCGGTGCAACAGCTGACGGAACTCTGCATCCACTCAGCGAGAAATTCTCCACACTATCAGCGGCGCAGGCTGTTTATCCATTCGTAACATCACTAACTCAGTCTCTTGACTATGCAGGCATACAGGCCGCAATTAATACAGGGCGGAATGTATTATTGACATCTGGAACTTACTTCGTAAATGCAACGATAGAGATGAATTCAAACTGCACAATAAATGGCGAAACAAACAGCAACATAAATAGGCCGGAAACTTTCATAGCAGTAATAGGAAATATACCTTGTTTCCATTACCACGCAGCGTTTAATACAATAAATATTGAAAATGTCTATATTTTTTACGATGGAGGACGCCCTACATCACCTACTGACAATGATGGTAAAATTGGCATTCTAATTGATGGAGGAACTACTTCACCAGGCGTTATGCACATTAAAAATGTTGAGGTTGATGGTGCATGGTGGGCCATATATGATGACTCTGGAAATTACCTAACAAAGTATACCCAGGTATGGGCGAGGAGAGTTGCGCATGGTTTCTATAAGGCGAACGGAACGACAATACAGTGGGATACATGTTATGTGCTGGATGCAGCACAGGCATGGTATGTTGTAAATTGCCTGTCTCCTCAGCTAATAAACTGTGCAGGAGACCAGATCACAGTTGACGGGTCGCAATATACATTTGATTCCTCAGGGTTATATTTTTCTGGATGTAAGTGTCTTACTATTACAGGGTATGATGGTGAGTCTAATATAATAAAAAATACAAATGGAATTACTGCGTCGTATATAAAACTTAATGATACTATTGCCCATATATCAGGATTGGCCGGGCATGGAAACTCAATGCAAACAACGGGGAGTGGGACAGCAGCATTTATCTTTGCAACAGGCACAAGCATTGTTAACATAAAATCAAGTACCGATAGCTTCCTTGATAGCGAATCAATAACCTACACTGGCTCTGGATACCCAAACACATTGCTGACAGACTCAACAGCAAAAATAATTGCTGAGGGATGCCGGTTTAAGGCTCCGACTGGTGGGACTCCTGTAATATCAACTTACAGCACAGGGAATGGAGTATTTACTGACTGCTCATTAACTGGGACGCAAACTTCAGGCTCATATGTTGAATCACGAAGCTCTGCAGGTAATCAGTTGCCAGCAGTGTACACAGCGAAAGGAACTCAGGCTGTTACAGCTAACGTAGCAACTACGTTGTTTGAACTGCCAAATAGCCAAGGGATGTACCTGATAAGCGTTTGGGCAGAAAGCAGTGGAACAAATTTCTCTTCGCTTCAGCTTGCCATGTGGGACGGAACAACACTTACTTTAACTCCGCTTAAGTCAGGAGGGTTGATATCATTTACAGTGACAGGAAGGATTGTAACCATCACAAGCCAGGGAACAACAACATTTAACTGGACATACACCAAGGCAGGGTGATGAAAATGCGCATGGATGCGCTTCTTGTTTACCTTGAAATGTGCTACATTTTCGCAGATGTTCACTCCATATCTGGGAAAGAAATGAAAGGTAAAATCAAGTCTCTTGATGGACTAAGGGCAATAGCGGTATTCCTTGTAATAATAGCCCACGCTACAGGAATATATTTTCATGAGTATGAGGTTATGCTTGGTGGAAGTTCACAGTTTGGCGTTTGGATATTCTTTGTTCTCAGCGCATTTTTGCTAACCAGTAGATTTATTTCTACCGGATTTTCCTGGCGGTCTCTTTTAAGTTATTTCCTTGGAAGAACAATGAGAATCCTTCCGGTGTTCGCAATAGCTGTTCTCGTGTATTCATATTTTGGGTATTTTGATTTGAATACGGCAATCTCAATCATAACGATGAAAGAGGCCGTGCTTCATTTCTGGACAATACCAATTGAGTATAAATTCTACTTCATACTTCCATTCTTTGCGTATGCTGGTGTCGCAATTCAAAAAGTGTACAATGGAAAAGCAGCGGCATTCCTTATTTTCGCACTGGCTGTATTGCTACAGGGATTGTACCCTGCGATGGATAGTGCGTATGGCGGAATGGTGATGTGGTATTTCCCACTGTTTGCTTGCGGAATGATTGCAGCATTTCTCTATCACGATAATTTCCTTAAAATTGGTCAAGAGTTGTCTGATATAGCCTTCCTGTTCTTTATTGTATCAATGCTTATTGCACTGCCTAAAGTTATGTGGAAGTTAACTGGTGGGTTTACTGATGGATGGGTTCTCAACAAATTTATTTTCTATGCGCCAATATTTGGACTCATTGTTCTGCTAATGAGCTATGGAGAAGGTGTATTTGCTTGGGCTCTGTCAACACCGTTAATGTCTTACATTGGTAAATGGAGCTTCTCTATATACCTATGGCACTTCCTGATTCTAGCAATGGGTGTGTGGTACGTAGGAATCAGTTTCTATATGTATATAGCAACGATGGTAGCATCAATCTTAGTTGGGGCGGTAAGTTTTTATCTAATCGAAAACCCAATGGAAAAGCTTAGGCATAAAATTATGGGTATGATTACTAAAATGCAGGATTCCAAAATCACTGAATCAAGCAGAGCATAACCATAACAATCGACCTAAAGAGATCACCAAACTGAGCATGGTTGTAAATTCAACTAACCCAGTGCGTTGACAAAAAATTAGCGCAAGAAGACAAAAAATCACCTTGCGCTAATACTCTGTTACAGGTCACTAATACCATCTAAGTAGTTGATTCATAGTGACTGGATATGTTGTGTTTTGCAGTATCATGCAGTCTATTTTTTAGACTAAATGTATTTTAACACATTGATATTATTGGCTTTTACTGTTTCACGTTCAGCTTTTTTATACTAACTTGAGCGAAACGGGAAGGTAAAAAGACAAAAAGTTGTTTTTAATACCTTTAAGTGATACCAGATGGCATAGCGCCATCTGGCAGAGTGATTAACTAAACATCGCAGTAATCGAGGCGCTTGCCAGAGAGTGGAAATGGACGTTAAACCCGACCATCGCGCCGCTGGCACCTTCATCGACATCAATACGTTCTACATCCAGCGCGTGAACGGTAAAAATGTAGCGATGGGTTTCGCCTTTCGGCGGCGCTGCACCATCGTACCCGGTTTTACCAAAGTCGGTACGCGTCTGCAAAACGCCGTCTGGCATTGCTACCAGACCAGAGCCAAACCCTTGCGGTAATACGCGGGTATCAGCGGGTAAATTAACAACGACCCAGTGCCACCAGCCGGAGCCGGTTGGCGCATCCGGGTCGTAGCAGGTGACGACAAAACTTTTCGTTCCCGCAGGAACATCATCCCACGCCAGATGCGGTGAAATATTATCGCCATCGTAACCCATGCCGTTAAAGACATGACGATGTGGCAACTTATCGCCATCGCGCAGATCATTACTGATGAGTTTCATGAACCCTCCTTTCTAGTTTGCAGAAAGTGCAGCCAGAAACCCTCACGCTGACTTCCCGTTATTGGCAAAAAAATGTTTCATCCTGCACCGCACGATTAACCGCTGCGGTCAGACGCTGCAACTGTTGCGGGAGAATAATATAGGGCGGCATCAGGTAAATCAGTTTGCCAAATGGTCGTATCCAGACACCCTGTTCGACAAAGAATTTTTGCAGCGCTGCCATATTCACCGGACGAGTGGTTTCGACCACGCCAATGGCCCCTAGCACGCGCACATCGGCAACCATTTTGGCATCACGGGCTGGTGCCAGTTGCTCGCGCAGTTGTACTTCAATAGCCACCACCTGCTGCTGCCAGTCGCCAGATTCGAGAATCGCCAGGCTGGCGTTTGCTGCCGCGCAGGCTAGCGGATTGCCCATAAAAGTTGGCCCATGCATAAAGCAACCGGCTTCGCCGTTACTGATGGTTTCCGCAACCTCGCGCGTGGTGAGTGTGGCGGAAAGGGTCATTGTACCGCCGGTTAAGGCTTTACCGAGGCACAAAATGTCCGGCGCGATATCTGCATGTTCACAGGCAAACAGTTTGCCAGTACGACCAAATCCGGTGGCGATCTCGTCGGCAATCAGCAAGATACCTTCGCGATCGCACATTTTGCGGATTCGTTTTAACCATTCCGGATGGTAGATGCGCATCCCGCCTGCGCCCTGGACAATCGGTTCAATGATCACCGCCGCGATTTCATGACGATGCGCCGCCATCAGGCGGGCAAAGCCCACCATATCGCGCTCATCCCATTCACCATCCATGCGGCTTTGCGGGGCGGGAGCAAACAAGTTTTCTGGCAGATAGCCTTTCCACAGGCTGTGCATTGAGTTGTCCGGATCGCACACCGACATCGCGCCAAAGGTATCGCCATGATAACCATTGCGGAAGGTCAGAAAACGCTGGCGCGCTTCGCCTTTGGCCTGCCAGTACTGCAACGCCATTTTCATCGCCACTTCTACCGCTACGGAGCCGGAGTCCGCGAGAAAAACGCATTCCAGCGGTTGCGGCGTCATCGCCACCAGTTTGCGGCACAGCTCAATGGCTGGCGCATGAGTGATACCGCCAAACATCACATGCGACATGGCATCAATTTGCGACTTCATCGCCGCATTAAGCTGCGGGTGATTGTAACCGTGGATCGCCGCCCACCAGGACGACATACCGTCAACCAGGCGTCTGCCGTCAGACAAAATTAGCTCGCAACCTTCGGCGCTCGCCACCGGATAAACCGGCAGCGGGGAGGTCATGGATGTGTAGGGGTGCCAGATATGGCGTTGGTCAAAGGCAAGATCGTCCGTTGTCATAATCGACTTGTAAACCAAATTGAAAAGATTTAGGTTTACGAGTCTACACCGAATTAACAACAAAAAACACGTTTTGGAGAAGCCCCATGGCTCACCGCCCACGCTGGACATTGTCGCAAGTCACAGAATTATTTGAAAAACCGTTGCTGGATCTGCTGTTTGAAGCGCAGCAGGTGCATCGTCAGCATTTCGATCCACGTCAGGTGCAGGTCAGCACTTTGCTGTCAATTAAGACCGGAGCTTGTCCGGAAGATTGCAAATATTGCCCGCAAAGCTCGCGCTATAAAACCGGGCTGGAAGCCGAGCGGTTGATGGAAGTTGAACAGGTGCTGGAGTCGGCGCGAAAAGCGAAAGCGGCGGGATCGACACGTTTCTGTATGGGCGCGGCGTGGAAGAATCCCCACGAACGCGACATGCCCTATCTGGAGCAGATGGTGCAGGGGGTAAAAGCGATGGGCCTGGAGGCGTGTATGACGCTGGGTACGTTGAGTGAATCTCAGGCGCAGCGCCTTGCGAACGCCGGGCTGGATTACTACAACCACAACCTCGACACCTCGCCGGAGTTTTACGGCAATATCATCACCACACGCACTTATCAGGAACGCCTCGATACGCTGGAAAAAGTGCGCGATGCCGGGATCAAAGTCTGCTCAGGTGGCATTGTGGGCTTAGGCGAAACGGTAAAAGATCGCGCCGGATTATTACTGCAACTGGCAAACCTGCCGACGCCGCCGGAAAGCGTGCCAATCAATATGCTGGTGAAGGTGAAAGGCACACCGCTGGCGGATAACGATGATGTCGATGCCTTTGATTTTATTCGCACCATTGCCGTAGCGCGGATCATGATGCCGACCTCATACGTGCGCCTTTCTGCCGGACGCGAGCAGATGAATGAACAGACTCAGGCGATGTGCTTTATGGCCGGGGCTAACTCAATTTTCTACGGTTGCAAACTGCTGACTACGCCGAATCCGGAAGAAGATAAAGACCTGCAACTGTTCCGCAAACTGGGGCTAAATCCGCAGCAAACTGCCGTGCTGGCAGGGGATAACGAACAACAGCAGCGTCTGGAGCAGGCACTGATGACCCCGGACACTGACGAATATTACAACGCGGCAGCACTATGAGCTGGCAGGAGAAAATCAACGCGGCGCTCGATGCGCGGCGTGCTGCCGATGCCCTGCGTCGCCGTTATCCGGTGGCGCAAGGGGCCGGACGCTGGCTGGTGGCGGACGATCGCCAGTATCTGAACTTTTCCAGTAACGATTATTTAGGTTTAAGCCATCATCCGCAAATTATCCGTGCCTGGAAGCAGAGTGCGGAGCAATTTGGCGTCGGTAGCGGCGGCTCCGGTCACGTCAGCGGTTATAGCGTGGCACATCAGGCGCTGGAAGAAGAACTGGCCGAGTGGCTGGGCTATTCGCGGGCACTGCTGTTTATCTCTGGTTTTGCCGCTAATCAGGCGGTCATTGCCGCGATGATGGCGAAAGAGGACCGTATTGTTGCCGACCGGCTTAGCCATGCCTCATTGCTGGAGGCTGCCAGTTTAAGCCCGTCGCAGCTTCGACGTTTTACCCATAACGATGTCGCTCATCTGGCGCGACTGCTTGCTTCCCCCTGTCCGGGGCAGCAACTGGTGGTGACAGAAGGCGTGTTCAGCATGGACGGCGATAGTGCGCCACTGGCGGAAATCCAGCAAGTAACGCAACAGCACAATGGCTGGTTGATGGTCGATGATGCCCACGGCACGGGCGTTATCGGGGAGCAGGGGCGTGGCAGCTGCTGGCTGCAAAAGGTAAAACCAGAATTGCTGGTGGTGACTTTTGGCAAAGGATTTGGCGTCAGCGGGGCAGCGGTGCTTTGCTCCAGTACGGTGGCGGATTATCTGCTGCAATTCGCCCGCCATCTTATCTACAGCACCAGTATGCCGCCCGCTCAGGCGCAGGCATTACGTGCATCGCTGGCGGTCATTCGCAGTGATGAGGGTGATGCACGGCGCGAAAAACTGGCGGCACTCATTACGCGTTTTCGTGCCGGAGTACAGGATTTGCCGTTTACGCTTGCTGATTCATGCAGCGCCATCCAGCCATTGATTGTTGGTGATAACAGCCGTGCGTTACAACTGGCAGAAAAACTGCGCCAGCAAGGCTGCTGGGTCACGGCGATTCGCCCGCCAACCGTACCTGCTGGTACTGCGCGACTGCGCTTAACACTAACCGCCGCGCATGAAATGCAGGATATCGACCGTCTGCTGGAGGTGCTGCATGGCAACGGTTAATAAACAAGCCATTGCAGCGGCATTTGGTCGGGCAGCCGCGCACTATGAGCAACACGCAGAGTTACAGCGCCAGAGTGCTGACGTCTTACTGGCAATGCTCCCACAGCGTAAATACACCCACGTACTGGACGCGGGTTGTGGACCTGGCTGGATGAGCCGCCATTGGAGAGAGCGTCACGCGCAGGTGACGGCGTTAGATCTCTCGCCGCCAATGCTTGTTCAGGCACGCCATAAAGATGCCGCAGACCATTATCTGGCGGGAGATATCGAATCCCTGCCGTTAGCGACTGCGACGTTCGATCTTGCATGGAGCAATCTCGCGGTGCAGTGGTGCGGTAATTTATCCACGGCACTTCGCGAGCTGTATCGGGTGGTGCGCCCCGGAGGCGTGGTCGCGTTTACCACGCTGGTGCAGGGATCGCTCCCTGAATTACATCAGGCGTGGCAGGCGGTGGACGAGCGCCCGCATGCTAATCGCTTTTTACCGCCAGATGAAATCGAACAGTCGCTGAACGGAGTGCATTATCAACATCATATTCAGCCCATCACGCTGTGGTTTGATGATGCGCTCAGTGCTATGCGTTCGCTGAAAGGCATCGGTGCCACGCATCTTCATGAAGGGCGCTACCCACGAATATTAACGCGTTCGCAGTTGCAGCGATTGCAACTGGCATGGCCGCAACAACAGGGGCGATATCCTCTGACGTATCATCTTTTTTTGGGAGTGATTGCTCGTGAGTAAACGTTATTTTGTCACCGGAACGGATACCGAAGTGGGGAAAACTGTCGCCAGTTGTGCACTTTTACAAGCCGCGAAGGCAGCAGGTTATCGGACGGCAGGTTATAAACCGGTCGCCTCTGGCAGCGAAAAGACCCCGGAAGGCTTACGTAATAGTGACGCGCTGGCGTTACAGCGCAACAGCAGCCTGCAGCTGGATTACGCAACGGTAAATCCTTACACCTTCGCAGAACCCACTTCGCCGCACATCATCAGCGCACAAGAGGGCAGGCCGATAGAATCATTGGTAATGAGCGCCGGATTACGCGCGCTTGAACAACAGGCTGACTGGGTGTTAGTGGAAGGTGCTGGCGGCTGGTTTACGCCGCTTTCTGACACTTTCACTTTTGCAGATTGGGTAACACAGGAACAACTGCCGGTGATACTGGTAGTTGGTGTGAAACTCGGCTGTATTAATCACGCGATGTTGACGGCACAGGCAATACAACACGCCGGGCTGACTCTGGCGGGTTGGGTGGCGAATGATGTCACGCCTCCGGGAAAACGTCACGCTGAATATATGACCACGCTCACCCGCATGATTCCCGCGCCGCTGCTGGGAGAGATCCCCTGGCTTGCAGAAAATCCAGAAAATGCGGCAACCGGAAAGTACATAAACCTTGCCTTGTTGTAGCCATCCTGTATTTGGTTAAATTGCGAGCGAGATCGCGTCTTCGATTGACTGCAATTTAACCAATTAAATTCTAAAATAATCACGAAAAAAATTTTACTTCCGCATCATGCGATGTATGTGGGAATTGCCCAGGCGGCGGGGGATAGGGGCTGCAGACAGTTATCCACTATTCCTGTGGATAACCATGTGTATTAGAGTTAGAAAACACGAGGCAAGCGAGAGAATACGCGGCTTGCACGCGAATTGGCGTTAAAGACGGCTCAAAGAAATATCTTTTATTTTTTAACTGGTTAGATAATTGCAATGGCAGTCACTGAAGAGGCATCTCTTGCCATAAAACTGTCATCACTCATCTTGACAAATGTTAAAAAAGCCGTTGCTTTGGGGATAACCCGGTAAGGCCGGAGTTTTATCTCGTCACAGAGTAAATTTTGCTCATGATTGACAGCGGAGTTTACGCTGTAACAGAAATATTATGGTGAGGAACTGTTTTTTTATCCAGTATAATTTGTTGGCATAATTAAGTACGACGAGTAAAATTACATACCTGCCCGCCCAACTCCTTCAGGTAGCGACTCATGAGTAAACCGTTCAAACTGAATTCCGCTTTTAAACCTTCTGGCGATCAGCCAGAGGCGATTCGACGTCTCGAAGAGGGGCTGGAAGATGGCCTGGCGCACCAGACGTTACTTGGCGTGACTGGCTCCGGGAAAACCTTCACCATTGCCAATGTCATTGCTGATCTTCAGCGCCCTACCATGGTACTTGCGCCCAACAAAACGCTGGCGGCCCAGTTGTATGGCGAAATGAAAGAGTTCTTCCCGGAAAACGCGGTGGAATATTTCGTCTCCTACTACGACTACTATCAGCCGGAAGCCTATGTACCGAGTTCCGACACCTTCATTGAGAAAGATGCCTCGGTTAACGAACATATTGAACAGATGCGTTTGTCCGCCACCAAAGCGATGCTGGAGCGGCGTGATGTGGTTGTGGTGGCGTCTGTTTCCGCGATTTATGGTCTGGGCGATCCTGATTTATATCTCAAGATGATGCTCCATCTCACGGTCGGCATGATTATCGATCAGCGCGCGATCCTGCGCCGACTGGCGGAGCTGCAATACGCTCGTAATGATCAGGCATTCCAGCGTGGTACTTTCCGCGTTCGTGGTGAGGTGATTGATATCTTCCCGGCAGAATCGGATGACATTGCACTTCGCGTGGAGCTGTTTGACGAGGAAGTGGAACGATTGTCGTTATTTGACCCGCTCACCGGGCAGATTGTTTCCACTATTCCACGTTTTACCATCTACCCGAAAACGCACTACGTCACGCCGCGCGAGCGCATCGTACAGGCGATGGAAGAGATCAAAGAAGAACTGGCCGCCAGACGCAAAGTGCTGTTGGAGAACAACAAGTTGCTTGAAGAGCAGCGGCTGACCCAGCGTACCCAGTTTGATCTGGAGATGATGAACGAGCTGGGCTACTGTTCCGGGATTGAGAACTACTCGCGCTTCCTCTCCGGTCGTGGACCGGGTGAGCCACCGCCGACGCTGTTTGATTACCTGCCTGCCGATGGGCTGCTGGTGGTCGATGAATCACACGTCACCATTCCGCAAATTGGCGGCATGTATCGCGGTGACCGGGCGCGTAAAGAGACGCTGGTGGAGTACGGCTTCCGCCTGCCATCAGCGCTGGATAACCGTCCGCTGAAATTTGAAGAGTTCGAAGCATTAGCGCCGCAAACCATCTATGTTTCGGCGACGCCGGGTAATTACGAGCTGGAAAAATCCGGCGGCGATGTGGTGGATCAGGTGGTGCGTCCAACCGGATTGCTTGACCCGATAATTGAAGTGCGGCCGGTGGCGACACAGGTTGATGATCTTCTTTCGGAGATTCGTCAGCGAGCGGCAATTAACGAACGCGTACTGGTTACAACTCTGACCAAGCGAATGGCGGAAGATCTCACGGAATATCTCGAAGAACACGGCGAGCGCGTGCGTTATCTTCACTCCGATATCGACACCGTCGAGCGTATGGAGATTATCCGCGACTTGCGTCTGGGTGAGTTCGACGTGCTGGTAGGGATCAACTTACTGCGCGAAGGTCTGGATATGCCGGAAGTGTCGCTGGTGGCGATCCTCGACGCTGACAAAGAAGGCTTCCTACGTTCCGAACGTTCGTTGATCCAGACTATTGGTCGTGCGGCGCGTAACGTTAACGGTAAAGCGATTCTCTACGGCGATAAGATCACCCCGTCAATGGCGAAAGCGATTGGCGAAACCGAACGTCGTCGCGAGAAACAGCAGAAGTACAACGAGGAACACGGTATTACGCCGCAGGGCTTGAACAAGAAAGTGGTCGATATCCTGGCGCTGGGGCAGAACATTGCTAAAACCAAAGCGAAGGGCAGAGGAAAATCGCGACCGATTGTTGAGCCGGATAATGTGCCGATGGATATGTCGCCGAAAGCGTTACAGCAGAAAATCCATGAACTGGAAGGGCTGATGATGCAACACGCGCAAAATCTGGAGTTCGAAGAAGCGGCGCAAATTCGTGACCAGTTGCATCAGCTGCGTGAGTTGTTTATTGCCGCGTCGTGACAAGATGACGAAGCCGGAATATTCTTCCGGCTTCGTGTTAACCTAAAGCCTGTAATGCCTTTTCCAGCGCGTTATGTAACAACTGGCGGTCATGACGATACGGAATATCGCTGGCCTCCAGTACCTCCTGAATCACAATCCGCTCTTTCACCGCCGAGACATCCACTTTTGGCCCGACGATGACCGCATCAATGACCTTTTTACCGACATACTGCTCCATAATTGCCAGCTTGCTTTCCAGCTTCAAATTAGCCGCAGGTAAACTCAACTCACGCCCCAGATTGCCGATATAGACCATCGGCGCTGGCGTGCGGCGTAATGCTTGTGCGATTTCATTCAGCAGCAGAATTGGCATCAGGCTGGTATAAAAACTGCCAGGCCCAATAATGATGAGATCCGCTTCACTGATAGCGTGAACAGCCTCACGCGTTGCGGGTACATTCGGCGTTAACAGTAACTCCTGAATCGGCGTAGTTAACTGGTCGATATTGACCTCGCCGTATACTTCATGCCCCTGATCGTCAATCGCCATTAGATCCACCGGATGCTCCGACATCGGAATCAAATGTGCGTCCACTTTCAGCAGATTGCGAATCAGATTGATCGCTTCAAGAGGTCGCACGCTAAGGTGATCCAGTGCCTTCAGCATCAGGTTTCCAAGGTTGTGCCCGGAAAGTTCGCCATTACCGCCGAAACGATATTCAAACATTGCGGAAGCGACGCTGGGTTCAGTTATCAGCTGGTTGAGGCAGTTACGCATATCGCCCCAGGCAATACCGCCTTCTGAGCGGCGAATACGCCCCGTCGAGCCACCATTATCCGTGGTGGTGACGATACCCGTTAAACGAGAACCCAAAGACGAAAGTGATGAGAGAACGCGTCCCAGTCCATGCCCTCCGCCGAGAGCAACGACACGATCAAGGTCAGCCAGCGTACGATTGCGCATATAGTTTCCTGGAGTCAGATTATCCGCGCTACAGTAGCGCAAATTGCGGGGAAACAGCAATTAACCTGCCAATATTGAGGATACAAACTATTTTCTTCTACCTCTAAAGGACGATGCACGCTATGCCTCTCTGATGATGTATATCAAAGTAAAACCGCCATTTTCCCTTATTCTGTAGCGAAATAGCACGATCATGACGCTATATACATGATTACATAGCGAAAGTGTGGATGGTAAAAATCTCATTTACGCGCTAGTATCGGCTTAACCACTAAACACTCTAGCCTCTGCACCTGGGTCAACTGATACGGTGCTTTGGCCGTGACAATGCTCGTAAAGATTGCCACCAGGGCGAAGGAAGAAATGACTTCGCCTCCCGTATCTGGAAAGGTGTACATGGCTTCACAACTGACTGATGCATTTGCGCGTAAGTTTTACTACTTGCGCCTGTCGATTACTGATGTGTGTAACTTTCGTTGCACCTACTGCCTGCCGGATGGCTACAAACCGAGCGGCGTCACCAATAAAGGCTTTCTTACCGTCGATGAAATTCGCCGGGTTACGCGCGCCTTTGCCAGTCTGGGCACCGAAAAAGTGCGCCTGACAGGCGGTGAGCCGTCTTTACGCCGCGACTTTACCGATATCATCGCCGCTGTGCGGGAAAACGACGCTATCCGCCAGATTGCGGTCACCACCAATGGTTACCGTCTGGAACGCGATGTGGCGAACTGGCGCGATGCGGGACTTACTGGCATCAACGTCAGCGTTGATAGCCTTGACGCTCGCCAGTTTCATGCCATTACCGGGCAGGATAAATTCAACCAGGTCATGGCAGGGATCGATGCTGCATTTGAGGCCGGTTTTGAGAAGGTCAAAGTCAATACCGTGCTGATGCGTGATGTTAATCATCATCAGCTCGACACCTTTCTGAACTGGATCCAGCATCGCCCTATCCAGCTGCGTTTCATCGAATTGATGGAAACGGGCGAGGGCAGCGAGCTCTTCCGTAAGCATCACATCTCTGGTCAGGTTCTGCGTGACGAGCTACTGCGTCGCGGCTGGATCCACCAATTACGTCAACGCAGCGACGGTCCCGCGCAAGTCTTTTGTCATCCGGATTACGCCGGAGAGATTGGCCTTATCATGCCGTATGAAAAAGACTTCTGCGCCACTTGCAACCGCCTGCGCGTTTCCTCCATTGGTAAACTCCATCTCTGCCTGTTTGGTGAAGGCGGCGTTAACCTGCGCGATCTGCTGGAAGACGATACCCAGCAACAGGCGCTGGAAGCGCGTATTTCAGCGGCGCTGCGGGAGAAGAAACAGACCCATTTCCTGCACCAAAACAACACCGGTATTACGCAAAACTTATCGTACATTGGCGGCTAAAACGTCAAAAGGAGAGATCAGATGAGTCAGGTAAGCACTGAATTTATCCCGACCCGTATTGCTATTCTTACGGTTTCTAATCGTCGTGGTGAAGAAGACGATACCTCCGGTCACTATCTGCGCGATTCGGCGCAGGAAGCGGGCCATCACGTTGTCGATAAAGCCATTGTGAAAGAAAACCGCTACGCTATTCGCGCTCAGGTATCTGCGTGGATCGCCAGCGACGATGTACAAGTGGTATTGATTACGGGGGGGACTGGCCTGACGGAAGGAGATCAGGCTCCCGAAGCGCTGCTGCCGTTGTTCGACCGTGAAGTTGAAGGTTTTGGTGAAGTGTTCCGGATGTTGTCGTTCGAAGAGATTGGCACTTCCACGTTGCAATCTCGTGCGGTAGCGGGCGTCGCTAACAAAACGCTGATTTTCGCCATGCCGGGTTCGACCAAAGCGTGCCGTACCGCATGGGAAAATATCATTGCGCCGCAGCTCGATGCCCGTACGCGTCCGTGTAATTTCCATCCACATTTGAAGAAATAAGTATGTCGCAACTGACCCATATCAACGCCGCTGGCGAAGCGCACATGGTGGATGTCTCCGCCAAAGCGGAAACCGTGCGTGAAGCGCGCGCCGAAGCCTTTGTCACCATGCGCAGCGAGACGCTGGCGATGATTATTGATGGTCGCCACCACAAAGGCGACGTATTTGCCACTGCGCGTATCGCCGGTATTCAGGCGGCAAAACGCACCTGGGATCTGATCCCGCTGTGTCACCCGCTGATGCTCAGCAAAGTTGAAGTCAATTTACAGGCCGAGCCGGAGCACAATCGGGTACGTATAGAAACCTTATGCCGCCTGACCGGGAAAACCGGTGTCGAAATGGAAGCGTTAACCGCGGCCTCCGTGGCGGCGCTGACCATTTATGACATGTGCAAAGCGGTGCAAAAAGATATGGTAATTGGTCCGGTACGTTTGCTGGCGAAGAGTGGCGGCAAGTCGGGTGACTTTAAGGTGGAAGCGGATGATTAAAGTTCTTTTTTTCGCCCAGGTGCGCGAGTTGGTGGGAACAGATGCAACCGAAGTGGCTGCAGATTTCCCAACCGTTGAAGCGTTACGCCAACATCTGGCTGCGCAGAGCGATCGCTGGGCGCTGGCGCTGGAAGATGGCAAATTGCTGGCTGCCGTCAACCAGACGCTGGTGAGTTTTGACCATCCGCTGACTGACGGCGACGAAGTGGCTTTCTTCCCGCCGGTAACCGGAGGTTAAGATGGCAGAAACCAAAATTGTTGTCGGCCCGCAGCCATTCAGCGTAGGAGAAGAGTATCCGTGGCTGGCGGAGCGTGATGAAGACGGTGCGGTAGTCACCTTTACCGGTAAGGTGCGCAACCATAACCTTGGCGACAGCGTCAAAGCATTAACCCTCGAACACTATCCGGGGATGACTGAAAAAGCACTGGCAGAAATTGTCGATGAAGCGCGTAACCGCTGGCCGCTGGGGCGCGTCACGGTGATTCACCGCATCGGGGAATTATGGCCGGGCGATGAAATCGTTTTTGTCGGTGTCACCAGTGCGCATCGCAGCAGTGCGTTTGAAGCCGGGCAGTTTATTATGGATTATCTCAAAACCCGCGCACCGTTCTGGAAGCGCGAAGCCACGCCGGAAGGCGACCGCTGGGTCGAAGCCCGGGAGAGCGATCAGCAGGCGGCAAAACGCTGGTAGTTTTTTGTTAGCCGGATAAGGCACAGCTGCGTCCGGCAATTTCACCGCTCAGTACATGTGTTTACGCTGCGTCGATGCACAGCCTCATCATTTTGCAGTATCCTTAAGATATTCCTTATATCTTCAGGAGATCGTCATGGACAGATTCCCACGTTCTGATTCAATTGTACAACTCCGGGCTGGCTTGCAAACTTATATGGCGCAAGTCTATGGCTGGATGACCGTTGGCTTGTTGCTGACCGCATTTGTTGCCTGGTATGCGGCTAATTCCGCGGCCGTGATGGAGCTGTTGTTCACTAACCGTGTCTTTTTAATCGGTCTGATCATCGCGCAATTAGCATTGGTTATTGTGTTATCAGCGATGATTCAAAAGCTGAGCGCAGGTGTAACGACGATGCTCTTTATGCTTTATTCGGCGCTGACGGGTCTTACGCTTTCCAGTATTTTCATTGTCTATACCGCTGCTTCTATCGCCAGTACTTTCGTCGTTACTGCCGGGATGTTTGGCGCAATGAGCCTGTACGGTTACACCACGAAGCGCGATCTAAGCGGCTTTGGCAATATGCTGTTTATGGCGTTAATCGGCATTGTGCTGGCATCGCTGGTCAACTTCTGGCTGAAAAGCGAAGCATTGATGTGGGCAGTCACCTACATCAGCGTGATTGTCTTTGTCGGATTGACGGCGTATGACACTCAGAAATTGAAAAATATGGGTGAGCAGATTGATACCCGCGACACGTCGAACCTGCGCAAATATTCCATTCTTGGCGCGTTAACCTTGTATCTGGACTTCATCAACCTGTTCCTGATGTTGCTGCGGATCTTCGGCAACCGCCGTTAATTCTTTTTCACCATCAATATCCCGGCCATGTGTCGGGATTTTTTTCTTACTAAAAACGACACTTAACAAGTACCAGGTATAAAATATGCCTTATGGCCGAGCGGAAGTGTTTTCCGTATCCATAAATACAAAAGTATTTTGTATGCGTGGTTTTAAATTTATTGATGGTGAATATTAATATTTTTTCTAGGGACAACTAAAAGAATGGAATCATACTCGCAAAACAGCAATAAATTAGATTTTCAGCACGAGGCCAGGATATTAAACGGTATATGGCTCATTACCGCTTTGGGTATGGTGGCAACCGCAGGGCTGGTCCTGGTGATCATCATGAATGCCGCATTAATGAGTGAACGACCCGTTTGGGTAATAAGTTGCTTAATGATAGTGTTATGGTCAGGCATTATCTCGCATGGACGAAATAAGCTCCTTGAACTGGCAGGAAAATGCCATAGCGAAGAGTTGTGGAGTCCGGTTCGTTGCGCTTTTACAGGTGCATTAACACTCTATTACTATTTTATCGGCTTCTTTGGGATACTTGCCGCTATAGCTATAACGCTTGTCTGGCAAAGGCATACGCGTTTTTTTCATTAGTCGTAAATGCACATACTAAAGAACTTAACTAAACTTCACATCGCCGCTTCATTTTTCGCTCGTAGCTTCTTCGCCTGGCTTTCCAGTAGCAGGTAACAGATCAGCGCCAGCAGCAGCGGGATAAAGTAATACAGGACGCGATAAGCGAGCAGGGCGGCGATAATGCTCCCTTTCGAGGTATGCTCCCCAGCCAGTAGCGCGATAAATACCGCTTCCAGCACACCAATCCCCGCCGGAATATGCACGATGACGCCAGCAATACTACTAACCAGTAACACGCCCAGTACAAAGAAATAGTTCACGCTTTGACCAAGTAACAGCCAGATAATCGCCCGCATTACCATCCAGTTAACGCTGGAAATCAGCATCTGGGCGAGGGCAAATTTCCATGAAGGCAGCACCAGCTTTTGTCCTTTGATGGTCATATGGCGGTGCTTCGCGAAAGCGCAAAACCACAAATAAACCGCGATAATCATCAATAAGCCAATGCCGAGAATACGCAGCGTGGTTTGATCGACATACCAGTGATCCGGCAACTCCACCACGCCTGCGGTAAAGATAATCCCTGCCAGTAAAATATAGCCCAGCCAGTTGGTGGTAATACTGAGCGAGAAAATCCGCGTAATAGTGCTGCCCGGTAACCCTAGCCGGGAGTACAAACGATAGCGCATACCAATGCCGCCGACCCAGGTACTGAGCGTCAGGTTGAAGGCGTAGCAGATAAACGACACCAGCATCACCTGGCGCTTCGCCAGTTTGTGACCGCAGTAAAAGCGGGCGAGCAGATCATAGCAGCCGTAAATCAGATAACTGACGACCACCAGCCCGACCGCACTGAGCAACGCAGCGCGATTGTAGTCGCGGATGACCTTCCAGACCTCTTCCCAGTCCACCTTTTTGGCGTAGACCACCAGCAACACTATCACCGCGATAAAAAACAGCCAGGTGAGGATCTTCTTTGCTAAGCGCCAGCGTGGGTGTGATTTACTCATCAGGGTTTTACCCCCGTGTTTTCAGTTTCTACCCGATCCTGCGTTTCCATTGTCGGCTGAGCGGGCGGGTCAACCTGCGCCAGACGTGGTGTGTGTGCCGGAAGCCAGCCGACCAGCGCCGGGAAGTGGCGTAAAAAGTGGAAGGCCAGCACGCTTTTGGTCAGATTCCACCAGGTGCGTTTCGGCAGCATGGTTTCATCCACCTGCTGGCAGTCTGCGGCGATAATGCCGTTCAGATTATCGCGCAGCGTCTGGTTAAAATGACGATCGTGGATGATGACATTTGCTTCGAGATTCAGTGACAAACTGAGCGGATCGAGATTACTGGACCCTACCGTCGCCCAGTGATCGTCCATCAACGCCACTTTGCCGTGGAGCGGGCGGCGGCGATACTCAAAAACCTGAACGCCGCCTTTAACCAGATAGTTATACAGCAAGCGCGCGCCGACTCTGACAATCGGCATATCCGGTTCGCCCTGAATGATCAGTTTGATCCGCACCCCGCGCCGTGCCGCTTTACGCAAGGCGTGTAAAAATCGATAGCCGGGGAAGAAGTAGGCGTTGGCGATAATCACTTCCCGCCGTGCCTGAGTGAGCATTTTCAGATAGTGACGTTCAATATCATCGCGATGTTCTTCGTTATCGCGCCAGACCAGCAATACCTGCGCTTCTCCCGGCTGGCGGTTCTCTTCCGCTTTGTGATGACGTCGCCACCAGCGTCGTGCCGCGCTCTGTCCTGGCAGGTTTTCCAGTTCAAATTGCAGAATATCTTCGACAATCGGCCCTTCAAGGCGCACCGCGTAATCCTGTTTAGCCTCTGGACCGTAGCTGGACATATGCTCGGCGGAGTAATTCAGCCCGCCAATAAAGGCGATATGCGCGTCGATCACCACAATTTTGCGATGCATCCGGCGAAACACATTGGTGCGCATACCAAAAAGGCGAGGGCGGGGATCGTAGTAGCGGAACACCACGCCAGCGGCCGTCAGTTCATTGACAAACTCATCGCTGAGATCCGGCGAACCGTAGCCATCAAGTAAGACTTCCGCTTTTACCCCGCGTTGCGCTGCTGCCAGTAGTGCCGCATGCAGTTGTTTGCCGACGTCATCCTCAAACCAGATAAACGTTTCAAGAATGATGCGTTCTTGTGCCTCGCCAATCGCCTTAAACACCGCGGGATAATATTGCTCGCCGTTTTCCAGCAACTGGATCTTATTGCCTTCGCGCCAGCTACATTTCATAAATGAATCTCCGCACTTAAAGGGGCATGATCAGAAAGGTGTCGCCATGTCCGCAGCGGCAACGCGGTTGGCGCGCTGGCGCTGGCATTTTTGACGTAGATCCTGTCCAGTCGTAGTAGAGGAAATTGCACCGGAAACGTGCGCGCCGGGCGTCCGTGGGCGCGGGTAAAAATCTCATCCAGTCCGGCCTGCACTTTTAACGGATGATTAGCTTTTTGCCGCCAGTCATTGAAATCACCCGCCACCAATACCGGTTCGCCGTCCGGTAGCTCATTCACCCATTCGGCGAGCATCGCAAGCTGCGCCTGACGGTGCGCCTCACGCAGGCCCAAATGTACGCACATTACATGAATCGCTTTTCCGGTCATCGGCGGCACAATGCGGCAGTAGAGCACGCCGCGCTTTTCCGCACCATCGACCGAAACATCGCGGTTTTCATAATGTTCAATGGGATAGCGCGACAGTACGGCGTTACCGTGATGCCCTTCCGGGTATACGGCATTGCGACCGTAGGCAAAATCGCTCCACATAGTGTCGGCGAGAAACTCGTAGTGCGAGGTATCGGGCCAGTTTTCCACATGCAGCGGATGAACTTCGTGCGCGCCCATCACTTCCTGCAGGCAAACAATATCGGCGCTGACGGTACGCACGGCGTCGCGAAGTTCCGGCAAAATGAAGCGTCGGTTAAACGCGGTAAAGCCTTTGTGAATGTTGATGGTGAGCACCTTGAACGAAAATTGTTGTGTTTGATCGGGCATAATTTTCCTGTCTTTGCCTCTTATCTCATTGAAATAGTGTAGTCGGCGTCACAAAAAGGTGCGGTCTTACGGAATTTTCCGTAAAGTTCGGTACTCTGAGTAAGTAGAGATAAATTCTTCAGGAGAGAAGCCATGAAGTGGCAACAACGTGTTCGTGTCGCAACGGGTCTAAGTTGCTGGCAGATTATGTTGCATTTACTGGTAGTGGCGCTGCTGGTGGTGGGCTGGATGAGTAAGACTCTGGTTCACGTCGGCGTGGGATTATGCGCACTGTATTGTGTCACGGTAGTGATGATGCTGGTGTTTCAGCGCCACCCCGAGCAACGCTGGCGTGAGGTGGCAGACGTGCTGGAAGAGCTGACTACGACCTGGTATTTTGGCGCAGCGCTGATTGTGCTGTGGCTGTTGTCCCGCGTACTGGAAAACAACTTTTTGCTGGCGATTGCAGGGCTGGCAATCCTTGCCGGCCCGGCGGTGGTGTCTTTGCTGGCGAAAGATAAGAAGTTACATCACCTTACGTCTAAACATCGCGTACGCCGCTGACCCTGTTGTGGCCGTTATCACCAGTAGCGGCCACAAACTATTCCACACAATATCCAGACTCGCATCCTTCAAATAAATCTGCTTGGTAATGTCCGTAAAGTGGCGAATAGGGTTAATCCACGTCAGGTTTTGCAGCCATACTGGCATGTTTTCCACCGGAGAAACGTAACCGGAAAGGAGAATGGCGGGCATCATAAAGACAAACACGCCGATAAACGCCTGTTGTTGTGTTGAACAGAGTGATGAAATCAACAGACCGAATCCCACCAGCGATAAACCGTAAATCACCATCGTAAAGTAGAACAGCGCCAGCGATCCGGCGAAGGGGATTTGATACGCCCAGATACCAATCGCCAGCACAATGGTGGCCTGGAAGGTGGCGACAATTAATGCCGGTACGGCTTTGCCGATGAATATCTGCCAGGTGGTGAGCGGCGAAACCAGTAACTGATCGAGCGTACCTTGTTCACGTTCGCGGGCAACAGAAAGTGAAGTGACGATCATCACGCCAATAGTGGTGATCATGGCGATCAGCGACGGCACCACAAACCATTTGTAGTCGAGATTCGGGTTATACCAGTTGCGTACCACCAGCTCGCTGTTGTTGGGTTTCGGTTTTCCTTCCAGCAGCTCCTGCTGATAATTTTTGACGATCTGTTGCAGGTAGTTGGCGGCAATTTGCGCACTGTTGGAGTTACGCCCGTCGAGGATCAACTGCAACGGCGCGGTCTGGAAGGTATCCAGTTTGCGCGAGAAGTCAGCCGGGAAACGCACAAGTAGTAACGCCTTTTGTGTGTCGATGGTCGGGCGGATCTCCTGCGGGCTTTTCAGCAGCAGCACATGGGTAAAGGCGCTGGCGCGGGCAAAACGTTGAGTAAGTTCTACCGAGTGCTCGCCGTTATCTTCATCGTAGATGGCGATGGTGGCGTTGGTCACTTCCAGCGTGGCGGCGAACGGGAACAGGATCACCTGAATCAGCACGGGTAAAATCAGAATTGCGCGGGTTTGCGGTTCGCGCAGCAGCGACTGCAACTCTTTGCGGATTAACGTCCATAAGCGATGAAACATGCTCTTCTCCCTAATCCAGCCGACGTTTGGTTTTCAGCCACGTCAGGCCGATAAACATCACCGCCGAAGCGATCAAAAACAGCACGTTCACCACCAGTACCACCGGAATATTCCCGGCGAGGAACAGGCTTTGCAGGGTGCTGACGAAATAACGTGCGGGAATAATGTACGTCACCGCGCGGATCACCTCGGGCATACTGTCGATCTGAAAAATAAAGCCGGAAAGCATAATCGACGGCAGAAAAGCCGCGTTCAGAGCGACCTGAGCGGCATTGAACTGGTTGCGGGTAATCGTGGAAATCAGTAGCCCCATCCCCAGGGTACTGAGTAAAAACAGGCTGGAGATAAAAAACAGAATCAGCAGTGACCCACGATACGGCACGCCGAGAATAAACACTGACACCAGCATACACAGCAGCATCGCCAGCATCCCGAGAAAGTAATAAGGGATCAGCTTACACAGCAGCAGTTCCGTGCGGGTAATCTCTGTAGAGAGCAGAGCCTCCATGGTGCCGCGTTCCCATTCTCGCGCTACCACCAGCGAGGTGAGAATCGCGCCGATGACCGTCATGATGATGGTCACCGCACCGGGGATAATAAAGTGCTGGCTAATCGCCGCCGGGTTAAACCAGTAGCGGGTTTGTACATCAATAAGCGGTTCAAAAGTCTGCCCGTTGTCCTCCGCTCGCTGCATTTGCCAGATCTGCCAGATCCCTTCGACATACCCCTGCACAAAGTTAGCGGTATTCGGCTCACTGCCGTCGGTGATCACCTGAATCGGTGCGGTGGCGTTGGCGCGCTCCATTTGTTCGGCGAAATCCACCGGAATAACCACCAGACCGCGAATTTTCCCCGCCTGCATTTTGGCGATCAGTTCCTGACGGTTATCGCTGATGGTGGCGTCGATGTAGGGCGAACCGGTCATAGTGTGGGTGAAATCCAGCGCCGCTTCGCTACGCTGTTCCAGCAATATCCCGACCCGCAGCTTGCTGGAGTCGAGGTTAATGCCGTAACCAAAAATAAACAGCAGTAGCAGTGGGATCACTACCGCAATCAGCCAGCTACTCGGATCGCGAACGATCTGCCGTGTCTCTTTGACGCACAGCGCCCGCACGCGACGCCAGGACAGGATCGGATTACTCATTGCCATGCTCCTTATCCCAGTCGTGGATCAACTGAATAAAGGCTTGCTCCATGGTGGGATCGGGTTGCTCATCGTTGGCCGACTGCGCTTTCAAATCGTCTGGTGTGCCGCTGGCGATTAATTTCCCACGGTACACCAGGCCGATGCGGTCGCAATATTCCGCTTCATCCATAAAGTGGGTGGTGACCATCACCGTGACGCCTTTCTCTACCATGCTATTGATGTGCAGCCAGAATTCGCGGCGGGTGAGGGGATCAACGCCGGACGTCGGTTCGTCGAGAAACAGAATGTCCGGTTCATGCATCAGCGAACAGGCCAGCGCCAGCCGCTGTTTAAAACCTAATGGCAGTTCATCGGTGGCGTGTGAGGCAATACTTTTCAGGCCAAATGCCTCGCTCATACGGGAGATTTTTTCGTTCTGCGCCCGACCGCGTAAGCCATACACACCAGAGAAAAAGCGTAAATTCTGTTCGACCGTCAGGTTGCCGTAGAGCGAAAATTTTTGCGCCATATAGCCGAGATGCTGGCGCGCTTTCCCAGAACTCTCTTTCAGATCCATCCCCAGCACCAGCGCCTGGCCGGAAGTCGGCACCAGCAAACCGCACATCATCTTAAAGGTGGTCGATTTGCCCGCGCCGTTTGGCCCCAGCAAACCAAAAATCTCCCCGCGTTTGACGGCAAAGTTGACGTGATCGGTGGCGGCAAAATCACCAAATTTCTTGGTCAGTTCTTTCGCTTCGATCACCGTCTCGCCAGGTGTACCTTCCACCGTATGCAATATTGCACCCAGCGGCGATTCTGAGGTTCCGGCACCGCCCAGCAAATCAATAAACGCATCTTCAAAACGCGGCGTAGTTTCGTTGATGTTGATTTCCGGCATCCCGTCCGCATGGCGAATATCGTCTGGTGTGGCCTCTTTTTTGAGGATCAGACGTACCGATTTCCCCTGAATCATGCCGTCGCTGACCTGTGGCAGTTTCAAGGCGCGTTGCAACAGTTTGCGGTTGCCCTCGTGTGGACTGGTCATCAGAAAGCTGCGTCCGGCCATGGTTTGTGTCAGGGCTTTTGGTTCCCCCTGATACAGCAACTCGCCTTCGTTCATTAGTAACACGTCACGGCACTGCTCGGCTTCGTCGAGATACGAGGTACTCCAGAGGATTAACATCCCTTCGCCTGCCAGCTCATGCACCATCTGCCACAGTTCGCGCCGTGAGATAGGGTCAACGCCGACGCCGGGTTCATCGAGCAGCAACACTTTCGGTTCGCCCACCAGGGTACAGGCCAGGCCGAGTTTTTGTTTCATCCCACCGGAGAGCTTGCCCGCCAGGCGTCCGGTAAACGGGCCAAGAGATGTAAACTCCAGCAGGCGAGCAAAAGTCTGCTTCCGTGCTTCACCGGTGACGCTGCGCAAATCCGCGTACAGATTGAGGTTCTCCATCACCGTCAGATCTTCATACAGGCCGAATTTCTGCGGCATATAGCCGAGCACGGCGTGCAGCGCGCCGTCGTTTTTGATCGGATCAAAGCCAATCACCGTGGCACTGCCGCTGTCGGGTTTCAGTAATCCCGCCAGCATCCGCATGAGCGTGGTTTTACCCGCACCGTCTGGCCCTACCAGCCCCGTCACATAACCGGCATGAATGGTGCAATCGAGCGGCGCGACGGCGGGCTTGTCCATGCCCGGAAAGCGTTTTTCCAGGCCGTTCAGCGTGATAACGGCATCATTCATGTCCTGCCTCGTCACCGAATTGTACCGTCACTGGCATTCCCTGGCGTAACGCATCATCGGCGTCGGTCACCACAATACGCAGGCGATAGACGAGGTCGGTACGCAGATCCGGCGTTTCGACGGTTTTCGGGGTAAATTCAGCAGTCGGTGAAACGAAACCAATCTGCCCGTGATACGGCTTGTCCGGGCGACCATCGGTATAAAGCAGTACTTTGCGCCCCGGCTGGGCCTGGTCAAGATTACGTTCGTCAACATAGGCACGCACCCACACTGGACGTGTTAGCGAGACGGTAAACACCGTGCCACCTTCATTGAGAACCGTGCCTGGCTCCACCGCGCGCGTTAACAGCGTGCCATCAGACGGGGCTATCAACGTTGAGTCCTGTAAATTCAGCTCCGCCTGCGCCAGTTGCGCCTGCGCCTGTTCGAGGCTGGCTTTTGCCTGGGCGATATCCTGTTCGCGGTTACCGGAACGGTACTGACGCAATTTATCCTGTGCCGATTTCAGCGTTGCCTGCGCCTGGTCGCGCGAGGAGCGGGCATTTTCCAGGTCATTTGCCGAAATGGTGCGGCTTTTCCACAGTCCTTGCTGGCGGTTGTAGAAGTTCTGCGCATAGTCATAGGCAGCTTGCGCCTGTTTCACCGCTGCGGCGGCCTGAGCGATTTCTTCATCGCGATACCCGGCAAGCATCAGGTCATACTGCGCCTGAGCCACCGAAACGCCCGCTTTCGCCTGCATCAGGGCAATCTCATACGGCTTGTGATCCAGTTCGCCCAGCACCTGGCCCGCTTTGATCGCATCACCTTCGTCCACTGCCAGCGACTCAACGCGCCCCCCAACACGGAAACTAAGATTCACCGTACGAATATCCACGTTGCCATACAGCGTCAGGCCGTTATCCTGGCGGCTTTGATACCACCAGTAGCCTCCGGCAACCACGGCGGCAAGTACTACTACCGCCAGTCCGATCACGACAGGTTTTTTCATCACTACAAACTCCTTTGCGATAATCCTTGCAAAATCAGGTCGATATGACAGGTCACCGTCTGGTTGATCAGTTCGGTCTTTTCTTCATCGAACGCGGTCCAGCCGGTACGTAACAGAATTGTTTCTTTGCCAAGACGAAACGCCAGAATCTCACCAATCAACGCATGGGTATGAAGGATCATGCGGGTGTCATTGGCATCGCAGCCGGTCCAGGCGGCAATCAGGCGTGTAAGGTGGCTGTGTAGCGGACTAATCACCTGTTCGTGCACCAGGTGATAGGCTGCCGTGGGAGAGAGCTGCTCACGGGAGATAAATTTGCTGAGGTTGACAGTGTCATCCTGGGTGAGCAGCTTAATCATGTTCCTGCAGGCGCGAAGGATCAGTTCACTGATGGCAGCCCGATCTGGCTGTGGTTGTGCGAACAAGCGTTCGGCCTCTTCGGCGTGCGGACGGAACTGCTCGCCAATAAAATCGGCAATCCACTGGGCGCAGGCGAGATACAAATCTTCTTTCGAACCGAAGTAGTAGGTGATGGCAGCGATATTCTGCCCGGCCTGGGCGGCTATCTCGCGGGTGGTGGCGTTCATTCCATATTCACCAAACTGCGCCAGTGCGGCAGCAATCAGCTGTTTTTTCGCCTGTTCACCCTTGATTGTCATGGCAGGATTATTCATCGCACAGTCCATTCTTAATCAAATGATTGATTAAGATTATGACTCCATATGGGAGTTGTCCAGTATGACCAGGAATTTTAGCAACGCCAGTCACAGGGATAATTTATGCGCTGCGTCACAAAAACTGCTACACTCCGCTCCCTCATGACATTGTGGTTTTTGTCATTTTCCTTTTCAGTATCTCCCTGAAAACTACACCGGTAACGGTCGGGGCGGTTCGGAGTAGTTATGTCTTTCGATTCTTTGGGTTTAAGCCCTGATATCCTGCGCGCCGTTGCCGAGCAGGGTTACCGTGAACCCACCCCTATTCAGCAGCAGGCGATCCCTGCGGTGCTGGAAGGCCGCGACCTGATGGCTAGCGCCCAGACTGGCACCGGCAAAACAGCGGGCTTTACGCTGCCGCTGTTGCAACACCTGATCACTCGCCAGCCGCACGCCAAAGGGCGTCGTCCGGTACGTGCGCTCATTCTTACCCCGACCCGTGAACTGGCGGCGCAGATTGGCGAAAACGTCCGTGATTACAGCAAATACCTGAACATTCGTTCGCTGGTGGTGTTTGGCGGTGTCAGCATTAACCCGCAGATGATGAAGTTGCGCGGCGGCGTTGATGTGCTGGTTGCAACGCCGGGACGTCTGCTGGACCTGGAACATCAGAATGCGGTGAAGCTGGATCAGGTTGAAATCCTCGTCCTCGATGAAGCTGACCGCATGCTCGACATGGGCTTTATCCACGATATCCGTCGCGTGTTAACAAAACTACCTGCGAAGCGCCAGAACCTGTTGTTCTCCGCGACCTTCTCTGACGATATTAAAGCTCTGGCGGAAAAACTGTTGCACAACCCGCTGGAAATCGAAGTGGCACGCCGCAATACCGCGTCTGATCAGGTGACCCAGCATGTTCACTTTGTTGATAAGAAACGCAAACGCGAATTGTTGTCGCACATGATTGGGAAAGGGAACTGGCAGCAGGTGCTGGTGTTTACCCGTACCAAACATGGCGCTAACCATCTGGCTGAACAGCTCAATAAAGATGGCATCCGCAGTGCGGCGATCCACGGCAATAAATCGCAAGGTGCGCGTACCCGTGCGTTGGCTGATTTTAAATCGGGCGATATTCGTGTACTAGTGGCAACTGACATCGCTGCGCGCGGTCTGGATATCGAAGAGTTGCCGCACGTGGTCAACTATGAACTGCCAAACGTACCGGAAGATTATGTTCACCGTATCGGGCGTACCGGTCGTGCGGCTGCTACCGGTGAAGCGTTGTCGCTGGTGTGTGTTGATGAACACAAACTGCTGCGTGATATCGAAAAACTGCTGAAAAAAGAGATCCCGCGCATTGCGATTCCGGGCTATGAGCCGGACCCGTCAATCAAAGCCGAACCAATCCAGAACGGTCGCCAGCAACGTGGCGGCGGCGGTCGTGGGCAAGGTGGTGGTCGCGGTCAACAGCAACCACGCCGCGCTGAAGGTGGCGCAAAATCTGCGAGCGCGAAGCCTGCAGAAAAACCATCTCGTCGTCTTGGCGATGCCAAACCGGCAGGCGAACAACAACGCCGCCGCCGTCCGCGTAAACCTGCCGCTGCGCAGTAATCTTTTATGCCGGGCGATGCCCGGCATCTTCGCAACAAGTCTCTTTCTACCGCAATTTTATCCTGGGCAATTTACGATCAAGGTGCTGCAATTTATTATTAATTGCTCTATCTTTAATTATAAATTGCATGCTGTATACAAAGAGGTTAGCGCATTATGGCACCAGAAACGATCGATCACTCAACCTTACATAAACTGGTTGAATCTGGCGTAGTGGATGCAGCACACGTTATTGGCACCCAGGGAGGCTGGTCGTTGACCGTGAAATACGGCCACACTGAACGGCCTCTTGCAGCACAACGCAGTCGGCAAATCCGCCTGTTCAAACGGCTGGAAACGGTTGTCAACTACCTGAAAGATGTTGGTATTGCCCGGTTTGAAGTCGACGCCTCTAATTACGACCCGGACGGTCAGAAGAAAACGACCCGACCAGACAGGGCTGAGGCATTAAAACGAGCTCATGAAGCTGCCGCGTATGATGCCTGGTTTCGAGAGCAGGTGCAGGCCGCCATTGACGATCCACGCCCGGCACTCTCTCATGAAGAGGCCAAAAGTCTATTTGCTGCCCGTAAAAAAGCCTTGCTGAAGGGGGATTAATGCGTCTGGAATGGAAGCCAATGTCCCTGTCTGACAGGGAGCAAATCATGGAATACATCAGTAAAGATAATCCGCTAGCGGCAATAGCCCTTGATAATCAATTTGAAGCCATTGCGGAACAGGCCTGTGAACGCCCGGAGATGTACCGGGCCGGACGAGTCGCTGGTACACATGAAGCCGTTGTCAGGCCGCATTATGTGCTTGTCTATCAAGTGGAGGGCGATACGCTCTCGGTACTGCGTGTTTTACATACCGCTCTGCAATGGCCGCCAGCGGAATAAGCTGATGTACAATGTCTTTTGCTGCACAATGATGTTTCTTCTGCCGCGAGAAAACTTCACATCCGGAAAACGTTATTGCGAGCCGCTTTCCAGAAACAGAAAAACCATTACCCCTGAAAACCGAAAAATGCCACAATATTGGCTGTTTATACAGTATTTCAGGTTTTCTCATGGCATTAACCGCCGCGCTTAAAGCGCAAATTGCCGCCTGGTATAAGGCGCTTCAGGAACAGATCCCCGACTTTATTCCCCGTGCGCCGCAGCGGCAGATGATTGCGGACGTCGCCAAAACGCTGGCCGGAGAAGAAGGGCGGCATCTGGCGATTGAAGCCCCCACCGGCGTTGGGAAAACGCTCTCCTATTTGATCCCCGGCATCGCCATTGCCCGCGAAGAGCAAAAAACGCTGGTGGTGAGTACCGCCAACGTGGCATTGCAGGATCAGATCTACAGTAAAGATTTACCGCTGCTGAAAAAGATCATTCCCGATCTTAAATTCACTGCCGCTTTTGGGCGTGGGCGCTACGTTTGCCCGCGTAATCTGACGGCGCTTGCCAGCACTGAGCCCACGCAACAGGATCTGCTGGCGTTTCTTGACGACGAGCTGACGCCGAACAATCAGGAAGAGCAAAAACGTTGTGCGAAGCTGAAGGGCGATCTCGACACTTATAAATGGGATGGTCTGCGCGATCATACTGATATCGCTATAGATGACGATCTCTGGCGTCGTTTAAGTACCGACAAAGCCAGCTGCCTCAACCGCAACTGTTACTACTATCGTGAATGCCCGTTTTTTGTTGCTCGTCGGGAGATTCAGGAAGCGGAAGTGGTGGTGGCAAACCATGCGCTGGTGATGGCGGCGATGGAAAGCGAAGCCGTATTGCCTGACCCGAAAAATTTACTGCTGGTGCTGGACGAAGGCCATCACCTGCCGGATGTGGCGCGGGATGCGCTGGAGATGAGTGCCGAAATCACCGCGCCCTGGTATCGACTACAGCTGGACTTGTTCACGAAACTGGTCGCTACCTGCATGGAGCAGTTTCGCCCGAAGACCATCCCGCCGCTGGCGATCCCTGAACGTTTGAATGCGCATTGTGAAGAGTTGTATGAGCTTATCGCCACGTTAAACAACATTCTCAATCTCTACATGCCTGCCGGGCAAGAGGCAGAGCACCGTTTTGCGATGGGCGAACTGCCAGATGAAGTGCTGGAGATCTGCCAGCGGCTGGCAAAACTCACCGAGATGCTGCGTGGCCTGGCTGAGTTATTTCTTAACGATTTAAGTGAGAAAACCGGCAGCCATGACATTGTACGTCTGCATCGGTTGATTTTGCAGATGAATCGCGCGCTGGGGATGTTCGAGGCGCAAAGCAAACTCTGGCGGCTGGCGTCTCTGGCGCAATCTTCCGGTGCGCCGGTGACTAAATGGGCGACGCGGGAAGAGCGCGAAGGGCAGCTGCATCTCTGGTTTCACTGTGTGGGTATTCGTGTCAGCGATCAGCTGGAAAGGCTGCTGTGGCGCAGTATTCCGCACATTATTGTCACCTCCGCAACCTTGCGTTCGCTGAATAGTTTTTCGCGTTTGCAGGAGATGAGTGGGCTGAAAGAGAAAGCGGGCGACCGTTTTGTGGCGCTGGATTCCCCCTTTAACCACTGCGAACAGGGCAAAATTGTTATTCCCCGGATGCGCTTTGAGCCTTCCATCGACAACGAAGAGCAGCATATTGCCGAAATGGCGGCCTTTTTCCGTGAGCAGGTGGAGAGCAAAAAACATCTCGGTATGTTGGTACTGTTTGCCAGCGGACGGGCGATGCAGCGCTTTCTTGACTATGTGACGGATTTACGCCTGATGTTGCTGGTGCAGGGCGATCAGCCACGTTATCGCTTAGTTGAACTGCACCGCAAACGCGTTGC
Organism: Escherichia sp. WS547; assembly: GCF_046486065.1. Lineage (NCBI taxonomy): Bacteria > Pseudomonadati > Pseudomonadota > Gammaproteobacteria > Enterobacterales > Enterobacteriaceae > Escherichia > Escherichia sp. WS547. The sequence continues at coordinate 136,461 of NZ_JBJQMA010000006.1, read as the reverse complement.
CAACGGTGAGCGTAGCGTGCTGGTGGGCTTACAGTCCTTTGCCGAAGGTCTTGATCTGAAAGGCGATCTGCTCAGCCAGGTGCATATCCACAAAATCGCTTTTCCGCCCATCGACAGCCCGGTGGTGATCACCGAAGGGGAATGGCTGAAAAGCCTCAACCGCTATCCGTTTGAGGTGCAAAGCCTGCCGAGCGCTTCGTTTAACCTGATTCAGCAGGTTGGGCGACTGATTCGAAGCCACGGTTGCTGGGGGGAAGTGGTTATCTACGACAAACGCTTGCTGACCAAAAATTATGGCAAGCGACTACTGGATGCATTACCGGTATTTCCGATAGAGCAACCGGAAGTCCCTGAAGGTATAGTTAAAAAGAAAGAAAAAACGAAATCCCCACGCCGTCGGCGGCGTTAATGATGTGAGTCAGGTAAGGAGTCGTAAATGGACTATCGCAAAATCATTAAAGAGATCGGGCGCGGGAAAAACCACGCGCGCGATTTAGACCGGGATACTGCGCGCGGTCTGTATGCCCATATGCTCAATGGTGAAGTCCCTGACCTTGAGTTGGGCGGCGTATTGATTGCGCTGCGTATCAAAGGGGAAGGGGAAGCAGAGATGCTCGGCTTTTACGAAGCCATGCAAAATCACACCATCAAGCTGACGCCGCCTGCAGACAAGCCGATGCCGATTGTCATCCCCAGTTACAACGGCGCGCGTAAGCAGGCCAACCTGACGCCGTTGTTGGCGATTCTCCTGCACAAACTCGGTTTTCCTGTGGTGGTTCACGGGGTTAGCGAAGATCCAACCCGCGTGCTGACAGAAACCATTTTCGAACTGATGGGTATTACGCCAACGTTGCACGGCGGGCAGGCGCAGGCGAAGCTCGACGAACATCAACCTGTCTTTATGCCTGTCGGCGCGTTTTGCCCGCCGCTGGAAAAACAACTGGCGATGCGCTGGCGGATGGGCGTGCGTAACAGTGCACATACCCTGGCGAAACTGGCGACGCCATTTGCCGAAGGTGAGGCACTGCGTCTTTCCAGCGTTTCGCATCCGGAATACATTGGACGCGTCGCGAAGTTCTTTAGCGATATCGGCGGGCGGGCGCTACTAATGCATGGTACTGAAGGTGAAGTGTATGCTAATCCGCAACGCTGCCCGCAGATCAATTTGATCGACCATGAAGGGATGCGGGTGCTGTATGAAAAACAGGACCCTGCTGGTAGCGAGTTACTGCCGCAAGCAAAAGATCCGGAAACCACGGCGCAGTGGATTGAGCGTTGCCTGGCTGGCAGCGAAGCGATTCCCGAATCGCTGAAAATCCAGATGGCTTGCTGCCTGGTGGCTACGGGGGAAGCGGCAACTATCAGCGATGGCCTGGCGCGCGTTAATCAGGCATTTTAATTTTTATCTCAGCCGGATGAGCCACGTCATCCGGCTTTTACCCCACCGCAATATGAAATTCCTGCATCTTTATTGACCTTCCCGCGCCCGGCGTGCAGCATAAAAAAACAACAAACACATAACATAAACAGGAGTTAACCATGGAAAGTGGTCATCGCTTTGATGCTCAGACGTTGCACAGTTTTATTCAGGCTGTATTTCGTCAGATGGGTAGCGAGGAACAAGAAGCGAAATTAGTTGCCGATCATTTAATCGCGGCAAACCTGGCAGGGCATGATTCACATGGTATTGGCATGATCCCAAGCTATGTGTGCTCCTGGAGTCAGGGGCATCTGCAAATTAACCATCATGCCAAAATCGTTAAAGAGGCGGGGGCGGCGGTCACGCTCGATGGCGATCGCGCATTTGGTCAGGTCGCAGCACACGAAGCGATGGCACTGGGGATTGAGAAAGCGCATCAGCACGGTATTGCTGCCGTGGCGCTACATAACTCGCATCATATCGGCCGTATCGGTTACTGGGCAGAACAGTGCGCAGCGGCGGGGTTTGTCTCTATCCACTTTGTTAGCGTGGTCGGCATTCCAATGGTCGCGCCGTTCCACGGTCGCGACAGCCGCTTTGGCACCAATCCCTTCTGTGTGGTTTTCCCTCGTAAAGATAAGTTCCCGCTGTTGCTTGATTACGCCACCAGCGCCATTGCATTTGGCAAAACCCGCGTCGCCTGGCATAAAGGCGTCCCCGTGCCGCCAGGTTGCCTGATTGACGTTAACGGCGTGCCGACGACCAATCCGGCGGTAATGCAGGAGTCGCCGTTGGGTTCGCTGTTGACCTTTGCCGAACATAAAGGCTACGCCCTTGCAGCGATGTGTGAAATTCTTGGTGGGGCGCTTTCCGGCGGTAAAACGACGCATCAGGAAACGTTACAAACCAGTCCCGATGCCATTCTTAACTGCATGACCACTATCATCATCAACCCGGAACTGTTCGGCGCGCCGGATTGTAGTGCGCAGACCGAAGCCTTTGCCGAGTGGGTGAAAGCCTCGCCGCATGATGACGATAAGTCGATTTTGCTACCGGGCGAGTGGGAAGTTAACACGCGTCGCGAACGGCAGGAGCAGGGGATTCCACTGGATGCGGGAAGCTGGCAGGCCATTTGTGATGCGGCGCGGCAGATTGGTATGCCGGAAGAGACGTTGCAGGCTTTCTGCCAGCAGTTAACCAGCTAAAAAAAAGCCCGTCCAGTGGCGGACGGGCAAACAAGGGTAACATAGGATCAATGAGGGTTAGAGCATATGCGTCTGTCGGCAAACAGACAGGGAAATACTTGTGCTGGACGTAGCGGAAACGCCTTATCCGCCTACGAATTACTTATAAATTACCGCAGTACCGCTTAATTTATTGTTGTTGGTGGCAGAAGTGATGCTGTATCCACTCGCCCCAGCTGCCGCAGCTTTCTCAGCCAGTTTCGCTTCCAGGGCATCGAGGGTGGATGCGCCATCGGCAGAAACCACGCCGATTTTATTCATGTTCTGTGCCTGGGATGCCGTTACCGGTTCCGCGGCAAACACGCCAAATGACAGAGTTGAAAGAGCCATAGCAGCAACAACAGTATTGATAGTTTTCATAATTAATCTCTCGCAGGTGATTTTTGTATAAGTGACGTTGTTTCGTCGATGTGATGAGTATCACGTTTTTTTTCGAGAGATAAAATCGAAGAGAATTGACCACCTTGTTCAAATAAATTGATTGATATCTAACATACTGATAATCCATTTATTTGTTGAACTTATGGACTTGTTTTATGCAGCGTGGCAGTCACGAAAGCGTTAAAGGCACGGAATGCCACGCAAAATACAAATTATACTCGCTATACATCCCGCCAGTTGTAGTTAACGTAACTGGCTGTCTTTCGAACCTCTGCGATTATATCCTGTATAAGCTGGTTTTTGTAAATCTTTCTCCTGCTGACAATGAATGCATAAGCGCACGCCAGGAATGGCTTCCCGACGGGCCTGTGGGATAGGTGCGCCGCACTCTTCACATTCATACAGGCTTTCACCACGCGGAATTTCACCCCGAGCGCGGGCAATCGCATCTTCAATTGTACTGTTGATCTGTTCGTTGACGGCGTCATCGTTAGCCCAACCGGATGCCATATCGTCCTCCCCATATCAATACTTGTACAGTTAAGTGTAGCTAATATAGGGACGAACTCGGGCAGTTCAAGCGTCAGATCTCCGACCATTCCCGCAGCAGATTATGATAAAGATTGAGCAGCGACAGGATCTCTTCACTTTCGCCGTAGCGGCTTTTCAGCGACTGAATATTGTTGTCCAGTTCAAACAGCATGGCGCGCTTTTTATCATCACGGATCATCGACTGGATCCACATAAATGATGCCACTCGTACGCCGCGGGTTACGGGTGTCACGCAATGCAAGCTGCTGGAGGGATACAACACCAGATCGCCTGCCGGGAGTTTTATCCGATGTTGCCCGAAGGTGTCATTAACGACCAGTTCGCCGCCGTCGTAGCTTTCTGGATCGCTTAAAAACAGCGTGGCAGAAAGGTCAGTGCGCATCCAGCCGTTTTGTAGATGGCTGCGTACTGCGCCATCCACATGAAAACCATAGGTTTCATTGTTCTGATAGCGATTAAACAGCGGCGTGGAAAGGGTACGCGGCAAGGCCGCGGCAAAGAACAAAGCATGTTGGTTAACCGCGTTCAGCACCTCATTTTGCAGGGCGGCGTATAACGTGCTGCGGGTGTCTACCTGTTGATTGTTCTTAACTTGCGCACCTTGTGCGCCGGTGGTGACGCGTCCATCAACCCATTCGGCTTGTTCCAGTTGTTCGCGAAACCGGGCGACGTCCTGTGGCGATAACACGCCGGGAATGTGGTACATCATACAAGTTCTCCAAAAAGTGGGGCCTGCGCCCCACATCTGAATCAGAAATGCATATTGGCCGTGAGCAGGAAGGTTCTTGGCTCGCCCGGGTGATAACGGTAGCCGCTCTTGTTGATTGAGGCGACGTAATCGGTATCAAACAGGTTGTAGACGTTTAGCTGGAAGTCGAGATTGCGATTAACCCGATACCCCAGTTTAGCGTCGGCGACCCAATAACCTTCGGTAAACGCTGGCGTTCCCACCGCGCCGTCAGAACCTTTATGCATACTGCCGATATAGCGTGCGCCCGCACCAACGGAAATATCATCGGTTGCCTGATACTGGCTCCATAAGGTAAAGGCGTGCTCCGGGGTATACGGCAGCGATGAGGAACCATCCTGGGCAACATCTTTGCCGTTTTTGATGGTTGCTTTTTGCTGGGTATAGCCGCCAATCACCTGCCACGCGGGAGTGATATTCCCGGCCACGGATATCTCATAGCCTTCGACGCGTTTCTTACCGTATTGCGAGTAAGTTCCGTCATCATTTTGCTCAACTTCATTTTCGATATCAGTACGGAACAGCGCGGCGGTGAGCAACAGGCGTTTATCCAGAACCTGCCATTTGGTGCCAATCTCGCTGGTGTTGGCTTTTTGCGGTTTAAAATCGGTGCGGTTGGCACTGTTACCGCTGCCAGACTGCGCAAGGGCGAAGTTGTTGCCGCCCGGAGGCTGCTGGGAAACGGCATAGTTAATATAGACATTGCCGTTTTCCGTCAGGTGATAAAGCGCCCCGGCTTTCCAGTTCACCAGATTGCCCGACTTAGCGGTATCGACGGTGGTGACCGGAGAACCTTTTGCCATGCCAGCAGGGCAGGTGATGGCACCGCGTCCGCTGCCGCCGCAGGCGGTGGCACTGTCATATTCAGTATGATAATTATCCAGACGGATCCCGCCGTTCAGCTCAAAATCACGGGTGATTTGCAGCGTATCGAAGGCGTAAATTGCGAAGGTATCCGTCTGACCATTGGCGTTTGCGCCGTTGCGCGTCAGGCCGCCGGGATGAATGCTGCTGTCAGGATGATAAATATTTACCGCAGGTAACGTCACCGGATTAACGCCGTAGTTAGTCTGCGTTTCACGGGTAAATTCCACGCCGGTACTGACATCATGACCGATAGAAGCGGTATAGAACGTCGAGGTCAGGTTGGTCTGGTTGGTGAGAATTTTATTACTCACATCTTTAGCATTCGCCGTGCGTGACCAGGTCCAGCTATTCACATCGCTGGTGGGCTGGGTAATATTCGACGCCCCACCCATAATCGCCGTCATCAGGTAATCCTGCTTCACGCGCGACCAACGGGTAGTATTGCGAATGGTGGTGTTATCGTTGATGTCGTGCTCAAAACGCATGGTAGCGGTGTCGGTGGTCGAATCGTCGTAATCGGAATCCGTGCCGTAAAAGTTATGCGTATCAACTTTTCCGGAATGATTCAGGGCCGCCGTTCCCGCAGATGGGGCAGAATAGCCCGGCAAACCGATGGTCGGAATGCCGCCGTCTGGCGTGTTGTGCTGGGTGACATGCAGATAATTAAGATACAAACGATTCGCTGTACCAAGGCCAAAAGCGACAGAAGGGGCGATGCCGTAACGCTCATTTTTGACTTTGTCGCGTCCGGCATCGTGCGTTTTTTCGCCCATCACATTCAGGCGCGCCGCGGTGGTATCACCAATGACCTGATTGACGTCCAGCGTGCCGCGGCGGAACCAGGCGCTACCAATACTGGCGGAGGCGTCAATGCCGGAATCATTGCGCGGCTGCTTGCTGATCATATTGATCGAGCCTGTCGGTGCGCTGCGCCCGTAGTCGGTGCCGGACGGCCCTTTAATCACTTCGACCTGCTCGGTATTGAAGGTGTCGCGCGAGACGCTGCCGATATCGCGAATGCCATCAATATAAATACTGTTAGAGGTATCAGCACCGCGCATATAAATGGCGTCGCCAGTGGTGGAGTTACCGTTCTCACCCGCAAAAAACGCACCCACGCCGGGGACGTTTTTGAGTGCGTCGGTAAGGTTGGTTGCGCCCTGATCTTTAATCACTTGTTCAGAAATCACCGTCATCGTGCGGGTAGTATCCGCTACCGGACGCGAGAATTTCGGATCTGCAGATTGTTGTGGCGCATAAAGCGAAGGCGTTGATGCTTCGACAACCAGCGTGTCATCCGCGTTAGTTTGCCCTTCGGCGGCGAGTGCCTGAGCCACAGGCGTGATGCCAATACAAAGACCGGCAAAGAACGTGAGCGAATGAAATTGTCTGGCAGGGAAATTGCGATTGTTTTCCATTTTGCAGGTGACTTTTTCTTATATGTTGAAATTTTCACTGCCACGAGAAAGCCTCTCTGCGGATGCGATGCCACTGTTAATCTCGTGATAGCGCTCGTGCAAGTGATAATAATTTTGATAAGCATTATCACTTGGCGCGATTTTCTATCACCCATTGTGCGAAAAAGAAATACATTTATTTACATTACGTTCATATTTGATGTTTTTTGATTACAAAACAGGCGAAAACTGCATCCAGAGGCGAATGCAGTTACGTTGGTGGGGTTATTTGTAGATGGTTGCAGTACCGAACATCTGGTCATTTCCGCCTGCGGAATTAATGACATAACCTTTCGCGCCTTGCTCGCGCGCTTTTTCTGCCAGTTTATCCTCCAGATCGCTTAGGTTTGATGCGCCAGTTGCCGAAACGGTACCGGCGGGCCGTAGCTGACCGCTGTCCAGGTTACTCATCGGTTGCGCGGCATAAGCCGTGAGAGAGATTCCGCTCAGGACGGTGGCAATCAGTAGTGTGAGGCACTTTTTCATAATGACATCCTCATAAATACAACGGGTAGTGCCTGATAAGTGTAGGTCGCCTGGGCGATGAAAATGACGCAAAAAATTGACAGAGATACGCTTATTTTTTGAACGATATATTTTTACAAAATAAGACAAATCAATGACATGCATGATGCTGATTTTTATGATGAATTGCCATAAACCATAGCCATGTTAAGGTTTTTAGAAATGATAAACGCAGCCAGATATTTACCCTGTCGCGTTATGCGGGTATCTTACGCCGCTGCTTAAAGGAGAATGCTATGTCCGCCCAGAAACCGGGGTTGCATCCGCGCAACCGTCATCACAGCCGCTACGATCTCGCCACGCTTTGTCAGGTCAATCCTGAACTCAGGCAATTCCTCACGCTTACACCCGCCGGGGAGCAAAGCGTAGACTTTGCCAATCCGCTGGCGGTGAAGGCGCTCAATAAGGCGTTGCTGGCCCATTTTTACGCCGTAGCGAACTGGGATATCCCCGACGGTTTTCTCTGCCCGCCAGTACCGGGCCGGGCGGATTATATTCATCACCTTGCCGATTTACTGGCAGAAGCAAGCGGAACAATTCCAGCTAATGCCAGCATTCTGGATATCGGCGTTGGTGCGAACTGTATTTACCCGCTGATTGGTGTACATGAATATGGCTGGCGTTTTACTGGTAGTGAAACCAGCAGCCAGGCGTTAAGCAGTGCGCAGGCGATCATCAGTGCTAATCCGGGGCTTAACCGCGCCATTCGTCTGCGTCGGCAAAAAGAGAGTGGGGCGATTTTTAACGGCATCATCCATAAAAACGAGCAATACGACGCGACCTTGTGTAACCCGCCATTCCACGATTCCGCCGCTGCGGCACGGGCAGGTAGTGAACGTAAACGCCGTAACCTGGGGCTGAACAAAGACGATGCACTGAACTTTGGTGGTCAGCAACAGGAGTTGTGGTGTGAAGGCGGTGAAGTCGCTTTTATCAAAAAGATGATTGAAGAGAGCAAAGGCTTCGCGAAGCAGGTGATGTGGTTTACCTCGCTGGTATCTCGTGGCGAAAACTTGCCGCCGTTGTATCGTGCTCTGACGGACGTGGGCGCGGTGAAAGTGGTCAAAAAAGAGATGGCCCAGGGGCAAAAGCAGAGCCGCTTTATTGCCTGGACCTTTATGAACGACGAGCAGCGCCGCCGTTTTGTCAATCGCCAGCGTTAAAGCGTTGGTTCCCCCGGCGGCAGCGGTTCAGCCGGGGCCGCGCCCGGAGCAGGCAGCACCTGATAAGTCTGTACCGGCGCGCGAACACCCGCCAGGTCGAAATGTTTTTTCACCTGGCTGTCGAGGGCAAAGCGGACCGTCCACTGTTTGAGTGGCAGCGTGGTGAACGAAACACGCAGTGTAAATGCGGTATTGCTTAAGCCGACAATCCCGGCAAAATTCGGTTCACCAATAATCAGCCCGCGAATTTCTTCGTTTTCCATCAATTCCGCTACCGCATCTTTCAGTGCCTGATTGGCTTTATCAGCATCTTCATGGCGATCAACATCGTAATTTGCCACCACCGAACCAATGCCGCGGACGAAGTTAGCAAAGGTGGTTATCGAAGACCATGGAATGATGTGATACGCCCCGGTATCCTGACGCACGCCCACGGAGCGAATCGACATCCGTTCCACAGTGCCGGTCAACGGCCCGATAGTCACCAAATCTCCAGTGTTCATGCCGTTTTCAAACTGAATAAATACCCCGGTGATAATATCTTTCACCAGCGTTTGCGAACCAAAAGAGATAGCCAGCCCCAATGCACCGGCACCTGCCAGCAATGGCGCGATATTAACGCCGATTTCCGACAACACAATCATGATGGTGATGGTACTGATAATCACCGCCAGCGCGTTACGGAACAGCGTCAGCAGGGTACGCGTACGGGCGCTGGGTAGTGGGCGGCCATGAATATCCGAAGCCAGCCTGTTTTCGATCAAACTGGCGAGCACCGTCCAGCCAACCGCCGAGAAGAAAAGAATGAGTGCGATACGGATCAGGATATCTACGGTTTTCTGCCCCGCACCGTTTTGCAGCCAGTTCCAGAAATCGAACAATCCCCATGCGCTCAACAGCAACATTACCGCCACGCAGACGGTCAGAATACGCGCCGTTTTCAGCGCCGCCGAAAGCCAGCCATTCAGCCGTTTTTGCAACTCCGGATAGTTACGCTGAGTATGTGGCGAGAGGGTGATGGTTTTCGCCAGCCAGCGGGAAAACATACCGGAAACAAATGCTGCGATACCAATAATCGCCAGGCTGCGCACCGTTGCACCCATCATAAATTTCAGGCTGTTGCCCGGATCGAACAACGAAAAGAAAAACAGCACGATAAAATAGGCGCTTGCCAGCCAGTGCCACACCAGCGCAAAGGCGCGGATAAACAAGCTGAAAAAGGCCAGCGAATGCTCCGCGAAGTTGAGCAAATGCTGGGTAATCTCTTTTTTATTACGAAAGATCAGGTACAACGCCCAGACGGTCATGCACAGCATAATGATGACGTTCGCCAGCGCACCTATCTGTACATTCACCTGATTAGAGATAATCGGCACGGCGACAATCAGGCCATAGCCAATCAGGCTGCTTAACCAGCTCAGGCGACGACTCCAGTAACGGGCGGTCTCGTCATGAATCGTGAACGGGCGCAGTTCCGCCACGTTTGGGCAAAAAATCAGGCGTAGTACGGCTTTGAAAAATTCAATCAGGGCAAAGGCGCTGAGAAACAAACTTTGTTGGAAAGCGATGGTGCGACTGCCCGCATTCAGGTTGTCGCTTAAAACCTGACCGACAAATAATGTCAGTGCCAGTAACAGCAGGTCGATAATAAACGCCCCGATAATCATCGCCGGAAGCTGCAACCAGTTGCTGCGTTCGCGATTTTTTTGCCGCGCCCACTGGCCCATTTTGCGATACAGCGGCAGTGCGCACAGACGAATCAGCCAGTAAAAACCAAACACTAATACCGCTAACATTGAAAAATGGGTCAACGCATTGCTGAAGGTTTGTGGATTAAACGGCTTATGCGGGGAGCCGGTGATATTGCGATAAAGTTGTCCGAAGCGGGCGGAAAGGGCTTCACCATAATGGCGGCTGACTTCGGTGACTTTTTGCAGCACGGTTTGCTCTTCAACCAGCGTCGGCGGCACGATCTTCGGTACGGGTTCCGCAGGGGGCGTCGCGGCGACGGTGCGCAACTGGTCGATCAACTCTTTACGCGAGGTGTCATTATCCAGCACATCCGCCAGTGCGCCATAGGCCGCTTTTTTTTGTTCGATATCCGGTTCAGGGGCCGGTTCAGTCGTTGAGTCCGTTGTCGTTGTGGTTGTAACGCCGGGTATGGATACCGCGTGGGCAGGTGCGCCCAGCAGGCAGAAGAGGATGAACAGGATCCACCGCATGACTCCTCCAGTGAGAAAACAGAGCAAAAAGATAAGTATAGATGCTGGGGGAGGAGCGATTTTAAATGAGAGGAATCTGGTGTGCCTCCCTTTCGGGGGAAAGGGAGGCTGAGAAGTTAAGAGACGTGCTGCAAAAATTCCTGCAAGCGCTGGCTCGGTGGGTTCTTGATCAACACCTGCGGATCGCCATCTTCCGCAATCCGGCCTTTGTCGATAAAGATCAGGCGCGAAGCTACTTTCTCGGCAAAACCGATTTCGTGTGTCACGATCACCATCGTCATCCCTTCTTCAGCCAGATCCTGCATAACCTTCAGCACTTCATGGCGCAGTTCCGGGTCAAGAGCGGAAGTCGGTTCATCAAACAGCATCATTTTCGGCTTCACCGCCAGCGCGCGTGCGATCGCCACACGCTGCTGTTGACCACCAGAAAGTTCGGAAGGGTAGTGATGTGCACGTTCTGCCAGACCGACTTTCGCCAGCAGCTCACGCGCCAGTTTTTCCGCCTCTTCTTTGTTCGCGCCACGCACGCGTAGCGGACCAAACATGACGTTTTCCAGCGCCGTCAGATGCGGGAAGAGGTAAAACTGCTGGAACACCATACCTGCTTCCTGGCGAATCAGGCGCTCGTCAACTTTCGGATCGTTAACCTTCAGGCCATCAACAATCAGATCGCCGGAAGTGATTTCTTCCAGTTTGTTGATGCAGCGCAGCAGGGTCGATTTACCGGAACCGGACGGCCCGATAATCACCACGACTTCGCCCTGAGCAATGTTCAAATCGATATTGTGCAGCACCTGGGTTGGACCAAAATGCTTGGAGACGTTTTTAAATTCAATCACAGGATTTTCATCCTTCTTTCCAGACGACGCAGAATAAAGCTCAGCACCAGGGTAATAATCAGATAGAACACCGCCACGGCGCTCCAGATCTCAAGGGCGCGGAAGTTACCGGCAATAATTTCTTGCCCCTGACGGGTCAGTTCCGCCACGCCGATAACAATAAACAGCGAGGTGTCTTTAATGCTGATGATCCACTGGTTACCCAGCGGCGGCAGCATACGACGCAGTGCCAGCGGTAAAATGACGTAGCGAATGGTTTCCCAACGTGAAAGACCAAGCGCCAGTCCTGCTTCACGAAAACCTTTGTGGATAGACAGCACCGCACCACGCGTGATTTCCGCAATGTACGCGCCGGAGTTGATCATGATGGTGACCACCGCCGCAGTAAACGGGTCGATGCGTAAGTCGTTAAACGCCATCGGCAGGGCGAAATAGATAAACATCACCTGGACGACGATAGGTGTGCCGCGGATCACTTCAATAAAGACCAGCGCGACGTGGTTGGCTATCCAACCACCGAAGGTGCGTGCAAAACCTGCCAGCAATCCGATCACCAGACCGCCAGCCAAACCGAGGACCGAGATCCACAGGGTCATTTTGGCACCTTCAATCAGAAGCGGAATGGCAGGCCAGATGGCACTCCAGTCAAACTGCATATGTTGTTCCTGTTACCGTGGTGTAAATAATCAAATTCAGGGTAATTAATGGCCCCGGAGCGGGTTTGCGCCCCTCACCCTAATCCTCTCCCCAGAGGGGAGAGGGAACTGCCAGTGCGCCTTACAGGCGTAGCGTTATTATTTCGGTTCAGTACCGAACCATTTTTTGTAGATTTCGTTGTAAGTTCCGTTCTCGCGCAGGGTTTTCAACGCGCCGTTGACTTTGTCACGCAGCTCGTCGCTACCTTTCGGGAACGCAATACCGTATTGCTGTGCTTCCAGAGAGTCACCTACCGCTTTGAACTGACCGTTACCGGCGGTTTTGATGAAGTACAAAATATTTGGCGTATCGTGCAGAACGGCATCTGCGCGGTTGGTGCCCAGTTCCATATAGGCGTTATCAATGTTCGGGAACTGACGCAGATCTTTAGTTTTGATGTTTGCTTTCGCGTAATCAACGGAGCCAGTGCCGCTCTTCACAGCAACCACTTTCCCGTCGAGATCTTTCACGCTTTTCACATCGTTATTGTTAGCTTTCACCATCACTAACAGGCCGCTTTTGTAGTAGCCGTCAGAGAAATCGATCGCTTTTTTACGCTCGTCGGTAATGGTGATGCCCGCCAGCGCCAGATCGACGTTTTTGGTTTGCAGTGCCGGAATGATCCCACTGAAATCCATCGGCTTCAGTTCGTAATCCAGCTTCAGTTCTTTAGCGATGGCAGCCCACAGATCAACGTCAAAGCCCACGTATTTATCGCCCTGTTTAAATTCAAACGGAACGAAGGCGGTATCCGTCGCGACAACTAATTTTTTATCCGCGGCATGAGAAGAAACCGTAAAAGCCAGGGTCAGTGCAGCCAGTGAAACTTTTAATACAGACTTCATAGCATTTCCTTTTTTCTATCCACGGGACGATCCCCTGCGTGACATTCACATATATGAAAAAATCGTGCCAGTTTTGCAACTCATTGATTTATCGAGATGCGGTAAAAACGTGATGCACGATTTATAGGGCAATACCCTGAAGGTGCACCATTCTGGGGCACCAAACTGGTGCGCTAAAATTGTGCACTCAACACAGTGATTATTTAGCGTAAAACCTGATGAAAAAACAATCTTTATGTAACAATTGTGTGATGATGTGGATACAAAAAATTTACTTAATCAGCTGGAGATAGCAGATGAATGCACTAAATAAGTGCGTTGAGGTGGGCTGCAAAACAAAACGGCCTCCTGTCAGGAAGCCGCTTTTATCGGGTACTAAAGTTCTCCACCATCAGCGATGGATTTATTCGATGTTAGACTCGATAAACCACAGGAATTTATCCAGGTCGCGAGACGCGGCGGTCAGGATATCTGCGGTGTCGTCATCTTTCGCTTCGCTAATCGCTTTGCGTACGTCATTAGCGACGATTGCGTAACGGTCAGCCAGTTCTTTCAGGTGATCCTGAACGTTGTGGATGTCCAGCGGGTAACTTTTCAGCGGGGTTTTGCTGTTGATAACTTGAGTGGTCCCCAGAGCTACACCGCCCAGCTGCACTGCACGTTCTGCCATGGTATCCAGATGATCGATCAGTGCGGTGCGGAAGCCATCCAGCATTTCATGTACGGCAATGAAGTTAGCGCCGCGCATGTTCCAGTGCGCTTGTTTGGTAATCAAAGAAAGATCAATAAACTGGATAACCTGGCGATTCAGCAACTCTACTGTTGCTTTTTTCTCGCTGTCAGAGACATCGTTGCGGGTATAAAGCAGATTGGTCGCTTTTGATTTAACTAATTTAGCGGTACTCATAATTTCATATCCTCTTGATGTTATGTCCCAGTAATTAACGAGACTAAGTATAGCACCGGCTATGTGTTCCGCTATTCTGGCTGTTCCTATCACACTAATAGTGGTAACAAGCGTGAAAAACAAAACTAATAAAGATTCAATGAGTTAGATATATTGATAAGAACAATTCTTATTTATTTGCTCGCCAGGAATTTTCGGAATAAATATGCTTTTGCATAATTCGATATATAAAGACGGTGTAGAGGAAAAGTAGCGAGAAATTCTGCATGGTTATGCATAACCATGCAGAAATGTAAATTTAATTAATGTCTAATTCTTTTATTTTGCTCTCTTTGCGTACTGTCAGCGTAGACCCCATTGAAGCGGCGATGATAGCGCCGAGCGCCAGCAGCTGTATGGGTGTCAGTGTTTCTCCGAGGAAAATCATCCCGGAAACGGCAGCCAGCGCCGGTTCCATGCTCATCAGCGTACCAAATGTCCGTGTTGGCAAACGGGTGAGGGCAATCATTTCCAGCGAATAAGGCAGAGCGGTCGAGAGAATAGCGACCGCCAGACCCAATGGAATAACCGACCAGTGCCAGAGTGCTTCACCAGCCTGAAGCGCTCCAATTGGCACGAAAATTAACGCTGCAATCAACGAACCAATTGCCACCGTCGCAGGGCCATGTTCTGCTCCTGCGCGTTGCCCACTTAAAATGTAAATAGCCCAACAAGCCCCGGCCCCCAGAGCCAGCGCACAGCCGGTTAAATCGACATGGGAAACGTCTTGCCCCAGCGGTAGCAGGAACCACAGACCAAGAACCGCCAGAACAACCCAGACGAAATCTACCGGGCGACGAGAAGAGAACAGCGCCACCGCCAGTGGTCCGGTGAACTCCAGCGCCACCGCAATACCCAGCGGTACCGTCTGAATAGAAAGATAAAAAAGATAATTCATCCCCCCCAGCGAAACGCCGTAAAACAACAGCGGTAACCGTTGCTCTTTGGCAAAGCGCAGTCGCCATGGCTTAAAGAACGCGATGAGGATCAGCGTTCCTAATGCCAGACGCAGCGCAGTGACACCCGGTGCGCCCACCAGAGGAAAAAGTGACTTAGCTAACGAGGCTCCACCCTGAATAGACGCCATGGCAACGAGCAATATGACTATTGGTAACCAGACCGGCATTTTACGTAATGAACCAGGCATCCTTTCTCCCACAAATATCTAGACTTAAGTAAAGCGTGGAGTGTACTGGATATACCCAATGCTGGTTGAGCATTTGTTGAAAAAATTTTCCCCCGTTTTGACTAAAATGCGCCAGGATTGATGGAATCATTAGTCTGGTGATTAGGAATAATCTGGATGAATGACAGGGAAAACATGCGTAATACTTACGCAGTTCTCTGAAAAAGTGATTTAAATTTAGATGGATAGCGGTGTATGGAAACGTTCTGTTACATGAAATGGCCCGTTAGACATCACAAATCGCGAAGAGTTTCCCATTAATTTTTGATATATTTAAAACTTAGGACTTATTTGAATCACATTTGAGGTGGTTATGAAAAAAATTGCATGTCTTTCAGCACTGGCCGCAGTTCTGGCTTTCACCGCAGGTACTTCCGTAGCTGCGACTTCTACCGTAACTGGCGGTTACGCACAGAGCGACGCTCAGGGCCAAATGAACAAAATGGGCGGTTTCAACCTGAAATACCGCTATGAAGAAGACAACAGCCCGCTGGGTGTGATCGGTTCTTTCACTTACACCGAGAAAAGCCGTACTGCAAGCTCTGGTGACTACAACAAAAACCAGTACTACGGCATCACTGCTGGTCCGGCTTACCGCATTAACGACTGGGCAAGCATCTACGGTGTAGTGGGTGTGGGTTATGGTAAATTCCAGACCACTGAATACCCGACCTACAAACACGACACCAGCGACTACGGTTTCTCCTACGGTGCTGGTCTGCAGTTCAACCCGATGGAAAACGTTGCTCTGGACTTCTCTTACGAGCAGAGCCGTATTCGTAGCGTTGACGTAGGCACCTGGATTGCCGGTGTTGGTTACCGCTTCTAATCACTTCGTTGATATAAAAAATCCGCCTCTCGGGGCGGATTTTTGTTTTTAAGGTTTCGGGTCGAAAATATCGGTTCCGAGATGGTTGTAATCCACCTTCTGTAACTGGAAGTTGGTGATGTATATCGGCCCGGCTTTCTTCTCAGATATAAACGGGTATTTGATGTTAATTTCCTTCGCTTTAATTCCCGTCCACTGGGAGAAAAAGCCTAAGAAGTCATTGGCAGAGCGGCGGGCTTTAATCACCCGATGCGCTTTATCGTCGCTCGAAATGACCATAAAAGGCACCTGGAAATTTTGCTGATATTTATCATCATGGGCAAGGTATTGCACGTCTTTGCCGCGCTCTTTAAAAGCCAGACCGTGGTCAGAAAAGTAAACCAGCGAGAAGCTGCTGCCGCTGTTGCGTAACTGATCGTACAGCTTGCGCAGTAAATCGTCTGTTTGCGTCATGGTATAGAGATAGCACGACGTTTCTTTCGATTGCACAAAGGTTTCGTATTTGCCTTGTGTTCGGTCGCAGGCCTGCGGATGTGAGCCCATCAGATGTAAAACAATCAGCTGCGGTTGCGAGTGCTCTTGCGCCAGCACTTGAGCGGTCATATCCAGTAACGCTTCGTCTTTCGTGTTTTTATCTGCTTCAAAATTACCTTCTTTCAGGAAGTACACTTCATCTGCACGTTTGGCGATGCTGGCGATGGCGGTATCGTATTCGCCGATTTGGCCCTGGTTGGAAAACCACCAGGTCTGGAAGCCCGCGCGATTTGCCAGGGTGACAAAGTTATCCTGAAACTGTGGTTTGCCATCGACTACGCGATTGAGCGTTAAGCCAAGCGATTTCTGCGTGGAGCCACTGGCGGCAATGTAGTCAGCAAATATCAAACCGTTAACGCTGCTGGCAAACGGGGTATTGTCCCAGTGACCGCCAAAGGCACCGAGGGCATCGCGACGCGCGCTTTCACCGATCACCACCACATAGGTCTGATACTTCGGCTTAACGGCAGTGACCGTCCAGGTATCTTTCATTCCGGACAGTTTTGCCATCCGTTCTTGCTCTTCAATCACCTCGTTATTATTGACGATGACATCCTTAGCAAAACGAAATACCGGATAGCCAGTATCTTTCAGTTTAAATACGCCACCCCAGGCCAGGTTTTGCACGGGAGCAACAAAAAATGTCGCCACACTGAATACCAGACACAGGCTGTCGAAGGTATTCCAGCGCGCTTTTTCATTCTCTTTTTTTCGCCTGATTGCTATTACGCCGAGCGCAAAAATAAATAAGCCGACCAGGTAGCTGTACCACGGAAAAATCGTCAGGATTTCGGTCGACTCTTCCATATTGGTGGAGTGCAATGCCAGCAATGTATTGAAATTAGGCGCGCCGTAGGCCTGAGCAAAAGGGAAATAACAAGCCGCCACCAGCGAACTGACACCGACCAGAACTTTTTGTACGCGAGGCAATGTTCGCCATAGCAAAAGCAACATAGCCGTAAACGCAGCGGTGTAGAGCAAACTGAAGGGATAACCTAAGCCGAGGTTAATTAATAGCGACTGTAAAAAGTAGAACGCAGTCCACGGGCTAAATACCCGGCTACGGGTAACAAGCGATTCTTTGAGGGTTAAATTCATATGCCACTATCGTAACAAACGCCATGTGCTTACCCTGGCGTCAAGGGTCAATACCTGCAAGAGTGCGTGAAGAGGGGAAAGGGGTCCGCATCCGCGAGCCGCAATATACGCAGGGCTGCAAGAAGATAGAGCGAGCCGCCGTTCAGGTCAACTACTGACGAACAAATCTTTTGCGAAGGAGATTGCAAATCCGACAAAAAGTGGGGTTTTTCAGACCAAAACGCGTTGTGCCTGCATAAAAGCAGGAGTGAAGCGGCGTACCGCGACGCCGCTATTTATCGGAAGGTTTATCTTGCTGCGGTTTGTTGTTGACCATATCGCACAACATAGAGAGCAGCATTAACCGTACTTTAAAGGGAGAATGACTAAACACGCGCATACACCTCTTGAACTCATTCATAAGACCTCCTGACTTGCTAATCCCGTCGATCCTTGAGGGATGATTGCATTACATACAGATATAGCACAGGCTATATTATATAGCTATTACTAAAACGTTAATTTTTTGTACCTTCGCAACTCTGGTTTACAATGTGCGCACGAAATGAGAACGCTAGGTATGCGTCACCATAATGAGGAAGCACAATGAGTCGTCGCGCAGGTACGCCAACAGCAAAAAAAGTGACGCAGTTAGTGAACGTGGAAGAGCACGTTGAAGGGTTCCGCCAGGTCAGAGAGGCGCATAGGCGCGAGCTTATTGATGATTACGTTGAGCTGATTTCTGACTTGATCAGGGAAGTGGGGGAAGCTCGTCAGGTAGACATGGCTGCTCGTTTGGGAGTTTCGCAACCGACGGTGGCTAAAATGCTTAAGCGACTGGCAACTATGGGGCTGATTGAAATGATCCCCTGGCGTGGCGTGTTTTTAACGGCAGAAGGAGAGAAGCTGGCGCAGGAAAGCCGCGAGCGACATCAGATAGTCGAAAATTTCTTGTTGGTGTTGGGCGTCAGTCCGGAAATTGCCCGTCGCGACGCGGAAGGCATGGAGCACCATGTTAGTGAAGAGACGCTGGATGCCTTTCGTTTGTTTACCCAGAAACACGGTGCCAAATGAGCCTGCCTTTTTTACGCACGCTGCAAGGCGATCCTTTTTTTCAGTTATTAATTCTTGTTGGCGTCGGATTAAGTTTTTTTGTTCCCTTTGCACCGAAATCCTGGCCTGCTGCTATCGACTGGCACACCATCATCACCTTAAGCGGCCTGATGCTGCTGACTAAAGGTGTGGAGCTAAGCGGTTATTTTGATGTGCTGGGGCGCAAAATGGTGCGCCGCTTTGCTACGGAGCGTCGGCTGGCGATGTTTATGGTGCTGGCGGCGGCGCTGCTTTCTACCTTTCTGACCAACGATGTCGCGCTGTTTATTGTTGTTCCGCTGACTATCACGCTAAAAAGACTGTGTGAGATCCCGGTTAATCGGCTGATTATTTTTGAAGCGCTGGCAGTCAACGCTGGTTCGCTACTGACGCCAATTGGCAACCCGCAAAATATTCTTATCTGGGGACGTTCTGGTCTTTCGTTTGCCGGATTTATTGCCCAAATGGCACCACTGGCTGGCGCAATGATGCTGACGCTCCTGCTCCTGTGCTGGTGTTGTTTCCCTGGAAAGGCGCTGCAATACCATACGGGGGCGCAAACGCCGGAGTGGAAACCGCGGCTGGTGTGGAGTTGTCTGGGGCTGTATATCGTCTTTCTGACGGCGCTGGAGTTAAAACAAGAGCTGTGGGGACTGGTGATTGTGGCGGCGGGCTTTGCGCTGCTGGCACGTCGCGTGGTGTTGAGTGTGGACTGGACGCTGCTGCTGGTGTTTATGGCGATGTTTATCGACGTCCATTTACTGATCCAGCTTCCAGCGTTGCAAGGCGTGTTGGGTAACGTGAGTCATTTATCTGAACCCGGGTTATGGTTAACGGCAATCGGTTTATCGCAGGTGATCAGTAACGTGCCGAGTACCATATTGTTGCTGAACTATGTGCCGCCGTCGTTGCTGCTGGCATGGGCGGTAAACGTGGGGGGCTTTGGTTTATTACCCGGATCGCTGGCAAATTTGATTGCGTTACGGATGGCGAACGATCGCCGTATCTGGTGGCGTTTCCATCTCTATTCAATACCGATGCTGTTGTGGGCGGCGCTGGTGGGATACGTTTTGTTGGTTATGATCCCGGCCTGGTAGGGTCTGGCAAATAAAAAAGGCGGATGATGAGTCCGCCTTTGTTTTACGTTTTGACGATTAATTCAGACGAACCGGCATCCCGGAACGATTTTTGATCGCTTCATCCAGAACAACCTGATCAACATCTGGCTGACCGGTCACTGTCTGCACGCTCTTCGTCAGGGTAATTGGCACAATTTCCTGACCTTCAAACTGGGCTTCGGTGGTAGACAGCGGATTATGGACTTCAATATAACGGCTGCCGTCTGGCTCGGTGGTCGCTTTTACCGGCTCATCAATAAACTGTACGCGGGTACCGACCGGTACTTTCTCGAACAGGAATTTGATGTCTTCGTTACGCAGACGCACACAACCATGACTTACACGCAGGCCGATACCGAAGTTGGCGTTGGTGCCATGGATAGCATACAGGCGACCGATGTAGAGTGCATACAGCCCCATCGGGTTATCCGGACCAGCCGGAACGACCGCCGGAAGCGGTTCGCCCGCAGCGCGGTACTCTGCGTGCATTTTGGCGGTCGGCGTCCAGGTCGGGCCTGCTTTCTTACGCTCAACTTTGGTGGTCCAGTTGATAGGCGTGTCTTTGCCTAACTGACCAATGCCGATCGGCAGCACGATAACGGTGTTGGTCCCTTTCGGATAGTAATACAGACGCATCTCTGCACTGTTAATGACGATGCCTTCATGAACGGTATCCGGCAGGATCAGCTGCTGCGGAATGTTCAGTACAGTACCGCCTTTCGGCAGGAAGGTATCCACACCCGGGTTCGCTTCCATCATATTGGAAAGCCCCATCTGGTACTCGGCGGCAAAATACTCCAGCGGCTGAGTGTTACCTTCAGGAATGGTGATCACCTGATTCTGACCAACCAGGCGACTCCCGTCGGTTGGCAGAGGATAAGTTACCGCAGAGGCGGTACTGCAAAAGCCGACAACAGCGAAGGCCGCTGCGAATAATGTTTTCAATTTCATATTCATGTTAAGCGAGATTTTGTGCCTGGCAGGCCATTGGGTTGAGAATATTAGAGTATTGGAAGCGCATTATAAGTTCATTCCAGCTCACAGTGAAATCAGATGTGTACGAAATCACATTTTTTGCCTTTGGCTTGAGTGTAGACCTTAAGCGAGGAGCAGGATCTTCTTTCAGACTTATGGCATAATGCGCGGTTTGTCATATCTCTTTTCAGGATACGCCTGTGTTAGTTTCCAGTAACGTCACCATGCAGTTCGGCAGTAAGCCGTTGTTTGAAAACATTTCCGTCAAATTTGGCGGCGGCAACCGTTACGGCCTGATTGGCGCGAACGGTAGTGGTAAATCCACCTTTATGAAGATCCTCGGCGGCGACTTAGAGCCGACGTTGGGTAACGTTTCCCTCGATCCCAACGAGCGCATTGGTAAGCTGCGTCAGGATCAGTTTGCCTTTGAAGAGTTCACTGTGCTGGATACGGTGATCATGGGGCATAAAGAGTTGTGGGAAGTGAAGCAGGAGCGTGACCGCATCTATGCTTTGCCGGAAATGAGTGAGGAAGACGGCTATAAAGTGGCCGATCTGGAAGTGAAATACGGCGAAATGGACGGTTACTCTGCGGAAGCTCGCGCCGGTGAACTGTTGCTTGGCGTGGGAATTCCAGTGGAACAGCACTACGGCCCGATGAGTGAAGTTGCTCCTGGCTGGAAGCTGCGTGTGCTGCTGGCGCAGGCGCTGTTTGCTGATCCGGACATTCTCCTGCTCGACGAACCGACCAACAACCTCGACATCGACACCATTCGCTGGCTGGAACAGGTGCTGAACGAGCGTGACAGCACCATGATCATCATCTCGCACGACCGTCACTTTCTTAACATGGTTTGTACCCACATGGCGGATCTGGATTACGGCGAGCTGCGCGTTTATCCGGGCAACTACGATGAGTACATGACGGCGGCGACCCAGGCGCGTGAACGTCTGCTGGCTGATAACGCCAAGAAGAAGGCGCAGATTGCTGAGCTGCAATCTTTCGTTAGCCGCTTTAGTGCCAACGCCTCGAAATCTCGCCAGGCAACTTCGCGCGCGCGCCAGATTGATAAAATCAAACTGGAAGAGGTGAAAGCCTCCAGCCGTCAGAACCCGTTCATCCGTTTTGAACAGGATAAGAAACTGTTCCGTAACGCGCTGGAAGTGGAAGGTCTGACCAAAGGGTTTGATAACGGTCCGCTGTTTAAAAATCTCAACCTGCTGCTGGAGGTCGGTGAAAAACTTGCGGTACTGGGTACCAACGGCGTCGGTAAATCAACGCTGCTGAAAACGCTGGTGGGCGCTCTGCAACCGGACAGCGGCACCGTAAAATGGTCTGAAAACGCACGCATTGGTTACTACGCCCAGGACCATGAATATGAGTTCGAAAATGATCTGACCGTGTTCGAATGGATGAGCCAGTGGAAGCAGGAAGGCGATGACGAGCAGGCGGTACGCAGCATTCTCGGTCGTTTGCTGTTCAGCCAGGACGACATCAAAAAGCCAGCGAAAGTGCTTTCCGGTGGAGAAAAAGGGCGGATGCTGTTTGGTAAGTTAATGATGCAGAAGCCGAACATTCTGA
Source organism: Escherichia sp. WS547 (assembly GCF_046486065.1). NCBI lineage: Bacteria > Pseudomonadati > Pseudomonadota > Gammaproteobacteria > Enterobacterales > Enterobacteriaceae > Escherichia > Escherichia sp. WS547. The sequence goes on along the minus strand of NZ_JBJQMA010000006.1, from coordinate 114,164 downwards.
TCATGGACGAACCGACCAACCACCTGGATATGGAATCCATTGAGTCGCTGAACATGGCGCTGGAACTGTATCAGGGCACGCTGATCTTTGTTTCTCACGACCGTGAGTTTGTAAGCTCCCTGGCGACCCGCATTCTGGAAATCACCCCGGAACGCGTGATCGACTTTAGCGGTAATTACGAAGATTATCTGCGTAGTAAAGGGATCGACGGTTAATTCCCCGCCGTCTTTCATGCGGCAGATGCATTGGCTTCACCTGTTCACCCCGGTCACTTACTTATTTAAGCTCCCGGGGTTTACAGGTTTGCTGCCTTCCTGCAGCGTGAAATACTGAGGTAAAGGATTCGATGGCTGGACCGGGTAAGGCGCAGTCGCCTCCCGGCCCCGGTAATGATTTAACGCATCCATTCACTCCCTTCAACACCATTGACCAGCAGCGTGCGTTTTTCTTCCACTGGTAATGACACTTTCAGTGCACTCCATGCAGGTCGATAATCCCCGCGCGCGTTGACTTTCAGGTTGATGGTCGCCCCATCGCAAACCATTTCCCATTCCACCCAAAGCGCATTACCAGTTTGGTAGCCCCAGCTTTCGCCATCGTCTTCAAACAGCAGGCCGGACGTTGTGCCCACACCTTTCAGCGGGAACAGTTTCAGTTCGCGGGTATCGTCTTGTTCTGCGCTCACATAGGTGATGCGTTTGCTGAGCGGTAGACCAGCCCCGGCACGCACCATCAGCGGCAGTTTCTCCAGCGGTGCGTCGAGGGTGATCCACTGACCGCCACTGAACCATTCGCCGTTGTAGAAATCGTACCAGCCAGTTTCGTTATCTGGCAGCCATACACGGCGCTGGCGCTCGCCTTGCTCTACGACGCTGGCAACCAAAATATCGCGACCAAGCAGGAAGTCATCACACTCTTCAAAAGTCTGAACATCGTGCTCGTGGTCAAGGAAAGTCGGACGTAGCATTGGTTCATCATCGGCGTATGCCTGCCACATCAGGGTATAAAAGTAGGGCAGCAGGCGATAGCGCAACTCAATAGCGCTGCGGATCGCCGGAGTGACGCCCGGATACATCCACGGTTCGTTTACGGTATGGTCATCGTTCCACGAGTGAATCGTAAAGCGCGGATGCATCACGCCGTTTTGTACCCAGCGTACAAACAGTTCCGGGTCCGGCTTATCACCGGAGAAACCGCCGACGTCGTGACCGAGGTTATACAGCCCGGAGAGGCTCATCCCCAGACCCATGCGGGTGTTGTAGCGCAGAGTGTCCCAGCTAGTGCGGTTATCGCCGCTCCAGGTCTGCACATAGCGCTGCATTCCCGCGCAGCCGGAGCGGGAGATCAAGTACGGACGTTTTTCCGGAGCGAAACGTTGCTGGGCTTCCATCGAGGCTCGCATCATCAGCAGTGGCATCACCGGGCGAATATGTTTGATCGCGATCGTCTGACCAAAGCCGTGACAGCGTGCTTCACCGTCCCATACTTCGAATTCGTTGTTGTCGTTCCAGGTGGAGTCGATACCCATCTCCAGAAGCTGTGTGGTCACGCCTTCCTGCCACCACTGGATGGTCTGCGGATTAGTAAAGTCGAGGTTAGAACCTTCGTCATCCCAGAAGCTGGAACGTTCTGGTTCATCTGTTTCTGAATCACGGATGAACAGTCCTCTTTCTGCCACTTCGTTATAGCGTGGGTGATCCTGCAACAGGCACGGCTTGATATTGGCGGCCAAGTGCAAACCAGCATTGTGAAATGCCTGGCTCATCACTTTCGGCTGCGGCACTTTGTCGTAATTCCAGTTGAACACATAGCGCTTGCCGTTAATTGAGGTATAACCGGAAGAGAGCTGGAACGAATCGCAGGGAATCGCATGTTCTTCACACAGGCGGATAAAGTTCATCAACTGATTTTGTGCGTCCGGCGCATCGGTGTAGTGCATAGTTGAACCGCTGTAGCCCAGGCTCCATTTCGGTCCGAACAGGGTTTTGCCGGTCAGGCGTACGAAGGCTTTGGTGATATCAAGTACGCGTTCGCCGGTAAACAGGTAGTAGTCGATATCACCCGCTTCCGCCTGCCAGCGGCGATAGGCGGTGTGGTAGTTGTCGATCTCGTTGCCCAGATCCAGCCAGCAGCTGCTGAGGTTGTCATAAAACAGGCCGAAGCTAACGTCATCGCGGCGGGTGATGGTGAATGGAATGTGTTTGTACAACGGGTCAGTACTCACGGCGTTGTAGCCCATCGCGTCGAGGTTACGCATCTCGTAACGTTTACCGTTGCGTTGCAGGTCGCCGGCTTTATCTCCGAGGCCATAAAAGCGTTCATCTTTACGACGGCTCTGATAGTGCGCCACGCCGTCGCCGTGGGCATTCAGCAGATAAGCGCTGGTCGGGCGGTCATTCACCAACGGCAGCCATTCGCCTTCGTTGTTACGATAGTGCCACTCCAGCCACAGCGGCTGGTGAACGGTGGCACGCAGTGACTCGGTGGCGATAACCACGGTGTCGTCGTGCTGGATCAATGTCCACGCGGGCAGGCTAAAGCCGCTGAGATCTTCGCGGCTGCGCCCTTCCCATGGCACATCCTGCGCCGGAGCAATGCTCCAGGTGCGATCCAGCGCCAGCTCGCCTTTGCGTTTTAACAGCACGCGGAACAGATTTTCTTCCAGCACGTACAGGCACAGGATATGCTGGCCATCGACCAGCAGTTCAACGTGGTGGGCAGACTGTTTGTGCAGGGTCCAGTTTTTCAGCGTTTTCATGTTTACATCCACTCTCAGGCGCGTTTTGCGCGACGTTCAGCAATAAAGGTGACCAGGAAGAAAGCACCAATCAGGTCAAAGAAGCCCATGGCGATAAACAGGGGGTTAAAGCCGATTTTGTCAGCGGTAACCCCGATAATCAGGGAGAACAGGAAACTTGCGATCCACGCGGCAGAACCGCGCATGCCGTTAACAGTGGCCATCTGACCTTTGTCGAAGGATTCCACCACCAGTGCGCTCAGCATGCAGGAGATGATCTGGTGACCGAAGCCGCCGATGGAAATAAGGACGATGGCGATATACGGGTTATTGGTAAAGGCCATCACCGCCAGCGAAACCATCAGGAATGCGCCACTGACCGATGATGCGACAACGGAGTTCACACGACTCAGCCCAAACAGGCGGGTGTAAAGTTTGGTCAGATAGCCGCTGGCAATACTGCCAAGATCAGCGGCGAGGAACGGCAACCAGGCGAATAATGCGATCTGCTTCAGGTCCATGCCATAGGTTTTGGACAGGTATAGCGGAACCCAGAAACTCATCACCGCCCACGCCGGTTCTGCCATAAAGGCCGGGATAGCGATACCGTAAAAGCGTTTATTTTTGCCTACGGTTTTCAGTGCGGTCAGAAAGGGTAACTTGACAGGGGGCGCTTCGTTATCCTGGCGGATAAAGTCCAGCTCGGCTTTGCTGAGGTTAGGATGCTTATCCGGGTTGTGATAGAACGCCCACCACAGCACCACCCACAGCATCGCCAGGATGCCAGTGAACATAAATGCACCCTGCCAGCCGAATGAAGCGTGGGCAAAATAGATAATCGGTGGGGCCAGCATGGCACCGATGGAAAAACCGACGCCTGCCCAGCCTGCGGCGATCGGGCGTTCTGATTTTGGAAACCATTCACCGATGGTTTTGGCGTTTGCTGGGGTTGCCGCGGCTTCCGCACCGCCCATAAAGAAGCGCAACAGCGCCAGATGTACCCAGTTTCCCGCCCCCGCATGCATCAGACAGGCCAGCGCCCACAGTCCCGCGCAGATCATAAAGCCCAGTTTGAGGCCAATGACGTCAATCAGCCATCCACACAACGGTTGGAATAGGGTATAGGCGAGCTGGAAAGCACCTACAATCCAGGAATATTGTTCGGTGGTAATCCCCAGGTTGCTTTTCAGTTCGGGGGCGAGAATACCCAGCGAGTTACGCGTGATGTAGTTGACAGTAACACCGAGCAAAAAAAGGACCAGTATCCACCAACGCAGATTTTTGACGATATGGCGCGGTTTACTGGCAGTCATATCGTTATTGATACCCTGACTCATATGCACTCCACAGAATGGTATAGGGTTTGTGTGGCAACGTCAGAATGGAGTTGTCACACCACTTTTAACTTTTTGATAAATAAAGTCTTTATTGTTCGTTTTTCCATTATTTTTGTATGGAAGTTGTTCTACCAATTCACAGTAAGAGACCCTAAAAGCGAAAGAAAGCGGGTTTTGTGCACGTTTTTCCATGAGTGACTGATATACATTACTGAAATGGATTTAATGCCAGACAGAATGGGCTTTTTTGCTCATGAAAATTCTGTCATTTCCGAATTAGAGGCAGATCACAAAATGGACAAGAAGCTGAAAATCGCCGATATCGCCGCACGTACCGGGCTATCGCCGAGTACGGTTTCGCGGGTGCTGGCTGGCAAAGCGAATACCAGTGCACGCGCTCGCGAACAGGTGCTGGCCTGCGCGCGTGAGTTGGGCGTGATGGATGGCATGGCAGCAGGTCGTATGTTGCTGAACAACCTGATTATTTTCGCGCCGCAACGCGCTTTTGACCAACGATCTGATATCTTTTATTACCGTGTGATCCAGAGCATCAGCAAAGCGTTATCGCCGCATGAAGTGCGGCTGCGTTACTGCGCGCTGGAGGAGTTTGACAGCGATCCCGCGCTATTTCTCTCGCGGATGAATGAAGCAGATACGCAGGCGGCGATCCTGCTGGGGATTGACGATCCGCACATCCATGATCTGGCCGCCGATCTCGCTAAGCCTTGTGTGCTGATCAACTGCCGTGATGAACGAATGCGCCTCCCGGCGATTGCGCCGGACCATCGGTTAATTGGCGCGTTCGCCGCCCGCTATCTGTTTGAAATGGGTCACCGGGAGGTGATGAATGTGATGTGCCTGCGCCGCTACACTATGGAGCAGCGGTTTGCAGGGATTAAAGAATCATGGCGTCAGCATAATCTGGCCTTTCACCATGACCGTCATTTGCTGAATATCAGCAGTTTTAGCGCTAAAGAAGCGGAAGAAAAGGTCGGAGCGTGGCTGGATGCCGCCAATGGCAAGACGTTGCCGACGGCGTTTCTGGTCGGCGGGGATTTTATGGCGGCGGGAACGGTAAATGCGCTACATCGTCGTGGTCTGCGCGTACCACAGGATGTCTCGGTGATGAGTATCGACGGCTTTAACCTTGCGGCAATCGAGGATGTTCCCCTGACGGCTGTGCATGTGCCACGCGATGAGCTAGGCAATGAAGCGGTGCAAATGTTGCAACAGCGGCTGATTCGCCCGGATGCTCCGGTGGGCTCGCTGCTGCTGCACGGACGATTGGCGGTGCGGGAGTCAGTGCGGCGGGTTCGCCCAGGAAAAGGGAACACCGCCGTGGAACGGGAAGGGCTGTACGACACTCAGCTGTCGATTCCCAACGCTCGCTTACCGTGAATGTTGAGGTCGGCAAGCGTAAAGCGTCCTTCCCAGTTTGTTTCATAGTCCTCGCGCGGGAAGTCGCCCGGCGATGCGCCTTTTTCCAGTGCGGCCTTCACCTTGTGCGCGTAGGCAAGATTTTTCTCGCACATCGGTGCCGCAGGAATGTACATCACGTTGCCCCAGCCCTGTTGATTTTCAACGGGGGCAACGGAATGGATGACGTCGCAGTGCCACCAGACGGAGTCTCCGGCTTCGAGTTTTGGAATGCTGGTTAACGCCTCAATCAACAGTGGATGCCATTGCTCTGATACCGGCAATACTCTTCCGGGCGCTACGCCGCACAGTTCATCCTCCGGCACATCATCAAGCAGCGGACGTAACAGTACGTACGCCATGGCTTCAGGAATGGGCACGACGTGCAGCAGCCCCTGACCAGGCAGCATATCAGAGAGCGCTGTCCAGCCCTGGAATGTCCGAAACACGGAACATTTGGTGGTGTTGTCCACCGTGTACTCTTCAACTTCCGTACGATGTGCCGCATGCCAGGGATCGTATTTCGCCAGATTGCCATTAAAGACGTTGGCGAAAACGTGCTGATACGCTGGAAGCAGCCAGCGTTCCAGCGCCCCGGAGTCGGTATGCGCTCCAAGACCTTTGGAGGTCGTTCCGGGCGGACGGCGGCGGATACGGTCAGGGTAGATGACGCTCACATCCGGGTTAAACCATTGCTTTCCATCACTTTCAAATGTCCACAGACGATTGAGAAACGACTGCACATTCGCCATTTCTTCACTCTGGCGGGCCTGCATTTGCGCCTGCGACCAGTAGATGGGGTAAATCTCGGGACGTGAAGCGCTGAGCGTCCCGAAGAAATTATCGCCGGGGCCTTTGTAGACCTCGTCAAAGCGGTTGCGGTCCAGATAGTCCAGCATCGACTGATCCCAGCCTAGCGCTTGTTCGCGGGGGAAATGGCCTTTTATCACCGCACAACCGCGACGTTTAATCTGTTCGCGCTGCTCTGCAGTAACATGACCTGCTTTGATATCGGCATAAGACAGCACCGGCCAGACGGCATCGCCCTGTGCTTTGAGTGCGTTGATTTCAGCCACTCGCGTGGCAATGTCATCGCTTAGCTGATTAAAGATCTGCTGGACGTCGCCAAGCTGCGCCCGCAGCGCGTGCTTCATCTGACGGATAGCTGCTTTGTGATCGGCAGGCAATGTGTCGCTGGTAAAAGTAGAAGCCATAACCACCTCGCATTAACTTTCATTCGAAACTATAATGATTTGCATGTGACAATATAAGTTATAAATAAGTTAATGCAAGTTTAATGATTTGATGTGATGTACAGGATGTAAAAAGAAGGGAAAACCGGAGCGCATGGCTCCGGTAGAGAGGTCAGCTGTTAAAAGGGGATGTGTTATCCAGCACAGCCTGAATCACGTTCAGCGCGCCTTCATGATTATTATCATCGGTAGCGTAACGGGCGATTTGTTTAATGTTTTCCGCAGCATTGCCCATCGCAAAGGAATAACGCGCCATTTTCAGCATCTCCGCATCGTTACCGCTGTCGCCAATCGCTACCACATTTTGCGGCGACAGATCCCAGCGTTTCAGTAACCGCGAAATACCATTCGCTTTATGCAGGCCAGGAATAATCAGGTCGATAAAGCCAAAACCACTGGTGACGGGTTTCATAATGCCATCCAGCGCTATGTGCAGTTTGTCGATCACTAACGGGATTTGTTCATCCGGCAGGTTGAGCGAAAACTTGAACAGTACGTCGTCAATCTCCTGATAATCTTTTACAGGTTTCAGGCGATGGTAGTGTTTTGCCATCAGTGCGACAAATGCTTCAGGGGCATTTTCGCTGACATATGCACTTTGCAGACCGCAGGCGACAAAATTGAGTTGCTTATCTTTTAGCAACTCGCCAATCACAATCCGCGATTCATGTCGGGTCAGTTCGCCGTGGAACAACTGCTTGCCATGTTCGTAAACCAGTGCGCCGTTTTCCGCGACAAAAGAGATCTCATCCTTTAGCTCAGGAAAGAACGAAATAAGCTGGTAATACTGATTACCGCTAGCGACAACGAACTCAATGCCGCGCTTTTTCAGTTCCTGATATTGCGCCATAAAACGTGGTTGGTTGTACGTTTTGGCGTCGTTAAGAAAAGTACCGTCCATGTCTGTGACGATAACTTTTACGCTCATAGGTGTGCTCCTGGCTCGAAAATGAAACCGTAACAGTGTAATAACAATGTGACGCAGAGCACAAATTATATTTCGAATGAAAGCGAGGCTGAAATTGATGATGTGAATGATTTGGCCCGGCGACGCCGCCGCCGGGCTGAGGGGATTACAGCATATGTTCAGTACGGGCGATGATATCGTCCTGTGCGTCTGGAGAGAGCGCGGTGAAGAAGGCGGAATAGCCCGCGACGCGCACTACCAGATCGCGATACTGATCGGGATGTTTTTTCGCCTCCAGCAGCGTTTCGCGGGAAACGATGTTGTACTGAATATGCCAGCCTTTATGCACCTCGAAGAAGGTGCGCAGCAGGATCATCAGTTTCTGCTTGTCAGATTCGTTCTCCAGTGTTGCTGGATTCAGTTTCTGGTTGAGCAACACGCCGCCGAGAATCGCTGCCGTAGGCAGTTTACCCACCGAGCCAATGACCGCAGTAGGGCCAAGATGATCAGTACCGGAAGCCGGGCTTGCGCCTTCTGCCAGCGGGGTGTGGGCTTTACGCCCGTCCGGTGTTGCCATAGTCTGCGCGCCAAACGGTACGTTAGCGGAGATAGACGACGTACCCGCGTAATAGTTGCCGCCAACCGGACCACGACCGTAGCGTGGGTTATGGTACTGTTTCAGTTCGTCGATATAGGTCTGATAAGCGCGAGCCAGCAGCGTATCGACGGTATCATCGTCGTTGCCGTACTTCGGCGCACCGTTAATCAGCCGCTGACGCAGTTGCTCATGAGTCAGGCCATCGAAGTCATCCGCCAGTGCGGCAGCCAGCTGTTGCTGACCAATCGCGCCCTGTTCAAACACCAGTTTCCTCACTGCCGCCAGGCTGTTGCCGAGGTTGGCAATGCCGACCTGCAGGCCAGAAACCCAGTCATATTTCGCGCCGCCTTGCTTGATACTTTTTGCTCGCTCAATACAGTCATCCACCAGCGCCGAGCAGAGAATATCGTGCACATTCTCCTCCAGCATGGTGTCAACGACATATTCGATTTCGATTGATTTGCGGGTGTAGTAACGGATTTGCGTGTCCCACGCGTCCATTACTTCATCGAAATTGTTAAAGTTCCCTGCCGACAACGCTTTTTCTTGTGGCAGGAACACTTTGCCGCTGGTGGCATCACGACCGCCTTCCAGCGCCGCCAGCATCACACGGGCGAAGTTGATAAAGCTCATGCCGGTACAGCGATAGCCCCATTTGCCACCGACGGCGGTTTCGATACAACCAATCGCTGCATAGTCGTAAGCGTCCTGCGGTTCAATACCGAGTTTAATAAATTCCGGGATCACGATTTCGTCGTTGTTGAACGCCGGCATCCCGAAGCCGCAACGGATCACCTGTACGCAGGCGTCGAGGAAATCGTTGCTCATTCCTGCATGGTAACGCACGCTGAGGTTAGGCTGAGTGGAACGCAGGCGACCGCAGGATTCGAGGATCGCGTAAGAGAGTGGATTCACCGCGTCCATTGGTTGACCATCAACCAGATTTTGTCCGCCAATGGTGACGTTCTGATACAGCGGACTTCCCGCAGAGGCTTTCGAGTGCGAGCCGGAGCGGATTTTGTTCACTTCCAGCAGTTTCAACCAGCAGCTATGCAGCATCTCGATGGCGTGTTCACGATCCAGCGTCTGGTTGAGTTCAACGTCGCGACGATAATACGGGTACAGATACTGGTCCATACGACCAAAAGATACTGAGTGACCGTTAGATTCGATCTGCAAAATCAACTGGATGAAGTAACACAGTTGCAGCGCCTGCCAGAAAGTCTGCGGCGGCTGGTGGGCGATAAGATCGCAGTTTTCTGCCATCGCCAGCAGTTCATCGCGACGGCTTTCGCGGGTTTCGGTCGCGGCCATTTCACGCGCCAGGGCAGCGAAACGTTCAATGTGTTCACTGACTGCCACCAGCACGATATCAATCGCTTTCAGGAACTGCTCGCCATGTAAATCTTCCAGCACCGTCAGGTTGATGCGCGAGCGACGTTCCGCTACTTTCTCGCGCAGACCATCAAGACCTTTTTCCAGCAGTAGCGGGAAATTCACCGCCAGGTGCGCATCGCCGGAGGTCATATTGCCTTCCGCTTTAATGATTCCGGTCGCCAGCAGACCTTTTTGCTCATCGGTAAACATGCCGTAGCAGCGATCCTGTACCGTCTGACCGCGCCACCAAGGGCACACTTCATGCAGAACACGTTTGTTCTCTTCGCTCACCGCAAAGCCAGCACCGGGACGATCTGCCAGATCATCAATCTCTTTTTCGATCCAGGAGACGGTATATTCCGGGAAGATCGGCGCGGCGCGAACTTCGCTTGCCTGGTTGCCAATGATCAACTCATCGTGCTTGATCCAGATGGTGCGATTCGCCAGGTGATGCGCCAGCGCCAGCGCGCGACGTACCGGGATCGGCTTATCGAGATGTTGTTGATACATCTCAGTATAGTGCTGCGCGCGCTCGGTACAGACCGGCGGTTTCACAATATGCACCAGCGCATTTTTGTGCGCTTTAATGCGATCGCTGAGCGTGTCCAGTTTCAGTGTGGTCATGGTTGTTATCCTCGTAAGGTCGCGGTTAACCCTTTCTGGCAGGCATACTGCTGGGCAAAGTCGAGCAGTTCTGGCGCATCAAGCGGTTGTTCCGGGGCGTCATAGGGCAGATTAAGTAAGTGATATTTGTTGATGCCCAGCGTGTGGTAGGGCAGGAAATGAATTTCGCTAACGTGCAGCTCGTCGGCGGCAAAATCGGTAATGGCTTTTACAGAGGTTTCGTCGGCATTAAAGCCCTGAATCAGCGGCACGCGGATAATGATTTTTTTGCCCGCTGCGGCGAGTTTTTTCAGGTTATCCAGCACTCTGGCGGCGTTACCGTCGGTCCACTGTTTAAACGGCGCGTCGGCAACGTGTTTTAAATCGGCAAGAAACAGATCGATATAGGGCAGAGAAGGGGCGATATATTTCCACGGCACATGCAGACAAGTTTCTACCGCAGTATGAATGCCGGCCTCGTGGCTGGCTTGCAGCAGCGCCGTCGCCATTTCCGGCTGCATGAATGGTTCACCGCCGGAAAGCGTTAAGCCGCCGCCGCTGCGATCGTAAAACGGTTTATCCCGCAAAACGGTCGCCATGATCTCCTCAACGCTTTTCACTTCACCACACACGGTTAACGCCTGTGTCGGACAGCAGTCGGTTAACGCCGTCAGATGCTCCGGGGTTAACTTTTCCCGATGAATAAGCAAACCATTCAGCGCGCGCTCAATCACGTCCGGCGCGGTCTTAGCGCACAGCTCACAGCCTTCCAGGCACAGACGTGGGTCATACAGCAGATCCTGCGTGCGGGCGCGGCTTTCCGGGTTCTGACACCAGCGGCAGCCCAGCGAACAGCCTTTAAGAAATACGACCGTGCGGATACCGGGGCCATCATGGGTCGAGTAGCGTTGAATATTGAAAATCATAGTTGCCTCTCTGTTTCGTTCAAACATTAAAATACTTTCGAATGAAAGTTAGATTGATGTGCGTCAACTGTTCAGAGAGTTTTCCCGTGATAGTCTACATTCAGACAAAAAGTACATTTTGAGGATGGTTATGGAACTGTATCTGGATACTTCAGACGTTGTTGCGGTGAAGGCGCTGTCACGTATTTTTCCGCTGGCGGGTGTGACCACTAACCCAAGCATTATCGCAGCGGGTAAAAAACCGCTGGAGGTTGTGCTTCCGCAACTTCACGAGGCGATGGACGGTCAGGGGCGTCTGTTTGCCCAGGTAATGGCTACCACTGCTGAAGGGATGGTGAATGACGCACGTAAATTGCGTTCTATTATTGCGGATATCGTGGTGAAAGTTCCGGTGACCGCTGAGGGGCTGGCAGCGATTAAGATGTTAAAAGCGGAAGGGATTCCGACGCTGGGAACCGCGGTATATGGCGCAGCACAAGGGCTACTGTCGGCGCTGGCAGGTGCGGAATATGTTGCGCCTTACGTTAATCGTATTGATGCTCAGGGCGGTAGCGGTATTCAGACTGTGACCGACTTACACCAGTTATTGAAAATGCATGCGCCGCAGGCGAAAGTGTTAGCCGCGAGTTTTAAAACCCCGCGTCAGGCGCTGGACTGCTTACTGGCAGGGTGTGAATCAATTACTCTGCCGCTGGATGTGGCACAACAGATGATTAGCTATCCGGCGGTTGATGCCGCTGTGGCGAAGTTTGAGCAGGACTGGCAGGGAGCGTTTGGCAGAACGTCGATTTAACCGGACGTTCTGCATCCTCATAAATTGCTGATGACGTGGCGGAGTGCCGCGTCTTATCTGGCCTGGAGGTGGCAGTTACTGCCCGCACACCTCACACCCCGGATTGCGCATCAGTTTCATTTCGCGAAACTGACAGGTCATCGCATCGTACATCACGATTTTCCCGCTGGCTGGTTTGCCATAACCTGCCAGCAGTTTGATTGCTTCCATTGCCTGCAACGAACCAATTACGCCGATTAACGGTGCCATCACGCCTGCTTCTACGCAGGTTAACGCGTTCTCGCCAAACAAACGGCTGAGGCAGCGATAGCAAGGCTCGCCGTCCTGATAAGTGAAGACCGTGATTTGACCTTCCATACGAATTGCCGCGCCGGAAACCAGCGGCACCTTCGCGGCAAAACAGCCTGCGTTCAGTTGATTACGTACCGCAACGTTATCCGTACAGTCGAGCACCAGATCGTGTTTTGCAATCATCGCAGCAAGTTCAGCGTCATCAAGCAGCGCATTGACTGGCGTAATCGCGATATGTGGGTTGATCCGCGTCAGGGCGTCACGGGCGGATTCCACCTTCGGTTGCCCGACCGTGGCATCGCTGTGCAGCGTCTGGCGTTGCAGATTCGAGAGCGAAACCGTGTCGAAGTCGAGCAGCGTCAGGTTGCCGACACCGGCGCTTGCCAGATACTGCGAAGCTGCACAGCCGAGTCCACCGAGGCCGACGATCAGCACACGAGAATCTTTTAGCGCCTCCTGACCGTCAAAATCAAAACCGCGCAGAATGATTTGCCGGTTGTAGCGCAGCATCTCCTGATCGCTGAGTTCCGCCATTACAGGCCTCCGAACAACGCGTTAAACGGTTCTACTTCCACCCATTCGCCCGCTTCAACATTGCCGCGATCGCGCTCCAGCACGATAAAGCAGTTACCGAGGCTAAAGGAGCTAAATATATGTGAACCCTGATGTCCGGTGGTCGTCACTTCCAGTTCGCCATCGGCGTTGCGTTGCAGCACGCCGCGCTGGAAATCAAGGCGTCCTGGCGATTTCTTCAGAGGCGATGCCGTGCGCACACGCTGGCGCGCGGGCAGGCCGCTGGCGGTATTGCCGCTTAGTTTTGCCAGCAAAGGCTGTACCAGTTGATAGAAGGTCAGCGTCGCTGAAACCGGGTTGCCCGGCAGGCCGCAGAACCAGCTATTAGAAAGTTTTCCGAACGCGAACGGTTTACCTGGTTTAATCGCCAGCTTCCAGAAGGCGATCTCCCCCAGCTCTTCAAGAATGGTTTTGGTGTAATCCGCTTCACCCACTGAAACACCGCCGGAACTGATCACCACATCCGCCTGGCTGTCGGCTTCAATAAAAGCGGCGCGCAGGGCATGGGGATCGTCGCGGATAATCCCTAAGTTGATTACCTCGCATCCCAGCTGTTCTAACATCAGGTGTACGGCGAGACGGTTGGTATCGTAGATTTGGCCGTCGCCCAGCGGCTGGCCTGGCAACTGGAGTTCATCACCGGTAGAAAACAGCGCTACACGCACTTTACGAATCACCGGAACTTCGGCAATCCCCAGTGAAGCAATTACTGGCAGCTCTGCGGTAGTCAGGCGTGTTCCCGCCGGGAAAACAACCGCACCCGCAGAGATATCTTCACCGCGACGGCGAATATTTTGCCCGCTACGCACTTCAGCAGTAAAACGCACGCCATTGTCCGTTTGTTCAGTCTGTTCCTGCATGACCACCGCTTCGCAGCCTTCTGGCACCGGCGCACCGGTCATAATACGAATGCAGGTACCCGCAGGCCATTCACCATGGTACGGCTGACCGGCAAAGGATTTACCGGCAACGGGCAGCGGTTGCCCGGAGGCAATATCGGCTAAACGCACCGCGTAGCCGTCCATAGCGGAGTTATCAAACCCCGGGACATCAAGCGGCGAAACGACATCGCTCGCCAGAATACGACCAAAACACTGTACCAGTGGCAGCGTTTCCTGGGCGGTCAGTGGGGTGACGCGAGAAAGCATCTCATTAAGCGCGGTGTCGAGCGACATCAATCCGGTGGTAAATTCCATGAAAACACTCCTGCGGAGGCAAAATCGAATTTGCCTATTATGTCAGAAAAACGCCACAGACTGTATGCCACCTCGGGCGTAGCGCTGGCTCCTGCCTTTACATGCCATATCCATCTTTCTATATTCAAAAATTGAATGAGTAATTCATAAAAATTCTGATATTTATAGCAAAAGTGGCGAGCCACCCTTAATGGATGAATACTATGGGCAAAGCAGTCATTGCAATTCATGGCGGCGCAGGTGCAATTAGCCGCGCGCAGATGAGTCTGCAACAGGAATTACGCTACATCGAGGCGCTGTCTGCCATTGTTGAAACCGGGCAGAAAATGCTGGAAGCGGGCGAAAGTGCGCTGGATGTGGTGACGGAAGCGGTGCGTCTGCTGGAAGAGTGTCCACTGTTTAACGCCGGAATTGGCGCTGTCTTTACGCGTGATGAAACCCATGAACTGGACGCCTGTGTGATGGATGGTAACACCCTGAAAGCCGGTGCGGTGGCGGGCGTTAGTCATCTGCGTAATCCGGTTCTTGCCGCCCGGCTGGTGATGGAGCAAAGCCCGCATGTGATGATGATTGGCGAAGGGGCAGAAAATTTTGCGTTTGCTCATGGCATGGAGCGCGTCTCACCGGAGATTTTCTCCACGCCTTTGCGTTATGAACAACTAATGGCAGCGCGTGAGGAAGGGGCAACAGTCCTCGACCATAGCGGTGCGCAACTGGATGAAAAACAGAAAATGGGCACCGTGGGGGCCGTGGCGTTGGATTTAGACGGCAATCTGGCGGCAGCCACGTCCACGGGCGGAATGACCAATAAATTACCCGGACGAGTTGGCGATAGTCCCTTAGTGGGTGCCGGATGCTACGCCAATAACGCCAGTGTGGCGGTTTCTTGTACCGGCACGGGCGAAGTCTTCATCCGCGCGCTGGCGGCATATGACATCGCCGCGTTAATGGATTACGGCGGATTAAGTCTCGCGGAAGCCTGCGAGCGGGTAGTAATGGAAAAACTCCCTGCGCTTGGCGGTAGCGGTGGCTTAATCGCTATCGACCATGAAGGGAATGTCGCGCTACCGTTTAACACCGAAGGAATGTATCGCGCCTGGGGCTACGCAGGCGATACGCCAACCACCGGTATCTACCGTGAAAAAGGGGACACCGTTGCCACACAGTGATGAACTTGATGCCGGTGATGTGCTGGCGGTTGAAAATCTGAATATTGCCTTTATGCAGGACCAGCAGAAAATAGCTGTGGTCCGCAATCTCTCTTTTAGCCTGCAACGCGGTGAGACGCTGGCAATTGTTGGCGAATCCGGCTCTGGTAAGTCAGTGACTGCGCTGGCATTGATGCGCTTGTTGGAACAGGCGGGCGGTTTAGTGCAGTGCGATCAAATGCTGTTGCGGCGGCGCAGTCGTGAAGTGATTGAACTTAGCGAGCAGAGCGCTGCACAAATGCGCCATGTGCGCGGTGCGGATATGGCGATGATATTTCAGGAGCCGATGACATCGCTGAACCCGGTATTTACTGTGGGTGAACAGATTGCTGAATCTATTCGTCTGCATCAAAACGCCAGTCGTGAAGAAGCAATGGTCGAGGCGAAGCGGATGCTGGATCAGGTACGCATTCCGGAGGCACAAACCATCCTTTCACGTTATCCGCATCAACTCTCTGGCGGGATGCGCCAGCGAGTGATGATTGCGATGGCGCTGTCATGCCGCCCGGCGGTGCTGATTGCCGATGAGCCAACCACCGCGCTGGATGTCACTATTCAGGCGCAGATCCTGCAATTAATCAAAGTATTGCAAAAAGAGATGTCGATGGGCGTTATCTTTATCACTCACGATATGGGCGTGGTGGCAGAGATTGCCGATCGGGTACTGGTGATGTATCAGGGCGAGGCGGTGGAAACGGGTAGCGTCGAACAGATTTTTCATGCACCGCAACATCCTTACACCCGTGCGCTGTTAGCTGCTGTTCCGCAACTTGGTGCGATGAAAGGGTTAGATTATCCCCGACGTTTCCCATTGATATCGCTTGAACATCCAGCGAAACAGGAACCACCCATCGAGCAGAAAACGGTGGTGGATGGCGAACCTGTTTTACGGGTGCGTAATCTGGTCACCCGTTTCCCTTTGCGCAGCGGTTTGTTGAATCGCGTAACGCGGGAAGTGCATGCCGTTGAGAAAGTCAGTTTTGATCTCTGGCCTGGCGAAACGCTATCGCTGGTGGGCGAGTCTGGCAGCGGTAAATCCACTACCGGGCGGGCGTTGCTGCGCCTGGTCGAATCGCAGGGCGGCGAAATTATCTTTAACGGTCAGCGAATCGATACCTTGTCACCCGGCAAACTTCAGGCATTGCGCCGGGATATTCAGTTTATTTTTCAGGACCCTTACGCTTCGCTGGACCCACGTCAGACCATCGGTGATTCGATTATCGAACCGCTGCGCGTACACGGTTTATTGACAGGTAAAGAAGCGGCTGCACGCGTTGCGTGGTTGCTGGAGCGCGTGGGCCTGTTACCTGAACATGCCTGGCGTTACCCGCATGAGTTTTCCGGCGGTCAGCGCCAGCGCATCTGCATTGCTCGCGCGTTGGCATTGAATCCAAAAGTGATCATTGCCGACGAAGCCGTTTCGGCGCTGGATGTTTCTATTCGCGGGCAGATTATCAACTTGTTGCTCGATCTCCAGCGTGATTTCGGCATTGCGTATCTGTTTATCTCCCACGATATGGCCGTGGTAGAGCGGATTAGTCATCGTGTGGCGGTGATGTATCTCGGACAAATTGTTGAAATTGGTCCACGGCGCGCGGTCTTCGAAAACCCGCAGCATCTTTATACGCGTAAATTACTGGCGGCAGTTCCGGTCGCTGAACCGTCCCGACAACGACCGCAGCGTGTACTGCTGTCGGACGATCTTCCCAGCAATATTCATCTGCGTGGCGAAGAGGTGGCAGCCGTCTCGTTGCAATGCGTCGGGCCGGGGCATTACGTCGCACAACCACAATCAGAATACGCATTCATGCGTAGATAACATTCAGGCGGAGAATAAAATGGCAAGAGCTGTACACCGTAGTGGGTTAGTGGCGCTGGGCATTGCGACAGCGTTGATGGCATCTTGTGCATTCGCTGCCAAAGATGTGGTGGTGGCGGTAGGATCGAACTTCACCACGCTCGATCCGTATGACGCAAATGACACGTTATCTCAGGCCGTAGCGAAATCGTTTTACCAGGGGCTGTTCGGTCTCGATAAAGAGATGAAACTGAAAAACGTGCTGGCGGAGAGTTATACCGTTTCCGATGACGGCCTTACTTACACCGTGAAATTGCGGGAAGGAATTAAATTCCAGGATGGCACCGACTTCAACGCAGCGGCGGTAAAAGCGAATCTGGACCGGGCCAGCGATCCGGCGAATCATCTTAAACGCTACAACCTGTATAAGAATATTGCCAAAACGGAAGCGATCGATCCAACAACGGTAAAGATTACCCTCAAACAGCCGTTCTCAGCGTTTATTAATATTCTTGCCCATCCGGCGACCGCGATGATTTCGCCGGCAGCGCTGGAAAAATATGGCAAGGAGATTGGTTTTCATCCGGTGGGAACCGGGCCGTATGAACTGGATACCTGGAATCAGACCGATTTTGTGAAGGTGAAAAAATTCGCGGGTTACTGGCAGCCAGGATTGCCCAAACTGGACAGCATAACCTGGCGTCCGGTGGCGGATAACAATACCCGCGCGGCAATGCTGCAAACCGGTGAAGCGCAGTTTGCTTTCCCCATTCCCTACGAGCAGGCCGCACTGCTGGAGAAAAACAAAAATATCGAGTTGATGGCCAGTCCGTCAATTATGCAGCGTTATATCAGTATGAACGTGACGCAAAAGCCGTTCGATAACCCGAAGGTCCGTGAGGCGCTGAATTACGCCATTAACCGCCCGGCGCTGGTGAAAGTAGCCTTCGCGGGCTATGCAACGCCAGCTACTGGTGTGGTACCGCCGAGTATCGCCTACGCGCAAAGTTATAAACCGTGGCCTTACGATCCAGTGAAAGCGCGCGAATTACTGAAAGAGGCGGGATATCCCAACGGTTTCAGTACCACGCTGTGGTCGTCACATAACCACAGCACCGCGCAGAAAGTGCTGCAATTTACCCAGCAGCAGTTAGCGCAGGTCGGGATTAAAGCCCAGGTGACTGCGATGGATGCCGGACATCGGGCGGCAGAAGTTGAAGGTAAAGGGCAAAAAGAGAGCGGAGTGAGGATGTTCTACACTGGCTGGTCGGCTTCAACCGGCGAAGCTGACTGGGCACTATCGCCGCTGTTTGCATCGCAAAACTGGCCACCGACGCTGTTTAATACCGCGTTTTACAGCAATAAACAGGTGGATGACTTCCTGGCTCAGGCACTGAAAACTAATGATCCGGCGGAAAAGACCCGTTTATATAAGGCGGCGCAGGATATCATCTGGCAAGAGTCGCCGTGGATCCCGCTGGTGGTAGAAAAACTGGTGTCGGCACACAGTAAAAACCTGACCGGTTTTTGGATCATGCCAGACACCGGTTTCAGCTTTGAAGACGCGGATTTGCAATAAGCAACGCAGGGAGTGGAATGCTTAATTACGTTATCAAACGCTTACTGGGGTTGATTCCAACGCTGTTTATCGTCTCGGTGCTGGTGTTTTTATTTGTCCATATGCTGCCCGGCGATCCGGCGCGATTGATTGCCGGGCCCGAAGCTGATGCGCAGGTTATAGAACTGGTGCGTCAGCAGCTGGGGTTGGATCAGCCGCTGTATCACCAGTTCTGGCACTATATCAGCAATGCTGTGCAGGGGGATTTTGGCCTGTCGATGGTGTCGCGTCGTCCGGTTGCCGATGAGATTGCCAGCCGCTTTATGCCAACGCTGTGGCTGACCATAACCAGTATGGTCTGGGCGGTGATATTTGGTATGGCGGCGGGAATTATCGCCGCCGTCTGGCGTAATCGTTGGCCGGATCGATTGAGTATGACCATTGCGGTGTCGGGGATCTCGTTTCCGGCATTTGCGCTGGGGATGCTTTTAATTCAGGTATTCTCCGTTGAACTGGGCTGGCTGCCTACCGTGGGAGCAGACAGTTGGCAGCACTACATTTTACCCTCCCTGACGCTCGGCGCGGCAGTGGCAGCCGTGATGGCGCGCTTTACCCGCGCGTCGTTTGTCGATGTTTTAAGCGAAGATTATATGCGTACCGCGAGGGCGAAAGGGGTGAGCGAAACCTGGGTTGTCCTCAAACACGGGCTACGTAACGCGATGATCCCGGTAGTGACCATGATGGGCTTACAGTTTGGCTTCTTGCTCGGTGGTTCCATCGTGGTGGAGAAGGTTTTCAACTGGCCCGGACTTGGACGCTTACTCGTTGACTCCGTAGAAATGCGCGATTACCCGGTGATTCAGGCGGAAATTCTGCTTTTCTCGCTGGAATTTATTCTTATCAACTTAGTGGTGGATGTGCTTTACGCCGCCATTAACCCGGCTATCAGGTACAAGTAAGGATGCGACTATTTAACTGGCGACGTCAGGCGGCGTTAAACGCCATGCCACTGGTCAAACCTGACCAGGTACGTACACCGTGGCATGAATTCTGGCGACGATTTCGCCGTCAGCATATGGCGATGACCGCCGCATTATTCGTTATTTTATTGATTGTAGTGGCCATTTTTGCACGCTGGATCGCTCCCTATGACGCCGAAAATTATTTCGATTATGACAATCTGAATAACGGACCTTCTTTGCAGCACTGGTTTGGCGTCGATTCACTGGGGCGCGACATTTTCAGCCGTGTCCTGGTTGGTGCGCAAATCTCACTGGCGGCGGGTGTGTTTGCCGTGTTTATCGGTGCGGCGATCGGGACGTTGCTGGGCTTGCTTGCTGGATATTATGAAGGCTGGTGGGATCGGCTAATCATGCGCATTTGCGATGTGCTGTTTGCCTTCCCGGGTATTTTACTGGCGATCGCTGTTGTTGCGGTGTTGGGAAGCGGCATTGCTAACGTGATTATCGCTGTCGCCATTTTTTCCATCCCCGCGTTTGCCCGCCTGGTGCGCGGCAACACGCTGGTGTTGAAACAGCAAACCTTTATTGAGTCAGCACGCAGTATTGGTGCCAGCGATATGACCATTTTATTGCGTCATATCTTGCCTGGGACCGTCTCTTCTATCGTGGTGTTTTTCACCATGCGCATCGGCACCTCGATTATCTCTGCCGCCAGCCTGTCATTTCTCGGCCTCGGTGCGCAGCCGCCGACACCAGAGTGGGGAGCAATGCTCAATGAGGCACGAGCGGATATGGTTATCGCGCCGCATGTCGCTGTTTTTCCGGCCCTGGCTATTTTTCTGACCGTACTGGCGTTCAATTTGTTGGGCGATGGTTTACGCGATGCGCTGGATCCGAAAATTAAAGGATAGTTACGTTTGAATATTGCTTGAAAGGGTAATCACCTCACAGGAAATTATTGCCCTAAGCAAGTGTTGTAACTTTCTGCTGATTTTGTAGAATCGGGTAATTTGGTTAAAAAGCCGCAGCAAGGGACAATTTTTGCAGCGGCACAGCGTTCAGATAGTTATTTTGTTAAATGTATTAACATGCTGAGTTTATACGAAAAGATAAAGATAAGGCTGATAATTTTATTTTTATTGGCAGCACTGTCATTTATTGGTCTTTTTTTCATCATTAACTATCAACTGGTATCGGAGCGCGCGGTAAAACGTGCCGATAGCCGCTTTGAACTTATTCAGAAAAACGTTGGCTATTTCTTTAAAGATATTGAACGTTCGGCCCTGACATTAAAGGACTCACTGTATTTATTAAAAAATACAGAGGAGATTCAACGCGCCGTGATTCTTAAAATGGAAATGATGCCATTTTTAGACTCGGTGGGACTGGTACTTGATGATAATAAATATTATCTTTTTTCGCGGAGGGCGAATGATAAAATCGTTGTTTATCATCAGGAACAAGTAAATGGACCGCTTGTCGACGAGTCAGGGCGGGTAATTTTTGCCGATTTTAACCCATCGAAACGACCGTGGTCGGTGGCTTCAGATGACTCTAACAACAGCTGGAATCCGGCATACAATTGCTTTGATCGTCCGGGTAAAAAATGTATCTCTTTTACACTACACATCAACGGCAAAGATCATGATTTGTTAGCGGTGGATAAAATTCATGTCGATTTAAACTGGCGATATCTGAACGAGTATCTTGATCAAATCAGCGCTAATGATGAAGTTCTATTTTTAAAACAAGGCCATGAGATCATTGCCAAGAATCAACTCGCTCGTGAAAAACTAATTATTTATAATAGCGAAGGTAATTATAATATTATTGATTCTGTCGATACTGAATATATCGAAAAAACTTCAGCGGTGCCAAACAACGCATTATTCGAAATCTATTTTTATTATCCTGGTGGTAATTTATTGAACGCATCAGATAAACTTTTTTATCTGCCGTTTGCTTTCATTATTATCGTATTGCTGGTGGTTTATTTAATGACCACTCGTGTGTTCCGTCGGCAATTTTCTGAAATGACAGAGCTGGTTAATACGCTGGCGTTTTTGCCTGACTCAACGGATCAAATCGAGGCTCTGAAAATTCGCGAAGGCGATGCGAAAGAGATTATCAGCATCAAAAATTCGATCGCGGAAATGAAAGATGCCGAAATTGAACGGTCAAATAAATTGCTCTCACTGATCTCTTACGATCAGGAAAGCGGTTTTATTAAAAATATGGCGATTATTGAGTCCAACAATAATCAGTATCTGGCTGTGGGGATCATCAAACTGTGTGGTCTGGAAGCCGTGGAAGCGGTGTTTGGTGTTGATGAACGCAATAAAATCGTCAGGAAATTGTGTCAGCGAATTGCCGAGAAATATGCGCAATGCTGCGATATCGTGACATTCAATGCCGATCTCTATTTACTTCTGTGCCGGGAAAATGTACAGACATTTACCCGTAAAATAGCGATGATAAACGATTTTGACAGCAGCTTTGGCTACCGCAATCTGCGCATCCATAAGTCTGCCATTTGTGAACCTTTGCAGGGAGAAAACGCCTGGAGTTACGCAGAAAAACTGAAACTGGCGATTTCCAGTATCCGTGACCATATGTTCTCAGAGTTTATTTTCTGTGATGACGCGAAACTCAACGAAATAGAAGAGAATATCTGGATTGCGCGTAATATTCGCCATGCAATGGAAATTGGCGAACTATTCCTCGTCTATCAACCGATCGTTGATATTAACACCCGCGCCATTCTGGGCGCGGAGGCGTTGTGCCGTTGGGTGTCTGCGGAGCGGGGGATCATTTCACCGCTAAAGTTCATTACCATTGCTGAAGATATCGGGTTTATCAATGAGCTGGGTTATCAGATTATTAAAACGGCAATGGGTGAATTCAGACATTTTAGTCAGCGTGCGTCGCTGAAGGATGATTTCTTACTGCATATTAATGTTTCGCCCTGGCAGTTAAACGAACCACACTTTCATGAGCGTTTTACCACCATCATGAAAGAAAATGGCCTGAAGGAGAACAGCCTCTGTGTTGAGATCACTGAAACCGTGATCGAGCGAATTAATGAACATTTTTATCTCAATATTGAACAACTGCGTAAACAAGGGGTACAGATATCGATTGATGACTTTGGCACCGGTTTGTCAAACCTGAAACGTTTTTATGAAATTAATCCAGATAGCATAAAAGTGGACTCACAATTTACCGGCGATATTTTCGGTACTGCGGGAAAAATTGTGCGCATTATTTTCGATCTGGCACGCTATAACCGGATCCCGGTGATTGCGGAAGGCGTAGAGAGCGAAGACGTTGCGCGCGAATTAATCAAATTAGGATGTGTTCAGGCTCAGGGGTATCTGTACCAGAAACCCATGCCATTCTCCGCCTGGGATAAAAGTGGAAAATTAGTAAAAGAGTAGTTTACGTATGTCCAGAATCAATAAGTTCGTACTTACAGTCAGTCTGCTGATTTTTATCATGATTTCAGCAGTTGCCTGCGGGATCTACACTCAAATGGTAAAGGAACGGGTGTATGGCCTGAAACAGTCCGTTATTGATACTGCTTTTGCGGTGGCAAATATTGCTGAATATCGGCGTAGCGTGGCAATTGATCTCATCAACACGCTAAACCCCACGGAGGAACAGCTGTTGGTTGGTTTGCGCACAGCTTACGCCGACTCGGTTTCACCCTCTTATTTGTACGATGTCGGTCCTTATCTGATTTCCTGACGAATGTATTCAGGTAAAGGAGTTCGAGAAAAATTATTGTGCAGATATTATGCAGATTGTGAAGTATCGACATGTCAAAAATACAGGGTTTATCTCTTTTGACGGTAAAACCTTCGTCTATTACCTCTATCCGGTAACTCATAATCGTAGTCTGATATTTTTGCTTGGTCTGGAGCGTTTTTCTTTACTGTCAAAATCGCTGGCGATGGATAGCGAGAACCTGATGTTCTCTCTGTTTAAGAACGGTAAACCGGTGACCGGTGATGAATTTAATGCTAAAAACGCCATCTTCACCGTTTCGGAAGCGATGGAGCACTTCGCCTATTTGCCGACCGGATTGTACGTATTTGCGTATAAAAAAGATGTTTATTTGCGGGTCTGTACATTGATTATTTTCTTTGCCGCATTGGTGGCAGTGATTTCGGGTGTCAGTTGCCTCTATCTGGTACGCAGAGTGATTAATCGTGGTATTGTGGAGAAAGAAGCCATCATTAATAACCATTTTGAACGCGTACTGGATGGCGGGCTTTTCTTTTCGGCTGCCGATGTCAAAAAACTCTACAGTCTGTATAACTCGGCGTTCCTGGATGACCTGACCAAAGCAATGGGCAGAAAATCCTTTGACGAAGATTTAAAAGCGCTGCCGGAAAAAGGCGGTTATTTGTGCCTGTTTGACGTCGATAAATTCAAAAACATCAACGACACTTTCGGTCATTTGCTGGGCGATGAAGTGTTGATGAAAGTGGTGAAAATCCTTAAATCACAGATCCCCGTAGATAAAGGTAAAGTCTACCGCTTCGGCGGTGACGAATTTGCGGTGATTTATACGGGTGGAACGCTGGAAGAGTTGCTATCGATTCTAAAAGAAATTGTTCATTTCCAGGTGGGAAGCATTAATTTAAGCACCAGTATCGGTGTAGCGCATTCAAATGAATGTACTACCGTCGAACGCTTGAAAATGCTGGCGGATGAGCGGCTGTATAAGAGTAAGAAAAACGGCAGGGCGCAGATTAGCTGGCAGTAGAATTAGAATAGTGTTAGTACCCCTTAATCAAGGGGTACTAATGAATGTGGTAAATCATTTGCAAACATTTTACTTTGCAAAAACTTCCGGCCCTTTTATTGCCAATGTATTCAAAATACGTAATGCCGGGCCGCTCGGTTTTATTTCATTACGTTCCCATTTCGAGACACTTTCTTTTGACATTCCCATTGTATGTGCCAGCACGGATTGTGACATGCCGTATCGGGTGCGGATGGCTTTGATCTCTTCACCCGTCATTGATTTGACTTTGGCTATACGGGCGCTGACTTCACGAGCTTTGACCATGACGGCAATGGCATCAACTTCACTATCAGACATCAGGCCCAGTGCATTCAGTTCCTTTGCATCTTCCAGCATCATTTGTAATTTATCGCTCATTTTTCACCTCAATCAAAAAGCCAGTTTCGATCAAATCCTCTATTTGCTTATTGCTAAAGGCCAGAAATGCATTTGCCATTTTTTTGTAGGCCGCCAGTTCATCATCTTCGATTTCTTTGGTTCCTTTACTGCTTAGACCACTCTTGGACCAACCATCATAAAAAAACACATGATTTGCTGATTTAAAAAAGATAATTGTTCTGGCTCCACCACTCTTTCCTTGTTGGAGGGGTAAACGTTTTTTGATGACACCGCTACCTAAATCAGCCTCCCATATGCCCTGCATCACTTCTTCAGCGGCAGCCATGAGAACTTTATCGTGAATACCAAGTTTTTTCGTGCTTTGGCTGAATCGTCTTGCCTTATACACACCCATACATCCATCCTTGTGGTAATGTTTACTATAGTAACCATTACGCTTATTTCAAGTAATTGCGATCAAAACTTTAATTTGGTGTGAAAAAGTGAGAGTTGCCTCGAGTACGATTCATTTTTCTCGATTTATGCGTCAGGGGATTTTGTGCGTAAGGGTAGGACATCGGGAAGGGTAGCAGAGGCAGATCGAAGAACAATATCCTTGTTAGATCTGCCTTAAGATTAATTAAACCCGGCTACCCCACAAATCGTACTCATCGGCGTGCTCGACTTTCACACGCAGGATATCACCCGGCTTAACGTTGGTTTCACCATTGAGATAAACCGCTCCGTCGATTTCCGGTGCATCTGCCATGCTGCGACCAATCGCGCCTTCTTCGTCCACTTCGTCGATAATCACCAGAATTTCACGGCCCACTTTCTCTTGCAGGCGCTCGGCGGAAATCTGCTGCTGCAGCTGCATGAAACGGTTCCAGCGTTCTTCTTTCACTTCTTCCGGAACCTGGTCAGGCAGGGCATTGGCGTCTGCACCTTCAACCGGGCTGTATTTAAAGCAGCCAACGCGATCCAGACGCGCTTCTTTCAGGAAGTCGAGTAGCATCTGGAAATCTTCTTCTGTCTCGCCAGGGAAGCCGACAATAAAGGTTGAGCGTAGGGTCAGTTCCGGGCAGATTTCGCGCCACTGTTTGATGCGCGCGAGTTGGCGATCTACAGAACCCGGACGCTTCATCAGTTTGAGAATGCGCGGGCTGGCGTGCTGCAACGGAATGTCCAGATACGGCAGGATTTTGCCTTCTGCCATCAGTGGGATGACGTCGTCCACATGCGGATAAGGGTAAACGTAGTGCAGACGTGTCCAGATCCCCAGTTTCGATAACTGTTCGCACAGGCTGACCATGCTGGTTTTTACCGGCTCGCCGTTGTGGAAGCCAGTACGATGTTTAACATCGACGCCATAGGCGGAAGTATCCTGCGAGATCACCAGAATCTCTTTAACGCCCGCATCAACCAGACGTTTCGCTTCACTTAACACTTCGCCAATCGGACGGCTCACCAGGTCGCCGCGCATAGACGGAATAATGCAGAAGGTGCAGCGGTGATTACAGCCTTCAGAAATTTTCAGATAGGCATAATGACGCGGCGTCAGTTTCACGCCTTGTTCTGGCACCAGGCTCAGGAATGGGTTGTGTTTCGGTTTTGGCACGTAGTGATGAACGTGCTCCAGAACCTGCTCATAGCTATGAGGCCCGGTGATTTCCAGCACTTTCGGGTGGACTTCGCGGATCTGATCTTCTTTTGCCCCCAGACAACCGGTCACAATTACCTTGCCGTTTTCATTCAACGCTTCACCAATGGCTTCCAGTGATTCTTGTACCGCGCTGTCAATAAAGCCGCAGGTGTTGACGATCACCATGTCCGCATCGTCATAGCTCGGTACCACGTCATAACCTTCAGTGCGTAGTTCGGTGAGAATACGCTCTGAATCGACAAGGTTTTTCGGACAGCCAAGGGAAACAAAGCCGATTTTCGGCTGGGGAGTTACTTTGCTCATAGCTTAAAAAATATTCAGTTACAGGAAAGGTCAGGGCAGGGATTCTACAGAGTTCTGGATAAAATTTGTATCGCAATCTCATTCGCTGGCGGAGGAGAAGGAAATGTAAATTTTGTTAATTCGGCGTGAAGAATTGATCCTGGACAGCATTTTGCTCAAAAAATAGCCATACTATTTAATTGCAATAAGGCTGGAAAGAGGAGGATCGAAGTATGTTCGTTGACAGACAGCGAATCGATCTGCTGAACCGGTTGATCGACGCACGCGTTGACCTCGCCGCATACGTGCAACTGAGGAAGGCAAAAGGATACATGTCCGTCAGCGAAAGCAATCATCTACGAGATAACTTTTTTAAACTGAATCGCGAACTGCACGATAAATCGCTGCGGTTGAATCTTCATCTGGATCAGGAAGAGTGGAGTGCTCTTCATCATGCTGAAGAAGCATTAGCGACAGCCGCAGTATGTTTGATGAGTGGGCACCATGATTGCCCGACTGTTATTACCGTCAACGCCGATAAGCTTGAAAATTGTCTGATGAGCTTAACGCTGAGTATCCAGAGCCTGCAGAAGCACGCCATGCTTGAGAAGGCCTGAAAACTAAGGGGGAGAAAGCGTCTCCCCCTTCATGTTTAAGTTTTTGTAAAAATGAATTTGTTATCTCCTCCACTGACTACGCTTTAAGCCAGAGTCAATCCGGAGGCGTTATGCATCGACAATCCTTTTTCCTTGTGCCCCTTATTTGTCTTTCTTCCGCTCTCTGGGCGGCTCCTGCAACGGTAAATGTCGAAGTACTGCAGGACAAACTCGACCATCCCTGGGCGCTGGCCTTTTTACCCGACAATCACGGTATGTTAATCACTCTGCGCGGCGGCGAGTTGCGTCACTGGCAAGCAGGAAAAGGATTATCTGCGCCGCTTTCCGGAGTGCCGGAAGTTTGGGCGCACGGGCAGGGTGGCCTGCTGGATGTGGTTTTAGCGCCTGATTTTGCTCAGTCTCGCCGCATCTGGTTAAGTTATTCCGAAGTTGGCGATGATGGCAAAGCCGGAACTGCTGTGGGTTATGGCCGCTTAAGTGATGATCTCTCAAAGGTGACCGACTTCCGCACCGTCTTTCGCCAGATGCCAAAACTGTCTACCGGCAACCATTTTGGCGGGCGGCTGGTATTCGACGGTAAAGGTTATCTTTTTATTGCTCTGGGCGAAAACAATCAGCGCCCGACGGCGCAGGATCTGGATAAATTACAGGGCAAACTGGTGCGTCTGACCGACCAGGGCGAAATCCCGGATGATAATCCTTTTATAAAGGAATCCGGTGCGCGCGCCGAGATCTGGTCTTATGGCATTCGTAATCCGCAAGGAATGGCGATGAATCCGTGGAGTAATGCACTATGGCTGAATGAACATGGCCCGCGCGGTGGCGATGAAATTAATATCCCGCAAAAAGGCAAAAACTACGGCTGGCCGCTGGCAACCTGGGGAATCAACTATTCAGGCTTTAAGATACCGGAAGCGAAAGGGGAGATCGTCGCCGGGACCGAGCAACCTGTTTTTTACTGGAAAGATTCGCCCGCCGTGAGCGGCATGGCCTTCTATAACAGCGATAAATTCCCCCAGTGGCAGCAAAAATTATTTATTGGCGCGCTGAAAGATAAAGATGTCATTGTGATGAGCGTCAACGGCGACAAAGTGACAGAAGATGGCCGTATTTTAACGGACAGAGGGCAGCGAATTCGTGATGTTCGCACTGGACCCGACGGTTATTTATACGTTCTCACCGACGAGTCCAGTGGGGAATTACTTAAAGTTAGCCCACGCAATTAGCTAACGGGAATCATCACCACTTTGCGCACTGCGGGGCGTTCAGTGAGTTGCTGATACCAGCGTTGCAGATTTGGACGCGGTGTCCAGGTCAGGCCAACGTTAAACAAATTGTAGATGAACGGAGCGATAGCGATATCGCCCACACCAAACTCGTCGCCAGAGAACCATTTTACTTTTGCCAGTTCCGCATCGAGCAGGGCAAACAGGGCGTCGCACTCTTTACAACTGGCATCAATGGCGGCCTGATCGCGCTCTTCCGGTGGTGTTCTGACTAATCCCATCAGGATCCCGCGATGAGCATTACTGAGCGTCTGGTTTGCCCAGTCCATCCATTTTTCTGCTTCCGCACGACGTGCCGGTGAGTCGATCCACAGGCGTTTTTGCCCGTACTGTGCCGCCAGATAGCGGACAATGGCGTTTGATTCCCAAAGAATGAGATCACTTTCGTCGTCACGCAACAACGGCACCAGCCCGTTAGGGTTCATCGCCAGAAAATCAGCATCGTGATTTATCCCAAACTCACGGCCCGCGAGAATTTGCTCATAAGGTAGTTCCAGTTCTTCGAGCGTCAGCAATACTTTTTTTACGTTGGTTGAATTATTCCGACCCCACAGCGTAATCATACTCACCCCTTTTCCGACAGGCAGCCACAGGCTGAACAGGACTCCGATGGTGAAGTAAAGTTAACTTTTAAGCAACAGCTGGCAAAAAAATGACACCAGAAGCAGCGAAGCGGCAGGATATTGCATAAACTTTAAAAACTTTACCAACTTACGGTTTCTTTAAGTTTGTGTGTGCGTTATTAATCACCGAACTTATCATACGGCGATATAACGTATTTTTTTTGAATGGATACTCGGGTGGCATTTATGACGCAATACTCCTCTCTCCTTCGTGGTCTTGCAGCGGGTTCTGCATTTTTATTCCTTTTTGCCCCAACGGCATTCGCGGCGGAACAAACCGTTGAAGCGCCGAGCGTGGATGCGCGTGCATGGATTTTAATGGATTACGCCAGCGGTAAAGTGCTGGCAGAAGGCAATGCGGATGAAAAACTGGACCCCGCGAGCCTGACTAAAATCATGACCAGCTATGTGGTTGGGCAGGCGCTTAAGGCCGATAAGATTAAACTCACCGATATGGTGACGGTCGGTAAAGATGCCTGGGCGACGGGAAATCCGGCACTGCGTGGTTCATCGGTAATGTTCCTTAAACCGGGCGATCAGGTTTCGGTGGCAGACCTGAACAAAGGTGTAATTATCCAGTCCGGTAATGACGCCTGTATTGCGCTGGCCGATTACGTTGCCGGGAGCCAGGAGTCATTTATTGGTCTGATGAATGGTTATGCCAAAAAACTGGGTCTGACCAACACTACCTTCCAGACGGTGCACGGTCTGGATGCGCCGGGGCAGTTCAGTACCGCGCGCGATATGGCATTGCTGGGTAAAGCATTGATCCACGATGTGCCGGAAGAGTATGCCATTCATAAAGAGAAAGAGTTCACCTTCAACAAAATTCGACAGCCTAACCGTAACCGTCTGCTATGGAGCAGCAATCTGAATGTTGATGGCATGAAGACAGGAACCACGGCAGGCGCGGGATATAATCTGGTTGCTTCGGCTACCCAGGGCGATATGCGTTTGATCTCCGTAGTACTGGGTGCGAAAACTGACCGTATCCGTTTTAATGAGTCTGAGAAATTATTGACCTGGGGTTTCCGCTTCTTTGAAACCGTGACGCCAATTAAACCTGATGCCACCTTTGTGACTCAGCGCGTCTGGTTTGGTGATAAGAGCGAAGTGAATCTCGGGGCAGGCGAAGCGGGCTCAGTGACCATACCGCGTGGGCAGCTGAAAAACCTGAAAGCGAGCTACACGTTAACGGAACCGCAGCTTACCGCACCGCTGAAAAAAGGTCAGGTTGTCGGCACCATTGATTTCCAGCTTAACGGTAAATCCATTGAGCAGCGTCCGCTGATCGTGATGGAAAATGTGGAAGAGGGGGGATTCTTTGGTCGGATGTGGGATTTCGTGATGATGAAATTCCATCAGTGGTTCGGCAGCTGGTTCTCTTAATCTTCTGATAACCGGATGGCGCGAAACGTCATCCGGTTATACGTCATTAATACATCAACTTAATACGCTGCGTCTGCGCGTACTTCACATATTCATCTTCCGGGCAACAATCGCTCACCATAATATCAAAGCGTTTCAGGTCACCCATGCGCGCCGGACGCACCTTGCCAAATTTACTGTGGTCGACAACCAGCACATGCTTTTGCGCCATCGACATGGCCCAGTGTTTTACCGGCAACTCTTCAAGATTAAAACAGGTAGCGCCCTTACTGACATGCACCCCCGCCGCGGAATAAAAAGCGATATCCGGGCAAAAATTATTCAGCGTTTGCTGAAAATCGATGGGTTTGAAAATGGCGTTGCTGGCGTGAAATTCACCACCGCAAAGAAACGCGCGGCAATGAGGTTTCTCTTTCAGTGCCAGAAAGGTATTTAGCGAATAACAAACGGCGGTGAAAGGGATTTCATTATCAATCGCTTCAATAATCCACGGTGTGGTGGTGCCACAGTCAAAAAAGAGGGTCTGATCGGGTTCTACCAGCGTCGCAGCCAGTTTTGCCGCCCGGCGTTTTTCTTCCACCAGGCGGGATTTTTGATCGCTTAACAGATAATGGCTGGCACTGCGCGGTTCCAGAACAATATAGCCGCCGAGCAAAACGACGGGCGCACTGTGGTTGTTCAGATCGCGACGAATCGTCATCTCCGAAACCCCAAGCAGGGCGGCGGCGTCTTTAAGATGTAACTTATCGCTGCGTTTTAATTCTTGCAGCAGCTGCCCGATACGCTCTTCGCGACGTGTTTCCATAATCCCTCTGAATAGTTATTGAAGCGAGCCGCTCAATACTACACTTTTTAGCAGAGATCAGTCACGCACCCAGCCTTTGCGGATCGGTAATGCAAAACAGAAGCGATACCACGATTGCAGACGTTGATAGAGTTTATGCCCCATCGCTTGCCAGATAATCTGGGCGCTAAGGCAGCCAATCATACCTGCCAGCAATCCACCGAGCATATCCAGCGGCCAGTGGACGCCAAGATAAACGCGCGACCAGGCAATGACGACGGCCAGCACCATTAAAAGTGAGCCGGACCACAGGCGATGCCAGCATAAAAATGCCAGTGCAAAGGTGAAAATCACCGTACCGTGATCGCTCGGGAATGAGTCATCCGCCGCATGATGCAGGAAGTTATAGCCGATATTTTCGACAAAGGGGCGGTCGTGCGGAAAAAGATGCCCCATCGTCCAGGACACAAACAGGCTGACCGCCAGCGCAATAGCGATTTTTATCACCAGTTGCCGTTGTGCTGTAAGCCCCCACAACCAAAGTATCGCGGCCAGCAACGGCACCACGGTAATCAAATCTTTAGCAATAAAAATCGCCAACGAGATCATCCACGGAGCCGAGTCTGGCGTCGCGTTAATAAGAGAGAATAGAGAGAGATTCAAATTTTCCAGCATAACTTCCCGACGCAAAGTGATTAAAAGGGAGCCAATACAGGCAAGTCGTTGAGAATAAAGTGCAGGTTAAACTGGGTAAAGCGGCATCGTCTTATTTCCCTCAAGCGGCCTGTTTACGGTGGGTGATTGTAACGGGCATAGGTTAAATAAAACTTAAAGAAAGCGTAGCTATACTCGCAATAATGTAAGAATGTGCTTAACCGTGGTTTCAGCTACAAAATTCGCTTTCTCGTTAGCTGCGCTTTTATTAAACTTTGCGCGATTATTATTGGCGAAGAAATTGCATGCAAAATAAATTAGCTTCCGGTGCCAGGCTTGGACGTCAGGCGTTACTTTTCCCTCTCTGTCTGGTGCTGTACGAATTTTCAACCTATATCGGCAACGATATGATTCAACCCGGTATGTTGGCCGTGGTGGAACAATATCAGGCGGGCATTGATTGGGTTCCTACTTCGATGACCGCATATCTGGCGGGCGGGATGTTTTTACAATGGCTCCTGGGGCCGCTGTCGGATCGTATTGGTCGCCGTCCGGTGATGCTGGCGGGAGTGGTGTGGTTTATCATCACCTGTCTGGCAATATTACTGGCGCAAAACATTGAACAATTCACTTTGTTGCGCTTCTTGCAGGGCATAAGCCTCTGTTTCATTGGCGCTGTGGGATACGCCGCAATTCAGGAATCCTTCGAAGAGGCGGTTTGTATCAAGATCACCGCGCTGATGGCGAACGTGGCGCTGATTGCTCCGCTACTTGGTCCGCTGGTGGGCGCGGCGTGGATCCATGTGCTGCCCTGGGAGGGGATGTTTGTCTTGTTTGCCGCATTGGCAGCGATCTCCTTTTTCGGTCTGCAACGAGCCATGCCTGAAACCGCCACGCGTATAGGCGAGAAACTGTCGCTGAAAGAACTCGGTCGTGACTATAAGCTGGTGCTGAAGAACGGTCGCTTTGTTGCGGGGGCGCTGGCGCTGGGATTCGTTAGCCTGCCGTTGCTGGCGTGGATCGCTCAGTCGCCGATTATCATCATTACCGGTGAGCAGTTGAGCAGCTATGAATATGGCTTGCTGCAAGTGCCTATTTTCGGGGCGTTAATAGCGGGTAACTTGCTGTTAGCGCGTCTGACCTCGCGTCGCACCGTACGTTCGCTGATTATTATGGGCGGCTGGCCGATTATGATTGGTCTGTTGGTCGCTGCTGCGGCAACGGTTATCTCATCGCACGCGTATTTATGGATGACCGCCGGGTTAAGTATTTATGCTTTCGGTATTGGTCTGGCGAATGCGGGACTGGTGCGATTAACTCTGTTTGCCAGCGATATGAGTAAAGGTACGGTTTCTGCGGCGATGGGGATGCTGCAAATGCTGATCTTTACCGTCGGTATTGAAATCAGCAAACATGCCTGGCTGAACGGGGGCAACGGACTGTTTAATCTCTTCAACCTTGTCAACGGAATTTTGTGGCTGTTGCTGATGGTTATCTTTTTAAAAGATAAACAGATGGGAAATTCGCACGAAGGGTAAAAAAATGCCTGATTGCTTTGTGCGATCAGGCATTCTCGAATTAATGGTGATGGTCGTCAATCTGGTGTTCGATAACCATCCCTTCACCTACGCTGGCAAGATGGCGAACATAAGGATGCGGGCGGTAAGCCGGAGCTGGCGCAGGAGCCACATAGACGGTTTGCGGCACAGTCGCGACGCTGACCGCTTGTGGAACGCTGACTGAATCAGGAACCACAACCACTTTGTATCCACTCGGCACATCGACGGTGACACTTTGCGCCATCGCCACACCAGTAAAGCCCATTAAAAGCGCGCCCAACAGTAGACAATTTTTCATAATCATTTCGCCTGAAATAATGCAGCGGGTTAATTTCCGCGAATTATGCAGCCTTCATTCAGGTATTGTGTTGCCGGGCGTGCTGCCGTTTTATTGGTTAAATGGCGCTTCGTGTTTAAGCACTTTATCGATCACATCCAGTACGCCTTCACGGTTATTGGAGCCTGCCCGGTATTTTGCCGCTGCGACGACCGCGCTGCCGGCATTTTCCATTGCAAAACTAAAGCCTGCTTGACGCAGCATCTCAATATCGTTACCGCCATCGCCAAAGACCACCACTTCGCTGTCGTCTATTCTCCATAATTTCTGCAGTTGGCGAAGGCCATTGGCTTTATGTACGCCGGGGATAATCAGATCGATGCTGCCGTTGCCGGTGTGGACCGGCACCATAATATCGCCGATGGCCTCATGTAATGCTTTTTGTACTTGTGGAATCAGTTCATCGGAAAGATTCAGACCAAACTTAAAGAAGATATCTTCTAAGTTGTCAAAGTTATCGACGTATTCCAGACGGTGATAATACATTTCCGCCACCGTTTTCATGGCATCGTCATATTTTTTGAGGGTATAGGCACTATTTTTTCCGCAGGCAATAATTTCCACTTCCGGGCGCGTCAGCAAATGTTCCACGACAGTAGCAAACGCATCCTTCGACAGCTCGCCATTAAAAACATCTTTGCCTTCGCTCACTACCCAGCCGCCGTTTTCAGCCACGAAGGCTATTTCATTAGCAATTTCAGGAAAGAAAGAGATCAACTGATAATATTGATTCCCGCTGGCGACCACAAAGCGAATGCCTTGTGCTTTCATTTGCTGATACTGAGCCATAAACCGCTCACGGTTATAGGTTTTTTGATCGCTTAAGAAAGTACCATCCATATCTACCGCAATTAATTTAATGCTCATCAACTATTCTCCATCGCCGTCTGCGTTTTGGTATCGGGTTTGGCGACGGCTTTCGCGACAATAGCCGCGAGAATAACCAGCGCCAGTACAACCAGCATTGCACTACGTAATCCATAATGTTCGCCGAGATAGCCCAGCAGCGGCGGGCCGACGAGGAAGGCCAGATAACCGGTCGTTGCTACCACGCTGACGCGGGTCGGTGCATCGGGGCCGGTATCGCTGGCGGCAGAAATGGTCAGTGGGAAGCCCAGCGAGGCACCCAGTCCCCAAAGTACAACAGACACCCCAGCGACCCAGGCGCTATCGACAAAAATAATCAGCCCAATACCCAACGCTCCCATTAGTGCACTGGCCCGAACCACGGCAACGCGACTGTAACGGTCGATGAACCAACCGCCGGTAAAGCGTCCAACAGTCATCCCCAGGGTAAAACCGGCATAAATCAGCGAGCCGGAAGTAGGGCTAAAACCGTGACCGTCAACCATTAATAAGGGTAACCAGTCGTTGGCAGAACCTTCGGCAAAGGCCATCGCCAGCACCACAACACCAATCAGCAGCAACTGGATATCCCGATAAAAAGGTACGCCTTTTTCACCATGCTGGGTGCCATCGGCAGCATTTTTGCCCGTACCGTCAGGGATTGCCTGAATGGCGATATAAATAGGCGCGATGCCTACCAGCGCCGCCAATAAAATGTGCACTGTTGCCGGAACGCCAAAGGCCGTCAGTGCCATCCCGACACCAGCGCCTGCCAGCGTGCCCAGGCTATAAAAACCGTGCATCATCGGCAAAACCGTCTTATTCATTTCTCGCTCAACGGCAGCACCTTCAACGTTTATCGCCACTTCCGCAGAACCAAAACTTGCCCCAAAGACGCCGAGACCAACGGCAAAGAGCAGGGGCGATGTCAGCCAGAGTGCCAGACTTAATATCATCATCCCGATCAATGCGCAGGACATCGTGACCAGGATGACATTACGTGTCCCAAAGCGTTTCACTAACCACGCCGAGCAGAGAATACCGCTCATCGAACCGATCGACAGACCAAAGAGAACACCGCCCATTTCAGCGATCGAAACAGAAAGAATATCGCGGATAGCAGGCGTACGGGTTGCCCAGGACGCCATTAACAGGCCCGGCAAAAAGAAGAACATAAACAGCGCCCAGGTTCGGCGTTTCAATGCATTACGTGAAGAATTTACGGTCATAGATCACGTCAAAATAAGAAGAGGGAAGACAACATTAGCAAGGTTGTGTACATTTGTACACAATTGCAGAGAGAGGAAATGACATGCGTCGCGCTAACGATCCGCAACGGCGAGAAAAAATTATCCAGGCCACGCTGGAGGCGGTGAAACTTTATGGAATACATGCTGTTACGCACCGCAAAATTGCTACCCTTGCCGGGGTACCGTTGGGGTCGATGACCTACTATTTTTCAGGAATTGATGAGTTGTTGCTTGAGGCGTTCAGCAGTTTTACTGAGATCATGTCCCGGCAATATCAGGCATTTTTTAGCGATGTTAGTGATGCTACGGGCGCATGCCAGGCTATCACCGATATGATCTACAGCTCACAGGTTGCAACGCCGGATAACATGGAGCTGATGTACCAGCTCTACGCGCTGGCTAGCCGAAAACCGCTATTAAAAACGGTAATGCAAAACTGGATGCAGCGCAGTCAGCAAACGCTCGAACAATGGTTTGAACCCGGAACCGCCCGCGCGCTTGATGCGTTTATTGAGGGGATGACGCTGCATTTTGTCACCGACCGTAAGCCGCTATCGCGCGAGGAGATTTTGAGGATGGTTGAGAGGGTTGCAGGGTAGTAGATAAGTTTTAGATAACAAAAAACCCACCAACCTTGAACCGAAATGGCGGGGTTGATGGGCTCCACAAAATGGGGACATCAAAGAAAAGCAGTGGCACTAATTAAGACTGATGCCCTGCGGAAAAGTTCTGCGGTTGTGCAAAAAAATTTCATTTTCAGGGCAACTTCAGTTTTATCCTAATCCTGGCCATACCATGACGATGATTGTCCCTGCCAGCGTCAGCAGGACGTTGGCGATTGCGTAGGTGCCCGCATAGCCCAGCGCCGGGATATTACTGCGAGCTGTATCACTGATGATCTCCATTGCCGGCGCGCAGGTGCGTGCGCCCATCATTGCGCCGAACAACAGTGCGCGGTTCATTCGCAATACATAAGCACCGAACAAGAAGCAGATAACCACTGGCACCAGACTGACAATCAATCCGGCAATCAACATTTGACCGCCAATCGCGCCCAGGCCGTTATTAATACCGCTACCGGCGCTCAGACCAACGCCTGCCATAAACACCATCAAGCCGAACTCTTTCACCATGCTTAATGCACCTTGCGGAATGTAACCGAAGGTCGGGTGGTTAGCACGCATAAAGCCCAGCATAATTCCGGCGAATAACAACCCGGCAGCGTTCCCCATGCCGAAACTGAATGTGCTGAACTGGAAGGTGATCATCCCGATCATCAGCCCAATCACAAAGAAGGCGCAGAATGCCAGCAAGTCAGTGACCTGGCTGTGAATCGAGATAAAGCCGATGCGATCGGCGATGGTTTTTACCCGGCGGGCATCGCCGCTGACTTGTAAAACGTCACCTTTGTTAAGCACGACGTTGTCATCAATCGGCATCTCAATCTGGCTACGTATGACGCGGTTAAGGAAGCAACCGTGATCGGTCAACTTCAGTTGTGCCAGGCGTTTGCCAACAGCGTTATGGTTTTTAACGACCACTTCTTCAGTGACGATACGCATGTCGAGAAGGTCACGATCGAAAACTTCTTTGCCATTACGGAAACTGGGATCGAGTCGGGCGTGGGCGTCAGGATAGCCTACCAACGCTATTTCATCGCCCATTTGTAGTACGGCATCACCGTCTGGATTTGCCAGAATCCCGTTACGCCGAATACGTTCAATGTAACAGCCAGTTTGTCGATAAATACCCAGTTCACGCAGATTTTTGCCGTCGGTCCAGGCTACCAGCTCCGGGCCGACGCGGTAGGCGCGGATCACCGGTAAATAAACCTTACGGTTGGCATCAGTGTCCAGGCCACGTTCGCGGGCGATTTGCTGGGCGCTGGTCTGTAAGTCCTGATGCTGCAATTTCGGCAAGTAA
Source organism: Escherichia sp. WS547 (assembly GCF_046486065.1). NCBI lineage: Bacteria > Pseudomonadati > Pseudomonadota > Gammaproteobacteria > Enterobacterales > Enterobacteriaceae > Escherichia > Escherichia sp. WS547. Next base: position 76,287 of record NZ_JBJQMA010000006.1, on the reverse strand, counting down.
CGCGCACCAACAATCAAACTCACCAGACCGATTAAATAGGTTAAGGCATACCCGAGGCTCAGATTATCCAGTGCCAGTGAGAGCTGCCTGTTTTCCATGCCGGAATGACGCAGTGTATCGCCAGCACCGACCAGAACCGGTGTCGACGTCATAGAGCCTGCTAACATACCGGCCGTCAGGCCAATATCCCAGCCAAACAGCTTACCTAACCCTAAGGCGATCACCAGCGCACTGCCAACCATCACCAGTGCTAACATTAGGTAATTTTTCCCATCGCGAAAAAAAATGGAAAAAAAGTTCGGTCCGGCTTCGACCCCGACGCAGAAAATAAACAGCATAAAGCCAAGATTAAGCGCGTCGGTGTTAATGCTGAAATGTTGTTGGCCTAATAACAGCGATACGACTAAAACGCCAATGGAATTACCCAGTTGGATCGAACCAAGTCGTAATTTCCCGAGACATAGCCCAAGCGCGAGGACCACAAATAATAACAGAATGTAATTCCCATTTAACAATTCGGCGACGTTTATATTCACGGAGGCTAACTTCTTGTTTACTAGTAAGCTGTTGAAAGAAATGGTAATTTACGATAATGTTTTTTACCAGAATTCAGGGCGCAGATTCATTCAGCGCACCTAAACGATAGTAAAGTAACAATATATTTTACTAGTGTAATCACATTAGGTATCAACGGCTATATGAATTGCGTTGGCCTATATTAGCATGGAATGCGAAGCGGCTTTATCTTACTGAACGCCACACTGGCGAAAAATGTGTTCGATAGACGCAGTGTCAGGAGGAACGAGTGAAACATAAACAACGTTGGGCGGGGGCAATCTGCTGTTTTGTCCTCTTCATTGTGGTGTGCCTTTTTCTGGCGACGCACATGAAAGGCGCTTTTCGGGCTGCCGGGCATCCTGAAATCGGCTTGCTGTTTTTCATTCTTCCTGGAGCAGTTGCCAGCTTCTTTTCACAGCGTAGAGAAGTCCTGAAACCTCTGTTTGGCGCAATGCTGGCGGCACCCTGTTCCATGCTTATTATGCGGCTGTTTTTTTCACCGACGCGCTCATTCTGGCAAGAGCTGGCATGGTTATTAAGTGCGGTGTTCTGGTGTGCGCTGGGGGCATTGTGTTTCTTATTTATCAGTAGTTTGTTTAAACCACAGCACAGAAAAAATCAATAAAGCCCTCAACGCGAGGGCTTGTCAGACGATCAGGCGTCCAGATTCTCTTTCACCCATGCAGCAAAATCGGTATAGCCGCCGATATGTTGCTGATCGACAAAAATCTGCGGCACGGTTTCTACGGGTTTACCTGCCTTTTGTTGTAGATCTTCTTTAGTGATCCCTTCCGCACGAATATCTACATACTGATACTGAAAATCATCGCGTTCATTGCTCAATTTCTCAGCCAGATCTTTTGCACGCACACAGTAAGGGCAACCCGGACGACCAAAAATAACGGTTTGCATTATTTCTCTCCTCATAGATTTATGCCTGTAATGATCACGCTAAAATGTATTCGCTGAAAGTAGGTTTAACCTGTTGCATTAATTGCTAAAAGCTATAACTGTTAAACACAATACAGTGAAAAGTTTTAGACTGAAGGCTCACTTTGCAGAGGGAAGCGTATGCGCGCGATCGGTAAATTGCCTAAAAGCGTGTTGATACTGGAATTTATCGGAATGATGTTGCTGGCGGTGGCGCTGCTGTCGGTAAGCGGCTCCCTGTCGCTGCCTGAGCCATTTTCTCGGCCAGAAGTGCAGATTCTGATGATTTTTCTCGGTGTTTTGCTCATGCTTCCCGCTGCGGTGGTGGTTATTCTTCAGGTGGCAAAACGTCTTGCCCCACAGCTGATGAACCGTCCACCGCAATATTCACGTTCAGAAAGAGAAAAAGATAATGACGCCAACCATTGAACTTATTTGTGGCCATCGCTCCATTCGCCATTTCACTGATGAACCCATTTCCGAAGCGCAGCGTGAGGCGATTATTAACAGCGCCCGTGCGACGTCTAGTTCCAGTTTTTTGCAGTGCAGTAGCATTATTCGCATTACCGACAAAGCGTTACGTGATGAATTAGTGACGCTGACCGGCGGGCAAAAACACGTAGCGAAAGCGGCGGAGTTTTGGGTGTTCTGTGCCGACTTTAATCGCCATTTACAGATCTGTCCGGATGCACAACTTGGCCTGGCGGAACAACTGTTGCTCGGTGTCGTTGATACGGCAATGATGGCGCAGAATGCATTAACCGCAGCGGAATCGCTGGGATTGGGTGGGGTATATATCGGCGGCCTGCGCAATAATATTGAAGCGGTGACGGAACTTCTGAAATTACCGCAGCATGTTCTGCCGCTGTTTGGGCTGTGCCTTGGCTGGCCTGCGGATAATCCAGATCTTAAGCCGCGTTTACCGGCCTCCATTTTGGTGCATGAAAACAGCTATCAACCGCTGGATAAAGACGAACTGGCGCAGTATGACGAGCAACTGGCGGAATATTACCTCACACGTGGCAGCAATAATCGCCGGGATACCTGGAGCGATCATATCCGCCGAACAATCATTAAAGAAAGCCGCCCATTTATTCTGGATTATTTGCACAAACAGGGTTGGGCAACGCGCTAAAACCGCCACGCCGATGTATGATACGCGGGCTTTTGACCAGGTCTGACAGAGAGGTGCAGGGTGAAAATTGCCATATTGTCCCGGGATGGAACGCTCTATTCGTGTAAGCGGCTGCGTGAAGCCGCTATACAGCGCGGTCACCTGGTTGAAATTCTTGACCCGCTTTCTTGCTACATGAACATAAATCCTGCGGCGTCTTCTATTCACTACAAAGGCCGCAAGTTACCCCATTTTGACGCAGTGATCCCGCGTATTGGCACCGCCATTACCTTTTATGGGACGGCGGCACTGCGCCAGTTCGAGATGCTGGGGAGCTATCCGCTCAATGAGTCGGTCGCCATTGCCCGGGCGCGTGACAAATTGCGTTCCATGCAACTGCTGGCGCGTCAGGGCATCGACCTGCCTGTCACGGGCATTGCGCATTCGCCGGATGATACCAGCGATTTAATCGACATGGTCGGTGGTGCGCCGCTGGTGGTCAAGTTGGTTGAAGGCACGCAGGGAATTGGTGTCGTGCTGGCGGAGACGCGTCAGGCGGCCGAAAGCGTGATTGACGCTTTCCGCGGTCTGAACGCGCATATTCTGGTGCAGGAATATATCAAAGAGGCGCAAGGGTGCGATATCCGCTGTCTGGTTGTTGGCGATGAAGTGGTCGCTGCGATTGAACGGCGGGCGAAAGAGGGCGATTTTCGTTCCAATTTGCATCGTGGCGGCGCGGCAAGCGTCGCCAGTATCACACCACAGGAGCGTGAAATCGCGATAAAAGCCGCGCGAACGATGGCGCTGGATGTTGCTGGTGTAGATATTTTGCGTGCTAATCGCGGGCCGTTGGTGATGGAAGTGAATGCGTCGCCGGGGCTGGAAGGAATAGAAAAAACCACCGGTATCGACATCGCGGGTAAAATGATCCGCTGGATCGAACGCCACGCTACGACGGAATATTGCCTGAAAACGGGTGGTTAGTCGCAATCACATTACTGATCATGGTTTTGCCTGCGCTTTTTGCGTAAGCTGTGCCGGTCTTTTTATCGAAAGAGGTTGTACAAAATTATGACATCGCTGGTCGTTCCTGGTCTGGATACGCTGCGTCAATGGCTCGATGACCTGGGGATGAGTTTTTTTGAATGTGATAACTGTCAGGCTCTGCATCTGCCCCATATGCAGAATTTCGACGGTGTCTTTGATGCCAAAATCGATCTGATCGATAACACGATCCTGTTTTCTGCCATGGCGGAAGTCCGACCTTCAGCCGTATTGCCCCTGGCGGCAGATTTATCTGCCATCAATGCCAGTTCGCTGACCGTGAAAGCATTTCTTGATATGCAGGATGATAATCTGCCAAAGCTGGTGGTTTGCCAGTCTTTATCCGTTATGCAGGGCGTAACCTATGAGCAGTTTGCATGGTTCATGCGTCAGAGCGAAGAGCAGATTTCGATGGTCATTCTTGAAGCTAATGCCCATCAACTGCTGTTACCGACTGACGATGAAGGGCAAAACAACGTTACCGAAAACTATTTCCTCCACTGATAACTCCTTTCGAGTACGCAGTCGCTGCCGCAGTGACTGCGTGCTGAAAAATTATCTGCTGTTTTTAACCTTTTCTTAAAGATTATTTCACTTCTCTTGTGCCGATTTGGCTTTATCACATAGAGCAAATACGCATAAAAATTTGTTAAATACCGTTTTTTAATCCGAGCTATAGTCTCAAACCCTGGCTAAAGTTATTCTTGCGATGCTTTTATATAGCGAGCAGTGCTGGCCGGGAGAGAGTTCTCTTTTCTTACACCGCGCCGATAAAAAATATGCACGTTTATTGCATATCTTTCAGTGTGACAACTTTTGTTCGTTTGTTAACGAACTTTCAGAAGGAAAGAGATATGACCGCCTTAAATAAAAAATGGCTATCGGGTCTGGTTACGGGTGCTCTGATGGCCGTCTCTGTCGGCACGCTCGCGGCTGAACAAAAAACACTTCACATTTATAACTGGTCTGATTATATCGCCCCGGACACGGTGGCCAATTTTGAAAAAGAAACCGGTATTAAAGTCGTCTACGATGTTTTCGACTCTAACGAAGTACTGGAAGGCAAATTAATGGCGGGTAGCACCGGCTTTGACCTGGTGGTGCCGTCAGCAAGCTTTCTTGAACGCCAGTTGACTGCGGGAGTTTTCCAGCCGCTGGATAAAAGCAAATTGCCGGAGTGGAAGAATCTCGATCCGGAGCTGCTGAAGTTGGTTGCCAAACACGATCCCGACAATAAATTTGCTATGCCCTATATGTGGGCGACGACCGGGATTGGCTATAACGTTGATAAAGTTAAAGCGGTGCTGGGCGAAAACGCGCCCGTCGATAGCTGGGACTTGATCCTCAAGCCTGAAAATCTGGAAAAACTGAAAAGCTGCGGCGTCTCTTTCCTTGATGCACCGGAAGAAGTGTTTGCTACCGTGCTGAATTATCTCGGTAAAGATCCCAACAGCACTAAAGCAGATGATTACACCGGACCGGCAACCGATCTGCTGTTAAAGCTGCGCCCGAACATTCGTTATTTCCATTCATCTCAATACATTAACGACCTGGCAAACGGCGATATCTGCGTCGCTATCGGCTGGGCAGGCGATGTCTGGCAGGCGTCAAACCGCGCGAAGGAAGCGAAGAATGGTGTGAATGTCTCGTTCTCGATTCCAAAAGAAGGGGCGATGGCGTTCTTTGATGTCTTCGCCATGCCTGCGGATGCCAAAAATAAAGACGAAGCCTATCAGTTCCTGAATTACCTGCTGCGCCCGGATGTGGTGGCACATATCTCTGACCATGTGTTCTATGCCAACGCCAATAAAGCAGCTACGCCGCTGGTGAGTGCGGAAGTGCGTGATAATCCAGGGATTTATCCTCCGGCGGACGTTCGTGCGAAGTTGTTCACTCTGAAAGTGCAGGATCCAAAAATAGACCGTGTGCGCACCCGCGCGTGGACCAAAGTGAAGAGCGGAAAATAATCCGCAGTCGTAGATGCCGGACGGGCGCACCACACCCGCCGGCAATTCGCACCATTATGGTGCGCTTGCACACATTCAATGCCGGAGAGCAGCCGTGAATGACGCTATCCCTCGCCCGCAGGCGAAAACCCGTAAGGCGCTGACGCCGCTATTAGAAATCCGTAATCTGACTAAATCTTACGATGGTCAGCATGCGGTCGATGATGTCAGCCTGACCATCTATAAAGGCGAAATCTTCGCGCTGCTGGGCGCATCCGGCTGTGGCAAGTCCACGCTGCTGCGTATGCTGGCAGGTTTCGAACAACCTTCTGCCGGGCAGATTATGCTCGATGGCGTCGATTTGTCACAGGTTCCGCCTTACCTGCGCCCCATCAATATGATGTTTCAGTCTTACGCGCTGTTTCCGCATATGACCGTGGAACAGAACATCGCTTTTGGCCTGAAACAGGACAAATTGCCGAAAGCGGAAATTGCCAGCCGGGTCAATGAGATGCTCGGCCTGGTGCATATGCAGGAGTTCGCCAAACGCAAACCGCATCAGCTTTCCGGTGGTCAGCGACAGCGTGTGGCCCTGGCCCGAAGCCTTGCCAAGCGCCCGAAACTATTACTGCTCGATGAGCCGATGGGCGCGCTGGATAAAAAGCTGCGTGACCGGATGCAGCTTGAAGTGGTGGATATTCTGGAGCGTGTCGGTGTGACTTGTGTGATGGTCACCCACGATCAGGAAGAGGCGATGACCATGGCGGGGCGCATCGCCATTATGAATCGTGGGAAATTTGTCCAGATTGGCGAACCGGAAGAGATCTATGAGCATCCGACCACCCGCTACAGCGCCGAATTTATTGGCTCGGTTAATGTCTTTGAATGTGTACTCAAAGAGCGCCAGGAAGATGGTCTGGTGCTTTATTCGCCGGGGCTGGTGCATCCACTGAAAGTCGATGTAGATGCTTCGGTGGTCGATAACGTGCCGGTACACGTAGCACTGCGTCCGGAAAAAATCATGCTTTGCGAAGAGCCGCCCGCCAATGGTTGTAACTTCGCGGTGGGGGAGGTGCTACACATTGCCTATCTCGGCGATCTTTCGGTGTATCACGTTCGTCTGAAAAGTGGGCAGATGATCAGCGCCCAGCTACAAAACGCCCATCGTCATCGTAAAGGGTTACCGACCTGGGGCGATGAAGTGCGTTTGTGCTGGGAAGTGGACAGCTGTGTGGTGCTGACGGTTTAAGGAGCAAAGATGAGTACACTTGAACCTGCTGCCCAGCCAAAACCCTTTAAGCTGTGGCTGTCGCAGCTGCAAATGAAGCATGGGCGCAAACTGATGATTGCGCTGCCGTATATCTGGCTAATCCTGCTGTTTCTGCTGCCATTTCTGATTGTCTTTAAAATAAGCCTGGCGGAGATGGCGCGCGCTATTCCACCTTATACCGAACTGATGGAGTGGGCTGACGGGCAACTTTCCATCACTCTTAATCTCGGTAATTTCCTGCAACTGACCGACGATCCGCTCTATTTCGATGCTTATCTCCAGTCGCTACAGGTGGCAGCGATTTCGACTATTTGCTGTTTACTGATCGGCTATCCGCTGGCGTGGGCGGTGGCGCACAGTAAGCCTTCGACCCGTAATATCTTATTGCTACTGGTGATCCTGCCGTCGTGGACCTCGTTTCTGATTCGCGTTTATGCCTGGATGGGAATATTAAAAAATAACGGCGTACTGAATAATTTTCTGCTGTGGCTGGGGGTTATCGACCAGCCGCTGACCATTCTGCATACCAATCTGGCCGTTTATATCGGCATTGTTTATGCCTACGTGCCGTTTATGGTTCTGCCGATCTACACCGCCTTGATTCGTATTGATTATTCGCTGGTGGAAGCGGCACTGGATCTCGGTGCACGACCGCTGAAAACGTTCTTTACTGTGATCGTGCCGCTGACCAAAGGCGGGATTATTGCCGGATCGATGCTGGTGTTTATCCCGGCTGTGGGCGAGTTTGTGATCCCTGAACTGCTCGGTGGCCCGGACAGCATCATGATCGGGCGCGTGCTGTGGCAGGAGTTCTTTAACAACCGCGACTGGCCGGTGGCCTCAGCGGTAGCGATCATCATGTTGCTGCTGCTAATTGTGCCGATAATGTGGTTCCACAAGCATCAGCAAAAAAGCGTGGGAGAACACGGATGAATAATTTACCGGTAGTTCGTTCGCCCTGGCGGATTGTGATTTTGCTGCTGGGCTTCACCTTTCTCTACGCGCCAATGCTGATGCTGGTGATCTATTCATTCAACAGCTCGAAGCTGGTGACGGTGTGGGCCGGCTGGTCAACACGCTGGTATGGTGAGTTATTGCGCGATGACGCAATGATGAGTGCGGTTGGTTTAAGCCTGACAATTGCGGCCTGTGCGGCGACGGCGGCGGCGATCCTCGGGACGATTGCGGCGGTCGTGCTGGTGCGCTTTGGCAGGTTTCGCGGATCAAATGGCTTTGCCTTTATGATCACCGCGCCGCTGGTGATGCCAGATGTCATCACGGGCTTGTCGCTATTGTTGTTATTCGTCGCGCTTGCTCATGCCATTGGCTGGCCTGCGGACCGCGGTATGCTCACCATCTGGCTGGCGCATGTCACTTTCTGTACGGCTTATGTGGCAGTCGTTATTTCGTCGCGTCTGCGGGAACTGGATAGCTCGATAGAAGAAGCAGCGATGGATCTCGGTGCGACGCCGCTGAAAGTGTTTTTCGTCATTACGCTACCGATGATCATGCCCGCGATCATTTCTGGTTGGTTACTGGCTTTTACTTTGTCGCTTGATGATCTGGTGATCGCCAGCTTTGTTTCCGGGCCGGGAGCCACCACGTTACCGATGCTGGTCTTTTCCAGCGTGCGGATGGGGGTGAATCCGGAAATCAACGCCCTGGCAACATTGATCCTCGGTGCGGTCGGAATTGTCGGATTTATCGCCTGGTATCTGATGGCGCGCGCAGAAAAACAGCGGATACGCGACATCCAGCGTGCAAGACGTGGCTGAAGACACTAAAATTTGCCAACCTGGCTACATAATGCCGCGCATGTCGCGGCATTGTTTTCATGGAAGACGAAACGTTGGGATTTTTTAAGAAAACATCTTCATCTCATGCTCGCCTGAATGTGCCTGCGCTGGTGCAGGTGGCGGCGCTCGCCATTATTATGATCCGTGGCCTCGACGTGCTGATGATTTTCAATACGCTGGGCGTGCGCGGTATTGGCGAGTTCATTCATCGCAGCGTACAAACCTGGAGTTTAACGCTGGTCTTTTTAAGCAGTCTGGTGCTGGTTTTTATTGAGATTTGGTGTGCGTTTTCACTGGTGAAAGGGCGTCGCTGGGCGCGCTGGCTGTATCTGTTGACTCAAATCACGGCCGCAAGTTACTTGTGGGCAGCTTCGCTGGGGTATGGTTATCCGGAGCTGTTCAGCATTCCCGGTGAATCAAAACGTGAAATCTTCCATAGCCTGATGCTGCAGAAGCTGCCGGATATGCTCATCCTGATGCTGCTGTTCGTTCCCTCGACCAGTCGGCGGTTCTTCCAGTTGCAATAATGTGTATAATCGTCGCCCCTGATGATGTGAAGGTCAATGTATGCAGTGCGCACTTTACGACGCGGGTCGCTGTCGTTCCTGTCAGTGGATAACGCAGCCGATTCCAGAGCAACTCTCCGCTAAAACCGCCGATCTTAAAAATCTGCTCGCCGACTTTCCGGTTGAGGAATGGTGCGCACCGGTGTCAGGCCCGGAACAAGGGTTTCGTAATAAAGCCAAAATGGTGGTGAGTGGTAGCGTTGAAAAACCACTGCTCGGTATGCTGCATCGAGACGGCACACCGGAAGACCTTTGTGACTGCCCGCTTTATCCTGCCTCATTTGCGCCCGTTTTTGCGGTGCTAAAACCGTTTATCGCTCGTGCGGGGCTGACACCCTACAACGTAGCGCGTAAGCGTGGCGAACTGAAATACATTCTGCTGACCGAAAGCCAGAGCGATGGCGGTATGATGCTGCGCTTTGTACTGCGTTCTGAAACCAAACTGGCGCAACTGCGTAAGGCGCTGCCGTGGTTACAGGAACAACTGCCGCAGCTAAAAGTTATTACCGTCAATATTCAGCCGGTACATATGGCGATCATGGAAGGGGAGACGGAGATCTACCTGACCGAACAACAGGCGCTGGCAGAGCGTTTTAACGACGTACCGCTGTGGATCCGTCCGCAAAGTTTCTTCCAGACCAATCCGGCGGTCGCCAGCCAGCTTTACGCTACCGCGCGCGACTGGGTGCGGCAACTACCGGTAAACCATATGTGGGATCTCTTCTGCGGCGTGGGGGGCTTTGGTTTACACTGCGCGACGCCTGACATGCAGTTAACCGGGATCGAAATTGCACCAGAGGCCATTGCCTGTGCGAATCAGTCAGCTGCTGAACTGGGCTTAACGCGTTTGCAATTTCAGGCGCTGGACTCCACTCAGTTTGCCACCGCCCAGGGGGAAGTGCCTGAGCTGGTGCTGGTTAACCCGCCGCGACGTGGCATTGGTAAACCGCTATGTGATTATCTCTCAACGATGGCACCGCGTTTTATCATCTACTCCAGCTGTAACGCCCAAACCATGGCGAAAGATATCCGCGAACTGCCAGGTTACCGTATTGAACGGGTACAGCTTTTTGATATGTTCCCGCACACTGCGCATTACGAAGTGCTGACACTGCTGGTTCAGCAATAAAAAAGCCGCAGGTGCGGCTTTCTGAATCTTACTGCGGGAACCACTGGTCATTGATTTTCTGATATGTACCGTCAGCTTTAATTGCTGCCAGCGCATTATTCAGTTTTTCCAGCAGAGCTTTGTTATCCGGACGTACAGCGATACCCAGGCCGGTGCCGAAGTAGTGCGGATCGGTCACTTTTTCAGTCGCAACGCCCAGTTGCGGGTTGGTTTTCAGCCATTCATTAACCACCGCGGTGTCACCAAATACCCCATCAATACGGCCATTTTTCAGATCGATAAAGGCATTCTGATAACTGTCATAGGAGACAGTTTTCACTTCCGGGTGCTGATCCTGAATATATTTCTGGTGCGTGGTGCCGTTTTCCATCCCAATACGTTTGCCTTTCAGATCGGCAAACGTTTTGTAGGTATCTTTTTTGGCAATCACGACGGCTGAGTTTTCATAGTAGGGCGTGGTAAACGATACCTGTTTGCTACGCTCCGGGGTGATATCCATACCGGAGATTACGGCGTCATATTTTCTGAATTTCAGTGACGGGATCAGGCTGTCGAAAGCGTGATTCGTAAAAGTACATTCTGCCTGCATTTGTTTGCACAAGGCTTTTGCCAGGTCGATATCAAAGCCGACAATCTCATTATTAGCACCTATAGATTCAAAGGGTGGATAGGTGGCTGAAACGCCAAAATTGATTTTCTCTGCGGCAGAAGCACCGAAAGTAAAGGAAGCAAGTAAAGCGGCAAGAACTAACTTTTTCATGATGGAACTCCCGTCTGTCAATCTTATGATTTTTGGCCGTGTCTGCGGCATGGGATAACAATGCCATCAAGTGAATTTATATGCAATAAATATGATTAAATAATTTATATAAAATAAAAAAAGACGGACAACTTAGTGGGTTGACCGTCTTCATTATAAGAATTTATGCACTATGCAGGTCGGGTAAGACGTCCACGACGCATCCGGCATCAGCACGCAGCTACATTAATTCCGCCGTTCGAATGCCAGTGCTTTGCGCTCGATCAGACGCATCATCAGCGTCAGCAGGCCGTTGACGGCCAGGTAAATAATCCCTGCCGCACCGAACACCATGACATCGTAGGTGCGTCCGTACAACAACTGGCTATATCCCATCACTTCCATCAGCGTAATGGTGTAAGCCAGAGAGGTACTTTTGAACACCAGCACCACTTCGTTGGAATAAGAAGAGAGCGAGCGTTTAAAGGCATACGGCAGCAGGATCGCCAGCGTATCTTTTTTGCTCATTCCCAGAGCGCTACAGGACTGCCACTGACCTTCCGGGATCGCACGAATGGCACCGTAAAACAGCTGCGTGGTATACGCTGCACTGTTCAGCGACAACGCAATCAGCGCACACAGCCACGGTTCTGACAGCAAATGCCACAGTGCCGGATACTCCTGCAACGTCGGGAACTGGCCCGGCCCGTAATAAATCAGGAAGATCTGCACCAGCAGCGGCGTACCGGTAAACAGCGTGATATAACCCCGCACCAGCCACACCAGAACCGGCGTTTTCAGCGTCAGGATGATGGTAAAAATCAATGCCAGAATCAGTGCCACAATCAGCGAGGCAACGGTTAGCGTCAGGCTGGTGTGCAGCCCTTTCATCAGTTCGGGTAAATACTCAAACATTAGCTGGGCCTCCGCTCAAAACGTGTCGCGCGCAGGTCAATGCGTTTGAGAATGTACTGACTGAGCAGGGTGATCACCAGGTAAATCGCCGCCGCCACAATGTACCAGGTAAACGGTTCCTGGGTACGAGTAGCAATGCTTTTGGTTTGTAGCATTAAATCATTCACACTAATCAAACTGACCAGCGCGGTATCTTTCAGCAGCACCAGCCACTGGTTACCGAGGCCAGGCAGCGCATGACGCCACATCTGCGGCATCACCAGACGGAAAAAGATAGCCGATTTCGACAGCCCCAGCGCCTGGCCGGATTCCCACTGACCCATCGGCACCGCTTTCAACGCGCCGCGCAGCGTTTGCGAGGCATAGGCGGCATACAGCAGCGACAGAGCGATGACACCACAAAGGAACGGGCTAACGTCGAAGTTCTCAATGTCCATCTGCACCGGGATCTGCACGAACCCAAGATTGATAGTGAAGCCATCCGAAAGCGTCAGCAGCAGCTGCGAGGAGCCAAAATAGATAAACAGCACCACCAGAATTTCTGGCAGGCCACGCAGAATGGTTACCAGCGCTGAACCTGCCCACGCGACAGGACGCCATTTTGCAGACTCCCATACCGCAAAGAACATCGCCAGCGCCAGCCCGACAATCAATGCACAAACGGCAAGGCCGACGGTCATCCCGGCGGCGCTTGCTAAAGGAAAAAATTCATTCATCAGGAATTACTTCTGGAACCATTTGTTATAGATGGTTTCGTAAGTGCCATCTTTCTTCACTTTTTCCAGCGCAGTGTTGAGTTTCTGCTGCAGTTCAGTGTTGCCCTGACGTACCGCGATGCCGAGGCCAGTACCGAAATAATCTTTATCGGTCACTTTATCGCCCACTGCCGCCAGTTTCGGGTTGTCTTTCAGCCACTCGGTGACCACTGCAGTGTCACCGAATACGCTGTCGATACGACCGTTTTGCAGATCCAGTTTTGCGTTCTGGTAGCTGTCATACGGAACGGTGGTGATTTCCGGGTGCTTATCCATAATGAACTTCTGGTGTGTCGTCCCGTTCTGAACGCCGACTTTTTTGCCTTTCAGCTGATCAACACTGGTGTATTTGCCTTGCTGACCCACAAACAGGGCAGAGTTGTCATAGTACGGCGTGGTAAACAGCACCTGCTTTTCACGCTCCGGAGTGATATCCATGCCCGCCATCACTGCTTCTACGCGACGGAATTTCAGGCTTGGGATCAGACTGTCAAACGCCTGGTTAGAGAAAGTACAGGTTGCATCAATCTCTTTACACAGTGCCTGTGCCAGGTCGACGTCAAAACCAACGATCTGGTTGTTTGCATCAATCGATTCAAACGGAGGATAGGAGGCTTCGGTAGCAAAACGAATAGTTTCGGCAGCTGTGGCGGAAAGACTAAAACCTGCAATTAACGCGGCAATCAGAACTTTTTTCATTGTTGTTATCCCGAATATTAGTGAGAGAGATAGTTTTTAAATGCTTCGGTTTGCGGCTCGGTAAAGCAGCTCGCGTCGCCTTGTTCTACTATATGACCGTTTTCCATATACACTACTCGGCTGGCGGTTTTACGCGCCACTTCAACTTCGTGGGTGACGATCACCTGGGTAATATTCGTTTCTGCCAACTCACGAATGATGCTGACGATTTGTGCCGTAATTTCCGGGTCCAGTGCGGCGGTCGGTTCATCGAACAGCAGTACCTGCGGTTCCATCATCAACGCACGGGCAATAGCAACACGCTGCTGCTGACCACCAGAAAGATGCAGCGGGTAACGATCGCTATAAGGTTTGAGACGCAGACGTTCCAGCAGTTTTTCTGCACGGGTCAGCGCCTGATCTTTGCTCAACCCCAGTACACGGCAGGGCGCTTCAATCAGGTTTTGCTGCACGGTCAGATGCGGCCACAGGTTGTATTGCTGAAACACCATGCCAACGTTACGACGCAAATCGCGAATCGCTTTGTCAGAGGGTGTTTTGGTGAAATCGAAATGGTTGCCTGCAATGTTGAGCGTACCGGAGCGCGGCATCTCAAGCAGATTGAGTACACGCAGCAGCGAGCTTTTACCCGCGCCGCTGGGGCCAAGTAACACCAGCGTTTCGCCCTGTGGGCAATCCAGCGTGATATCGAACAGCGCCTGATGCGCGCCGTAGAAGCAATTAATGCCGTTTAATTGAATACTCATTGACACTCGTATACTGGCAGTCTGATAGCTATTGAGGTCGAAGATAGTACCTTTGACAGAATAATTATGCAATATTTCTGCTTTAAAAGTTAAAAGCAAAGCGCATTATTCAATAAACATAGCACAAAATAACGGGGGCGGTGGTCGGCGAGCATAAATGTCGGCATTCCTCACGAAATGCCGGACAATTTACGGGGTTTATTGGTTGATCAAGGCGTTAGCGATTCTCGATGGACTGACGGAGCGTACCCGCTGTGGCATGAACGCTACCGCCTAAGTAGCGCACATCGTCGATGACCCAACACTGGCCTTCCTGAATCATTAACACTTCATCCTGCCAGCCCTGGTCACCCTGTTTGAGATCCACGCGCAATGGAATGTTACGGGCATCACGATTAGGGATAGTCGATGCACTGGCAACGTGGGCGCTGTCTGGCAAGGTGGTTCGACTGGAGAACGGATCGCTGCTTAACAATTCACGATGACTGTTATTGCGGCTGGCATCGCTAAGTAGGGTTGCCAGTTTGTCACTCAAATAGGGGCGCAGGGCGGTAATGTCATTGCTGCGATGTTGAATGCGGTAGTCATAGAATTGTTGAGCCACGCTGTCAGGGCCACCCTGAACACAGGAACCGGTGCGGGGGCCGTTATCTTTATAAGCTGGCGTGACGGTGGTACAGGCACTCAGCAGCAGTGCACATGGAATAAGTAGAGATAGTGAACGGTAGCGCATAATCATTTCCTTATTAGCTTGCTGTCTGCGTCACACTACGACCAAACGTTATCAGATTATTTAATACATTGTTTTTAATACAATTCTGAAACAATCTGAACACCTGATTGGGTTTGAGTCCATTGCTGGCTACCCACTCAAGGTTGCTCGTAGCTGACTTACTTAAATTACCCAAACAATAGACAGTGTAAACCATTTGTGAGGTTGAGCGTGTTATATGGCTGAAATGATCATTTAAGGTAAATATGATAGTTCTGAAATGGCGGGATAAATCCTCCTGTAGAGGTTAAGAGCATCTGCAAGAAGCCAGTTTCACATTTATAACGCGTGATAAATGAACGCGGTTATTGTCTAATCATTACAGAATTTTTCACATGCAATAAGAGATCCTGCGATTAAGATGATTGCTAAAATTACATTGTATTTTTGAAAATGAGCGAAATTTGATAGTCCCAGCTTTGACTTTTGATAATATTATATATGCTACAGTTGTGGGTAAAGAATTTAAGCTAATGAGTTTGAGCGAAGAATAAATCAAACTGTATCAGTGTTTCGTTAATTAATATGAGTATAAATGCGTTGTGCTTTTATAATAATAAAGCACGAGGAGTTCAGAGGAATATCTTTTCCCTTGGGTGATTTTTAATATGATAAACAATATATCTGATCAAGCATCATCATTTCCAGGCACACAACTGAATCAAAGTGATAATTTCCTCGATTCACTGAGGGAATTTTTCGCGATATTAAATTCCAGTCGTAAGGGTGAGTTGTCTACATGGGACACCATCTACTTGCATCTGATATTAGCAATAAATGCTGATAGTGATCTCATAAAAAATGATGAGTTGCTAGCGGAAAATATTCCATCAGCGAATTATCAATTTAATATATTTTTTAGTAATGCTTTCGAGATTGATGTTAAAAAATATCTTGGCAAATCAGAAGATAACGAAGTTGAAATAAAAGTGGGTAATGAAAGAATTACCATTGGAATACGTAATATATCGAATGGGAAACTTGAAAGACAAAAATTTCTTTTCCCACTGGACTATGAGAATAAATTACAACATCAATTAGACAAGTATTTTACGATTGAATCGCACCCATTATTATACAGGCATACTATGGGTAGTAAGATTGCGAATGTGATTTTTGAAAAATTATACAGTCGTATTGACTTTAACAAAGAGCAATATATATCCTTTATAAAGGATGCGTTTATTCATTTTTATGATTATAGCAGGCGATATGCAATTAGTGAGAATATCGCAAAAGACGCTGTAACAAACAATATCGCATTGATGAGCACTTTTTATGACAGTGATAATACGTCAGGTGAGGTTTTAAATAATGATTTTACAGAAGAAGAGTCATTTGAAACTGCGTTAGATGTAGAGCATGCAATAGTGCTTGGATTTGCTGATGATAATTTTGAAACAAAACCTGTTCATTATCAGGATTTATTAACACGATTTAGTGCCTTTCAAGATACCGTGTTTAATTTGTTTCCTGAAATGCACTCTTCGCATTACAACGATATTTGTAGCGTAAGTGTGGATATGACAAAGGGAACGCAATGCATGATCCACTTGATGGTGAATGAAGAAGTTTTCATGTCGTTGCCTGTTCCAGTTGCCACGATGGTACGTGAAGATGCAACTAATTTAGTTAATCTTAAAACACTACTCAATGATGGTTGCTTTATTAAATATAGTCATTTTAATGACGTGGCATTAATAAAGCAAAACATAAGTAATCTCTATTTATCACACACTGTTGTGAATGAAAGCATATTGAAAAAATGTTGTTTTGAAAACGGCAGTTTAGGTGATGTTAAAATAACAAATAGCAATATAGTAAACAATGTATTCAAAAACGTTTCGTTTAGAACTGTTAAAATTAACAATGTGAATACTCATTCTTTAAAATTTATTAACTGCCATTTTTTCAATGTTGATATGATAAGAGTTAATTTCAGTAAATGTCTTTTTCATGACTGTAGTATGCATGGTGTCAAGATAAAACCATGGTTGCCAGTAAAATGGACAAAAGAATTAATAAATGATTATTTGTATGGCTGTTTACTATCTCTGTACTCTATCTGTGCAAGAGATATATATAATATGATCGCCGGTAATAACGTGAAGGTTGCTGCGGATGCTTTCCTTGAAATACTTTATTCTCTTAAAAATAAATATTGTATTAAACTATTAAGCGCTCAGGATCGGGCGTTTATATACGAATTTGCAAGAATGATCTTCGCTTATATTAATGACAAAAGCATTGAGATCTTATTACTTTCTTGTTTTGCGGCGGCTGACCAAAAAGCAATCCAAAGATATATACCTCAGGCGCAAGATGGGGAAGACTTTAGGAATCATTTACAATATAAGTTGACTCTTCCCACTCATTAATGTTGCTGGTACTACATAATACGACAGGTAAGCGGTGCTCCATAATAAAACCAATATCCGGTTACGAAACAGATAATTGTACAGGCTTATGTACCTGTTTTTGACACAATGAGATGATTTCCTAAACTGATCAAAACCTTCTTCCCAACATGGCATATCAGTCCGATAATGCTTTAGAGATCGAAGGCTTAACAAACAAGGAGATCGATCATGCAATTTTCTACAACCCCAACTCTGGAAGGCCAGACCATCGTCGAATATTGCGGTGTGGTGACCGGCGAAGCGATTTTAGGTGCCAATATTTTCCGTGATTTCTTTGCCGGTATCCGCGATATCGTTGGCGGACGCTCCGGGGCTTATGAAAAAGAATTGCGTAAAGCGCGGGAGATCGCCTTTGAGGAGCTCGGCGATCAGGCGCGGGCACTGGGGGCCGATGCCGTAGTCGGTATTGATATCGACTACGAAACGGTCGGGCAAAACGGCAGTATGCTGATGGTTAGCGTCAGCGGTACGGCGGTGAAAACGCGTCGATGAGAAGAGTCTTCTGGCTGATCGCTGTCGCTCTGTTACTGGCAGGGTGTGCAGGCGAAAAAGGCATTGTCGAGAAAGAGGGATATCAGCTTGATACCCGACGCCAGGCGCAGGCGGCGTATCCGCGCATTAAAGTGCTGGTGATCCACTACACCGCAGATGATTTTGATAGCTCGCTGGCGACACTGACCGATAAGCAGGTCAGTTCGCATTATCTGGTGCCTGCTGTGCCACCGCGATACAACGGTAAACCGCGCATCTGGCAACTGGTGCCGGAACAGGAGCTGGCCTGGCATGCGGGGATTAGCGCCTGGCGCGGGGCAACGCGCCTTAACGACACCTCTATTGGCATTGAGCTGGAAAACCGTGGCTGGCAGAAATCAGCCGGAGTGAAATATTTTGCCCCGTTTGAACAGGCACAGATTCAGGCGCTTATTCCGCTGGCGAAAGATATTATTGCCCGTTATCACATCAAGCCGGAAAACGTAGTGGCACATGCGGATATTGCGCCGCAGCGCAAAGACGATCCGGGGCCGTTATTCCCCTGGCAACAACTGGCGCAGCAGGGGATTGGTGCCTGGCCGGATGCGCAACGGGTGAACTTTTACCTTGCCGGGCGCGCGCCGCACACACCGGTAGATACCGCATCATTGCTGGAGCTTTTGGCGCGCTACGGTTATGACGTTAAACCTGATATGACACCGCGCGAGCAGCGGCGCGTGATTATGGCGTTCCAGATGCATTTCCGCCCGACGTTATACAACGGCGAAGCGGATGCAGAAACTCAGGCGATTGCCGAAGCGTTGCTGGAGAAATACGGGCAGGATTAGCGCGGCAGTTTTCCGTGGTCGCGTAGCCAGGCGGCAGTTTTCTCGATACCTTCATCCAGGGTGAGGACTGGTTGATAACCTAACTCTTCCTGCGCACGCGTAATATCCAGCGTAAAGTCAAAATTCAACTTGGAGACGCCGTAGTGGGTCAGCGGCGGCTCTTTTGCTGACTTGCGGCCTAAACGCTCCATGCTGCGGGCGATCATATCCAGCATCGGGTAGGGGACGGAACGAATACGACAGTCAATATTCAACTCGTCGATCAGCTTCTGCACGATGCTGCGCAGTGTGCGATGCTCGCCGTTGGTGATGTTGTACACACGCCCGGAAGGTAGCTTATCGCAGGCTTCCTGGCTTGCCAGCCACATGGCGTGCACGGCATTTTCATAGTAGGTCATATCGACCAGCGCACTGCCGCCGTGCGGTAACAGAATGCTGCCGTAGTGGTGCATCATATGCGCCAGACGGGGGATAAAGACTTTATCGTGCGGTCCGAACAGACTTTGTGGGCGCAGAATAGTAAAGCGCGTTTGTGGATTCGCCTGCGAAAGCATATTGATCACTTCTTCGCTGGCTGCTTTGCTGCGGGCAAACTCGTTGGCAAAGCGGTGAGGGCGAAAATCTTCTTTAATATCGCGATGGTGGTGATAATCGAAGTACAGGGAGGGGGAAGAGATATGAATAAAGTTACGCACACCCCAGGCGACAGCCCATTCACCCAGGCGGCGAGTGGCGCGAACGTTAGCCAGATCGAAAGCCTGTTGTGTCCCCCAGGGCGAGGTAAAGCTGGAGCAGTGCCACAGCGTATCAATGCCCGCGAGCATCACTTTAGCTTGTGATGAGACCAGCTCGGTCAGATCCGCCGGAACAAACTCTGCGCCCATTTTTTCCAGCAATTTACCCATTGCCTCGTTGCGACCGGTCGCTCGCACGCTGATGCCTTTCTGGCATAAAAACTCTACCGCGTTTCGACCTAAGCCGCTGGTGGCGCCGGTAACCAGTACCTTCATATCAATCCACTGTTGTTGAGAAAATGACGTGCGCATTCTTCCGTGATTTCCCCCATGATGCAATGGGAAACATGAAAGAATAACGCAGGTTTTGTCGATTAATCTGTGCTTTGTTCTGCCAGTCTGGCGATTCGTTTTGCCATTCCGCGAAAAATAAACAGATGCGCGGGGATCATCAATAACCAGTAAAACAGCCCCGGCATACCGTGCGGATGCCAGAATGCGCGAACATCGATAGTACGATAGTCGCCTTTATCTTCCAGGGTAAAACACAGTCGTCCCAGCCCCGGCGCTTTCATGCCAAATAACAGCGTAAGTTGTTTTTCCGGTTCAACGACAATCACTTTCCAGCTATCCACCGCATCGCCGGTCTGCAAATATTCACGCTCCGGGCGGCCTTTCGCCAGCTTATGACCGATCGCGCGGTCCATCAACGCCCGGGTTTGCCACAAAATATTGCCAAAGAAATAACGCTCTTTACCGCCGATTTGATTCACCACCTGCCATAAAGCCGCAAGGCTGGCGGACGTTTTAACGGTAAACCCCGCCTGTTTGGCGAAATAACCGTACTCCGGTCGCCAGCGGGCAAAGGCCTGAGCGTCGTATCCCCAGTCGCTGGAGTTGACCAGCTTTTCTTCCTCTTTCAGGGTGCGACGTACCGCGTCATCGAAAGCAATCAGCCGTTGTGGGATGAGTGCACGTAACGCGGTGTCATCCGCCAGCAGATCGTGTTTCAGCCCCTGAATCAACGCTTTGGCGGTGGTGGGCGGTACGGAAGTAATCACATTGAGAAACCACACCGAAATCCAGCGGGTCGGAAAGGGGATGGGGATCAACCAGCGGCGCTTACCGCTCACCGCCATAAAATGTTCAAACTGTTGCTGATAACTGAGCACTTCTGGTCCGGCGGCTTCGAAGATGCGATGTTCGCTGGCCGGATGATCTAACAGCGCCACCAGATAGTGCAGCAAGTTTTCCAGCGCGATGGGCGTGGTGCGTGAACGTACCCAGCGTGGCGGCGTTAAGACTGGCAGGTTGTAGACCATATCGCGCATGACTTCGAACGCCGCTGAACCTGCACCAACGATTATTCCGGCACGCAATTCGGTCACCGGGACACCCGCTTCACGAAGAATATCCGCCGTAGCCTGACGGGCACGCAGATGGTCCGATTGCTCATGTGGCGGGGCCTGCAACGAACTGAGAAAGATTAATTGCTTAACTGGGACTTCACGTAGCGCATCGCGGACGTTGAGAGCCACCTGGCGCTCCTGAGCGATAAAATCGCCGCCTTCGCCCATGCTGTGCACCAGAAAATAGACCGTATCGATATCCTGCAACAGGGCCGGAAGGTTATCCGGCCAGCTGAGATCGACTTTATGGCAACTGACATTTGCCAGTTGCAGCTTTGCAAGCCTGTCGACATGACGTGCCGCCGCCAGGATCTGATGCCCCTGCTGGCTGAGTGTTCGCACCAGATGCTGACCAATGTAGCCACTGGCACCGAGAACTAAAATGCGTTGCGGCACGTCTCCCTCCTTAACGCGCCAGGAATGCGCGCCAGTGGGCGGCGACTTCAGCCAGTTGCTCGCGCGAGACGTCGAGATGCGTCACCAGGCGGACAATCGGCGAGGCGTTAATCAGCACGTTTCTCGCTTTCATGTATTCGCCTAACGCGGCAGCATTTTCTTCCCCGACGCGAACAAACAGCATATTGGTGTCCTGACGCATCACATCCGCGCCTGCTTCACGCAACTGCTCCGCCATCCAGGCGGCATTGTCATGATCTTCCTGCAAGCGTGCGACGTTATTTTTCAGGGCATACATCCCGGCGGCTGCCAGAATGCCGGACTGGCGCATCCCGCCACCTGTCATTTTCCGCCAGCGAATTGCACGTTTAATGTAGTCACGGTTACCGACCAGTAACGAACCGACTGGCGTACCAAGACCTTTCGACAGACAAATGGTGAACGAATCACAATATTGCGTGATCTCTTTTAGTTCGCAGCCATAAGCCACGATGGCATTAAAGATGCGCGCACCGTCAACATGCAGCGCCAGATTGCGCTCGCGAGTAAATTCCCATGCTTCTTTCAGGTATTCCCGCGGCAGCACTTTGCCGTTGTGGGTGTTTTCCAGACTGAGTAATTTGGTGCGGGCGAAATGGATATCGTCGGGTTTGATTTTCATCGCCACTTTATCCAGCGGTAGCGTGCCGTCGGCAGCCGCGTCGATGGGTTGCGGTTGAATACTGCCCAGCACCGCCGCGCCACCGGCTTCAAACAGATAGTTATGCGCGGCCTGACCGACAATATACTCTTCGCCGCGTTCACAGTGACTGAGCAGAGCGACCAGGTTGGCCTGAGTGCCGGTAGGCAGAAAAATGGCGGCTTCTTTACCGGAAAGCTCTGCTGCATAGTCCTGCAGAGCATTAACGGTAGGGTCGTCTCCGTAAACGTCGTCCCCAACCGGGGCGGCCATCATCGCTTCGAGCATGGCGCGGCTCGGTCGGGTAACGGTATCACTGCGTAAATCAATCATGGCATGTCCTTATTATGACGGGAAATGCCACCCTTTTTACCTTAGCCAGTTTGTTTTCGCCAGTTCGATCACTTCATCGCCGCGTCCGCTGATGATTGCGCGCAGCATATACAGGCTGAAACCTTTGGCCTGTTCGAGTTTGATCTGCGGTGGAATGGCTAATTCTTCTTTGGCGACCACCACATCCACCAGCACCGGACCGTCGATGGAAAAGGCGCGTTGCAGGGCTTCATCGACTTCAGAGGCTTTTTCCACGCGAATACCCGTAATTCCGCACGCTTCGGCAATGCGGGCAAAGTTGGTGTCGTGCAGCTCAGTACCGTCTGTCAGGTAGCCTCCGGCTTTCATCTCCATCGCCACAAAGCCCAGCACGCTGTTATTAAAGACGATAATTTTCACCGGCAGTTTCATCTGCACTACTGAGAGGAAATCGCCCATCAACATGCTAAAACCGCCATCGCCGCACATGGCGACCACCTGACGTTCCGGCTCGGTTGCCTGCGCACCCAACGCCTGCGGCATGGCGTTAGCCATCGAACCGTGGTTAAACGAACCTAACAGACGACGCTTGCCGTTCATTTTCAGATAACGTGCCGCCCACACCGTTGGCGTACCAACGTCACAGGTAAAGATGGCGTCATCGGCGGCAAAATGACTAATTTGCTGCGCCAGATATTGCGGGTGAATGGCTTTCTCGCTCGGTTTAGCTAAATCGTCCAGCCCTTTGCGGGCGTCGCGGTAATCTTCCAGCGCTTTATCCAGAAACTTGCGATCGGCTTTTTCTTCCACCAATGGCAGCAATGCACGCAGAGTCGACTTGATATCGCCGACCAGTGCCATATCCACCTTGCTGTGAGCGCCGATGCTGGCTGGGTTGATATCAATCTGAATGATTTTGGCATCGGTCGGGTAGAAGGCGCGGTAGGGGAACTGAGTACCGAGTAGCACTAACGTGTCGGCGTTCATCATGGTATGGAAACCTGACGAGAAGCCAATTAATCCCGTCATTCCGACATCATACGGATTATCGTATTCGACATGTTCTTTACCGCGCAGGGCATGAACAATAGGCGCTTTAATTTTCCCGGCAAACTCAACTAACTCTTTATGCGCCCCCGTGCAGCCGCTGCCACACATCAGGGCGATATTGCTGGAATAACGCAGCAGTTGCGCCAGTTTGCGTAACTCTTCTTCTTCCGGCGTCACGACTGGCTGTGGCGCATGATACCAGTGCGAGGTTGCCCCTTCTGGCGCAGGTTTTAACGCCACGTCGCCCGGTAACACGACAACGGAAACGCCACGGTTAAGCACCGCTTTGCGCATGGCAATCGCCAGCACTTGTGGGATCTGCTCCGGGCTGGAAACCAGCTCGCAATAGTGACTACATTCGCGGAATAGCTCTTGTGGGTGGGTTTCCTGGAAATAGCCGCTGCCAATTTCGCTGGAGGGAATATGAGCGGCAATCGCCAGTACCGGAACGTGATTGCGGTGGCAATCAAACAGGCCGTTGATTAAGTGCAGGTTTCCGGGGCCGCACGATCCGGCACAGACCGCCAGTTCTCCTGAAAGTTGTGCTTCAGCGCCAGCGGCAAAGGCCGCCACTTCTTCATGGCGGGTGGACATCCACTCGATGGTGCCCATGCGATTAAGACTGTCACTAAGACCGTTCAGAGAGTCGCCCGTGACTCCCCAGATGCGTTTCACGCCTGCCGATTCGAGTGTTTTGGCGATATAAGCTGCAACCGTTTGTTTCATGGTTCTCCATCTCCTGAATGTGATAACGGTTACAAGTTTAGTTCATCTGACGGAGGGGGAAGGGATGGGAGAAAAAGGAGGCACTAACGGTTAAATAGCCCGATGAAAGGAATATCATCGGGCATAAGGCGATTATGCGAGAACCAAATCTCCCTGCGGATGGCAGGAGCAGGCCAGTACGTAACCTTCAGCGATTTCGGCGTCGGTCAGCGTCATTGTGCTGCTTACCGTATATTCACCGGAAACCACTTTTGTCTTACAGCAGCCGCAAACACCTGCACGGCAGGCGGCGACAACCGGAACGTTATTGCTTTCCAGCGCCTCCAGTAGCGTGGTGCCAACCGGGGCGTAAAATTCTCGTGCCGGTTGCAGTTTGGTGAATTTCAGACCGCTGGTCGCCGCTTCCGCTACTGGGGTGAAGAATTTCTCTTTAAAGAAACGCGTCACGCCGAGCGCTTTCACTTCCTGCTCTACCCAATCCATATACGGAGCCGGGCCGCAGGTCATCACGGTACGTGAAGCTAAGTCAGGAACGCGAGTCAGCAGTTCGCGAGTGAGACGACCAGCGATAAAGCCTTCGGTAACGTTATTTTCTGCCACCAGCGTCACCGGATAGTTGCGCCACTCATCGGCGAAAATAACATCCTGCGGCGAACGCACGTTGTAGATCACCTGCACATCGGCCTGCGGACGGTTCTTCGCCAGCCAGCGACGCATCGACATAATCGGCGTGACGCCGCAGCCTGCCGCCAGCAACAGGAATTTATCTTCTGCTTTATCGTCGCAGGTAAATTCCCCCATCGCGTCCGAAAGCCAGAGATAATCACCGCGTTTTACATCGCGCGTCAGCCACTGGGAGCCGACACCGTCATCAATCCGCCGCACGGTCAGGGTGATATATTCACTCACGCCTGGCGTGGAGGAAATGGTGTAAGCACGCAGCGTTTCCGCTGAGTTACGCACGCTGACCAGTGCATATTGCCCGGCGCGATATGGGTAGTAATCGTGGCAAATCAGGGAAATCGTCCACACATCCGGCGTTTCTTGCGTAATGTGATGAACCTGCATCCGCCATGGGCATTGATTCGTTGGCATCGTCATCGACAAACTCCTTACGCGCTCAACAGTTGCTTCATGTCTTCTTCAACAGTGGTGATAGAACGCAGGCCGAATTTCTCGTTCAGCACCGCCAGCAGGTCTGGTGTCAGGAAACCAGGTGCAGTCGGGCCGGTTACGATATTTTTTACACCCAGAGAAAGCAGTGTCAGCAGAATGACAATCGCTTTCTGTTCAAACCACGAGAGCACCAGCGACAGCGGCAGATCGTTGACACCGCAGCCCAGTTTTTCTGCCAGCGTTACCGCCAGAATAATCGCTGAGTAAGCATCGTTACATTGACCTGCATCTACCAGACGCGGCAGACCTTCGATATCGCCAAACTCGAGTTTGTTAAAGCGATATTTACCACAGGCGAGAGTCAGGATCAGACAGTCATCCGGCACGCTGGTGGCGAAATCGGTGAAGTAGTGACGCTCGCCGCGTGCGCCGTCACAGCCGCCAAGCAGGAAGATATGACGCAGTTTTTCACGGCTTACCAGATCAATCAGCGTATCCGCTGCGCCAAGCAGCGTTTGACGACCAAAGCCCACGGTGATCAGGTGCGGAATTTCGCTGTACGGGAAGCCCGCCATTTGTTGCGCCTGGGCGATGACCGCAGAGAAATCTTCGCCATCCAGATGACGCACACCCGGCCAGCCAACGATGCTGCGGGTCCAGATACGATCGTCATAAGCGCCTACGGTTGGGTCGATGATGCAGTTCGAGGTCATCACGATGGGGCCAGGGAAACGAGCGAACTCCACTTGCTGATTCTGCCAGCCGCTGCCGTAGTTACCGACCAGATGCTTGAATTTACGCAGCTCCGGGTAGCCATGCGCAGGCAGCATTTCGCCGTGGGTGTAGACATTAACGCCCGTGCCTTCGGTCTGTTCCAGCAGGTTGTAGAGATCTTTGAGATCGTGACCGGAAATCAGAATGCATTTACCCGCCGTCGCTTTGACGTTGACCTGGGTTGGCGTCGGGTGACCGTATTTACTGGTTTCGCCTGCATCCAGAATGCTCATCACTTTGAAGTTCATCTGGCCGATTTCCATTGAACACTCAAGAAGCGCGTTCATATCGGCAGGCCAGGTCCCCAGCCACGCCATGATTTTATGGTACTGGGCGTAAATATCATTGTCGTATTGACCGAGAACGTGTGCGTGTTCCATATAGGCCGCCGCACCTTTCAGGCCATACAGGCACAGCAGGCGCAGGCCGAGAATGTTTTCGCCAATCGCCGCTTTATCTTTGTTAGGGGTAAATTCTGCTGCCTGACGTTGCAGCTCGCCGAGATCATCGCTCACCAGTTGCAGGTCAGCCATCGGGTTATCGACGCGGGCGTTGGCATCTACAGCCAGGCATTGTGCTTTCAGCGCCTCGCGCAGGGCAATCGCTTCACGAGCGTAGCCGACTATACGCGGAGAATCGAAGTTAACGTTGGTCAGGGTTGAGAAAAATGCGCGTGGCGCAAAGCTGTCTACATCGTGGTTGATGATGCCGTATTCACGCGCTTTTACCGCCCAGGCCGAAAGCCCTTGCAGCGCCGCGATGAGTAAATCCTGAAGGTCAGAGGTTTCCGCCGTTTTACCACACATCCCCTGCGCGTATGAGCAGCCGTTTCCTGCCGGAGTACGGATAGTTTGTTCACATTGCACACAAAACATGATCACACCTTTTAAAGTTATATTTAATATACATGTTTAAGGTTAAGACGCTTAACGCAGGGATAAAAGGGATTTTTCATGCAACTTTAAGGGAGATTGATTTAGCGCAATTTTGGCGGCAGGGATCTACCGCCAGAGAGGTATTACGCAGAGAAAAAGGCGATGAGGATCGGCACTAACAGGCTAAGAATAAAACCGTGAACAATTGCCGCCGGGACCATATCCAGCCCGCCAGTACGTTGAAGAACGGGCAGGGTGAAATCCATTGATGTGGCACCGCATAAGCCCAGTGCAGTCGAGCGGCTGCGGCGAATCAGCCCAGGGATCAACATAATAGCAATCAGCTCACGGGCCAGATCATTAAAAAACGCCGCGCTCCCGATTACCGGACCAAAAGATTCGGTCAATAAAATACCGGAAAGAGAATACCAGCCGAAACCGGAGGCCATTGCCAGCGCGGTATTGATGGGAAGATCAAGAATAAAGGCGTTAATTAAACCACCAATTAATGAACTGGCAACCACCACCACGGCGACAATCATTCCCCGGCGATTAAGGACAATCTGCTTTAAGGTCATGCCATTATTGCGCAACTGAATACCGACGAGGAAAAGTAGTAGAATTAAGGTGTATTCACTGGCTTCGGTCGCGTGTTGTAAGAAAGCCAGTCCACTCAGGCCAATGGCAAAACCAATCACTACTACGCCGCACAGTTTTAGCGACTCCAGCGCCATCGCAATACGCGACGGGAGTTTTTCTTGCTGGTGGTAGTTGCGCCACGGCAGACCGCGCTCCAGCCACATCAGGGCGGCAATATTACACAGTAAAATAACGGTAATACTGACAGCAGAATAATGCAGAATCGCCAACAGGTTACTGGCGAGGTTATCGAGAAACGCCAGACTGATACCCATAAAAAAGAGAATAAGGTAAACCATCCAACTTAATAGCTGATTAATAACTCTTAATGCAGCTTTTTGGCGAAGCGGAATGAGGTAACCCACAATCAGGGGAACCAGAATGATTAACAGCCCAGAAAACATGAAAACCCAGTCCTTGCAAAGATGAAGTCGAAATGCGCGATGACACACTACTGAAAGCGGAAGGACGAGTAAAGTTGCAATTAAAAGGAAATGTTATGCATAAGGATCGGTAGGGTATTCATTTTCATTTAAAGATATTCTTGCGCTTTAATTACAAACCGCACCGGTGTTGGTGGCGTCAAAATCGCCGAGGCGTTCCCTGAAGGCCGGGGCAGCCCACATGGATGTGGGCTGAGGGCGCGTTTTACAGGGATGTTACCTCGCGCCCGACCCGGTAGCCGCAAGGGATAAGTCGAGGGCACCGCGCAGCGGCGATTTTGTTCGCCAGAGCCCGGGGGTGCAGGGGGCGGCGGCGATTGGCCGCCCCCTGCGCGCTCCCTGCGCCAGTGACTATATGTGGCTTAACACATCAAGGAGCGCAACAGGAAGATGAATCAATATATTTAAAAAAGGCCTGACATTGCGCCAGGCCTTCTGCGTTAATTAATTACGTTTTTCCAGCAGGGGCCGGTAAATCAGACCACCGATAATACCGCCGACAATTGGCACCACCCAGAAGAACCACAGTTGTTCTAACGCCCAGCCGCCCTGGAAGATAGCAACCGCGGTGCTGCGCGCCGGGTTAACAGAAGTGTTAGTCACCGGAATACTGATTAAGTGAATCAGGGTTAAGGCCAGACCAATAGCGATCGGCGCAAAACCAGCAGGAGCGAATTTGTCGGTTGCGCCGTGGATCACCAGCAGGAAACCTGCACTCAATACCAGTTCAACTACCAGCGCGGAAAGCATGGAATAACCGCCTGGCGAATGCTCGCCATAACCGTTAGAAGCAAAACCGCTGGCTGCCGCGTCAAAACCCGTTTTACCACTGGCAATTAAATACAGCAGCGCCGCCGCAACAATACCGCCGACAACCTGGGCAATTACGTAGCCAACGACTTCTTTTGCCGGGAAACGTCCGCCAGCCCATAAACCAATAGTGACCGCCGGGTTAAAATGACCACCAGAAATATGACCAACAGCAAAGGCCATCGTCAGAACGGTCAGACCGAATGCCAGCGCCACGCCGGCAAAACCAATGCCTAATTCCGGGAAGCCTGCGGCCAGTACGGCACTACCACAGCCACCAAAAACAAGCCAGAAAGTACCAAAACATTCAGCTGCTAATTTTCTGAACATATCCACCTCAATTAAAAATTGACCCTGTGAAAAATATGGTCGTTTTATAGGGTCGTCGTAAAAAAGTGACGACGGAAATAATGCGCGGCTATTTTAAAAACGAAGGCAAATCATTCGCCAGATAAATAAATCCAGTAAATTTGATTTAGGGCAACAGCGGGTTGCCCCATATAGTCATTTGTCTGATTGACAGTGTAGTGCAAGCGAAAGATTTAATCCTTTAGGCGTAATAAAAAATAATTTATCATGCTAATTATTTGATTTTGTTGTTTTTGCAGGCTTATCAGCAAGAGGGAGTATAACGCGATTATTCGCTCATTTTTCAGACATTTGCCATGCTTAAATGTGATGTCATCACGTATTAGCAAGGCCTTTCCCGTTATACTGCCAGCGTAAAGGATAAGTCACATATTTCTGGAGGGGATATGATTCTTGAGCGCGTTGAAATTGTGGGTTTTCGCGGTATCAACCGTTTGTCGTTGATGCTGGAACAAAACAACGTCCTGATTGGGGAGAACGCGTGGGGTAAATCCAGCTTGCTGGACGCCTTAACCCTGCTGCTATCGCCAGAATTAGATCTCTACCATTTTGAGCGCGACGATTTCTGGTTCCCGCCGGGAGATATCAACGGGCGAGAACATCATCTGCATATTATTTTGACCTTCCGCGAATCGCTGCCAGGCCGACATCGGGTTCGCCGCTATCGGCCGCTGGAAGCGTGCTGGACGCCATGCACCGATGGCTATCACCGTATTTTTTATCGTCTGGAAGGGGAGAGTGCGGAAGACGGCAGCGTGATGACACTGCGCAGTTTTCTCGATAAAGACGGACATCCGATTGATGTCGAGGATATTAACGATCAGGCACGCCATCTGGTGCGTTTAATGCCGGTGCTGCGCTTGCGTGATGCCCGTTTTATGCGCCGTATTCGTAACGGCACGGTGCCAAATGTCCCCAATGTGGAAGTCACCGCGCGCCAGCTCGATTTCCTCGCCCGTGAGTTGTCCTCACATCCGCAAAATCTCTCTGATGGACAGATTCGTCAGGGACTTTCCGCAATGGTACAGCTGCTTGAGCATTATTTCTCTGAGCAGGGGGCCGGACAGGCGCGATATCGTTTAATGCGGCGGCGAGCCAGCAATGAGCAACGAAGCTGGCGCTATCTGGATATCATCAACCGGATGATTGACCGACCAGGAGGGCGCTCGTATCGGGTTATTTTGCTCGGCCTGTTTGCTACTTTGTTGCAGGCAAAAGGCACATTGCGACTGGATAAAGACGCCCGTCCATTGTTGCTGATCGAAGATCCAGAAACCCGTTTACACCCCATTATGCTTTCAGTTGCCTGGCATCTGTTGAATCTTCTGCCATTGCAGCGCATTGCCACCACCAACTCTGGCGAGCTGCTTTCGTTAACGCCGGTAGAACATGTTTGCCGACTGGTACGTGAGTCCTCGCGCGTTGCCGCCTGGCGTCTGGGGCCGAGTGGTTTGAGTACCGAAGACAGCCGACGCATCTCTTTCCACATTCGTTTTAATCGTCCGTCATCGCTGTTTGCACGCTGCTGGCTGCTGGTGGAAGGCGAAACGGAAACCTGGGTTATCAATGAACTGGCGCGTCAGTGCGGACATCATTTTGATGCCGAAGGGATCAAGGTCATTGAGTTTGCCCAGTCCGGGCTAAAGCCACTGGTTAAATTTGCCCGGCGAATGGGGATTGAATGGCATGTACTGGTCGATGGCGATGAGGCAGGGAAGAAATATGCCGCTACGGTACGCAGCCTGTTGAATAACGATCGGGAAGCCGAACGAGAACATTTAACGGCGTTACCGGCGCTGGATATGGAACATTTTATGTATCGCCAGGGATTTTCCGATGTGTTCCACCGCGTGGCGCAAATCCCGGAAAATGTACCGATGAATCTGCGCAAAATTATCTCGAAAGCGATCCATCGCTCTTCCAAACCCGATCTTGCCATTGAAGTGGCAATGGAGGCAGGACGTCGTGGTGTGGATTCCGTACCGACGCTGCTGAAAAAAATGTTCTCACGCGTGCTGTGGCTGGCGCGCGGTCGCGCGGATTAACCGCGAAACATCGTGGCCATTTGTGGCTGAATAGCGTCGAGCATCTCATAGCGCCGACGGTATTCAGCCCGTTTTTTACTGGCGATTTCGGCAATCTCTTTTCGTGCTATCTGTGCCGGAAGGCGGTAATGGCGTTCAGCATCACATACGCCGCCTACCGACTCCCAGAACGCGTTGTAATCAGCATGGATCTTGCCTTCTTTATCGCGATAACGCAGGCTGCGGTAAATATGTGTTTCATTGCTGACGGCAATGATCTGCTCTACCTGCAAACGTTGGGCAAACAGACAGGCCGCTTCCATCACAAGGCGTTTGGGAAATAGCCCGTGGCAGGCTTTCGTCGCATTCTGGATTTCCTGATGTGGAATTTCCCATTTTGCGCCTTGCAGTCCGCCAATAAACATTGTTCTTTCCCCCTGATATTCACACAGGGTAAACGTGATCTCTGCCAGAGGAATACCTTCGCTGTTGCGGAACAGGATTGTGCTGTCACCTTCTTTATCCATTGAGATCATCATGGTCAGCTCAAGTGTGAACTGCTCGCCGTTTTTGCCTTCCAGCTTCGCCAGTTGCAGCCCGGGGGTATTCAAATATAAGCTGAATTCTTCCGCCGACATACATCCGCGGAGTAACGCATAATGGTAACGTAACGCCTCCAGCAATTGCTTACGGCTAAGATTCGCCGCAAGGTAAGGGCGATGCAGACGCACAGGCAGTCGCGGCTGGCGCGTTAACAACACATTGAGATTAGGCCAGTGGGAAAGTTCGTTCATCCACTCAACGCTTAAACGCGGCATAATCAACGAGCGCAGCAAAAATTTCTGGCGAAAACTACGGCGATGCCAGAATTTACCCGGCCGACACTGTCCACGTGCCAGACTAAGAAAAAGTGACAGGCTGCTGAGAGATTCAGATGGCGTAAAGGTCCGTTCAGTTAGCTGCGACATATTCATGAAATCAATGGTTATACATGACGTCGATTTCACCATTGCGTATCTTAACCAAACATCAATAGTGTGATTACTAACGTAAATTTTAGGGTTTTGTTGATATTTCGTTGAAGTTAATGACCCGGATTGGCATATGGAGTATTCAGAATATTTATGAAAAAGCGGAAAACCGTGAAGAAGCGTTACGTTATTGCGCTGGTGATAGTCATTGCCGGGCTGATTACGTTATGGAGAATTCTTAACGCACCCGTGCCGACTTATCAGACGCTGATTGTGCGCCCCGGTGATTTACAGCAAAGCGTGCTGGCGACCGGAAAGCTGGACGCGCTGCGTAAGGTTGATGTGGGCGCGCAGGTCAGCGGTCAGTTGAAAACGCTGTCGGTGGCGATTGGCGATAAAGTAAAAAAAGACCAGCTTTTAGGGGTTATTGATCCTGAACAGGCTGAAAACCAGATTAAGGAGGTGGAAGCAACGCTGATGGAGCTACGCGCGCAGCGGCAGCAGGCGGAAGCGGAGCTGAAACTGGCGCGGGTGACGTATTCCCGTCAGCAACGTCTTGCACAAACGCAAGCGGTTTCACAGCAGGATCTCGATACCGCCGCGACGGAGATGGCTGTGAAACAGGCGCAAATTGGCACCATTGACGCGCAAATCAAGCGCAATCAGGCCTCACTCGATACGGCTAAAACCAATCTCGATTACACCCGCATCGTTGCCCCGATGGCCGGGGAAGTCACGCAAATAACCACTCTGCAAGGCCAGACGGTGATTGCCGCACAACAAGCACCGAACATTCTGACGCTGGCAGATATGAGCACCATGCTGGTAAAAGCGCAGGTTTCTGAAGCGGATGTAATCCACCTGAAGCCGGGGCAAAAAGCCTGGTTTACGGTGCTTGGCGATCCACTGACGCGCTACGAGGGGCAAATCAAGGATGTGCTACCGACGCCGGAAAAGGTTAACGACGCTATTTTCTATTACGCCCGTTTTGAAGTCCCCAACCCCAATGGTTTGCTGCGGCTGGATATGACCGCGCAAGTGCATATTCAGCTCACCGATGTGAAAAATGTGCTGACGATCCCTCTGTCGGCGTTAGGCGATCCGGTTGGCGATAATCGTTATAAAGTCAAATTGTTGCGTAATGGTGAAACACGCGAGCGTGAAGTGACGATTGGCGCACGTAACGATACCGATGTTGAGATTGTCAAAGGGCTGGAAGCGGGCGATGAAGTGGTGATTGGTGAGGCCAAA
Organism: Escherichia sp. WS547; assembly: GCF_046486065.1. Classification (NCBI taxonomy): domain Bacteria; kingdom Pseudomonadati; phylum Pseudomonadota; class Gammaproteobacteria; order Enterobacterales; family Enterobacteriaceae; genus Escherichia; species Escherichia sp. WS547. The sequence continues at coordinate 42,991 of NZ_JBJQMA010000006.1, read as the reverse complement.
CCAGGAGCTGCACAATGACGCCCTTGCTCGAATTAAAGGATATTCGTCGCAGCTATCCTGCCGGTGATGAGCAGGTTGAGGTGCTGAAGGGCATCACCCTCGATATTTATGCTGGTGAGATGGTGGCGATTGTCGGCGCTTCGGGTTCCGGTAAATCGACCCTGATGAATATTCTCGGCTGCCTGGATAAGGCCACCAGCGGCACCTATCGCGTAGCCGGTCAGGATGTTGCCACTCTGGACGCCGATGCGCTGGCGCAACTGCGCCGCGAGCATTTCGGCTTTATTTTCCAGCGTTACCATTTGCTTTCGCATTTAACCGCCGAGCAGAACGTTGAAGTACCCGCCGTCTATGCTGGTCTTGAGCGGAAACAGCGGCTGCTTCGCGCCCAGGAGTTGCTGCAACGACTGGGACTGGAAGACCGTACAGAGTATTACCCGGCACAGCTTTCGGGGGGGCAGCAACAGCGCGTCAGCATCGCGCGGGCATTGATGAACGGCGGTCAGGTAATTCTTGCCGATGAACCAACCGGCGCACTGGACAGCCATTCTGGCGAAGAGGTGATGGCGATCCTGCATCAGCTGCGCGATCGCGGGCATACGGTGATTATCGTTACCCACGATCCGCAGGTCGCTGCTCAGGCCGAGCGGGTGATCGAAATTCGCGACGGCGAAATTGTGCGCAATCCTCCCGCCGTTGAAAAAGTGAATGTTGCTGGCGGGACGGAACCTGTTGTCAACACGGCCTCTGGCTGGCGGCAATTTGTCAGCGGTTTTAACGAAGCGCTGACGATGGCATGGAGGGCGCTGGCAGCGAATAAAATGCGTACTTTACTGACCATGCTGGGGATTATTATCGGTATTGCGTCGGTGGTTTCCATTGTCGTGGTGGGCGACGCCGCCAAACAAATGGTGCTGGCAGATATTCGTTCTATTGGTACGAATACTATTGATGTCTATCCCGGGAAAGATTTTGGCGATGACGATCCGCAATATCAGCAGGCGCTGAAGTACGACGACTTAATCGCCATCCAAAAACAACCGTGGGTCGCCTCAGCCACACCTGCCGTCTCGCAAAACCTGCTCCTGCGTTATAACAATGTTGATGTTGCTGCCAGTGCCAATGGCGTGAGCGGCGATTATTTTAATGTCTATGGCATGACCTTCAGTGAAGGAAACACCTTTAATCAGGAGCAGCTGAACGGTCGTGCGCAGGTGGTGGTTCTCGACAGTAATACTCGCCGCCAGCTTTTCCCCCATAAAGCAGATGTGGTTGGCGAGGTGATTCTGGTCGGCAATATGCCCGCCAGAGTCATTGGTGTGGCGGAAGAAAAACAGTCGATGTTTGGTAGCAGTAAAGTGCTGCGTGTCTGGCTACCTTACAGCACGATGTCCGGGCGAGTTATGGGCCAGTCGTGGCTGAACTCCATTACTGTCAGGGTGAAAGAAGGATTTGACAGCGCCGAGGCGGAACAGCAACTCACGCGTTTACTTTCACTGCGCCACGGTAAGAAGGATTTCTTTACCTGGAACATGGACGGCGTCTTGAAAACCGTTGAAAAGACCACACGTACTTTACAACTGTTTCTGACGCTGGTGGCAGTGATTTCGCTAGTGGTGGGCGGTATTGGTGTAATGAATATTATGCTGGTGTCAGTGACCGAGCGGACGCGGGAAATTGGCATTCGCATGGCTGTAGGTGCGCGAGCAAGTGATGTGTTGCAACAGTTCCTGATCGAAGCCGTGCTGGTTTGCCTGGTCGGTGGCGCGTTGGGAATAACACTGTCACTGTTAATTGCTTTCACCTTGCAGCTTTTCTTACCCGGCTGGGAGATTGGTTTTTCACCGTTGGCGCTGCTGCTGGCGTTTCTCTGCTCGACGGTCACCGGGATTTTATTTGGCTGGTTACCCGCACGAAATGCGGCACGACTGGATCCAGTAGATGCTCTGGCACGAGAGTAATTTTTGAGATAAAAATGCCAGCCGATCGGGCTGGCATTTTGCCTTTAGGATGTACACAATGAGACAGAAGAGCTATGCGACTGCCGCTTCTACTTCGACGGGCACAATAACACTGGCGTGATTGCCTTTTGGCCCCTGGTGGACATCAAACTGAACGGATTGTCCAGCTTTTAGCGTTCTGTAACCATCCATCTGAATGGTGGAATAATGAGCGAAAATATCTTCGCCGCCGCCTTCAGGGCAGATGAAACCAAACCCTTTGGCATTGTTGAACCACTTAACAGTACCCTTTTCCATGCTTCGACATCCTTCGCAAATCTTATACAAGTAAGATGGAATAAACCGGGGTCAGAGAGGGGGCTGTTCAAAACCTCGCCAACTCTAGAAATACAATTTAGAGAATTAGGGCGAGCCGTCAAGCATTTGACAGGGGCCAGGGGGCAGGTATGAATCAAAAATTTGAAGCAGTTAACGCTATTGACAGGAATGTGACAGATGTCGCTGATGCCAACGATAGATGATAGTTATCTATCATGTGGAGTAGATTGGTCAGGCAAATAAGCTCTTGTCAGCGGCAGGGCGTTCTGCCGATAACCGTAACCGAAGATGATAACTGACAATGGGTAAAACGAACGACTGGCTGGACTTTGATCAACTGGCGGAAGAAAAAGTTCGCGACGCGCTAAAACCGCCATCTATGTATAAAGTGATATTAGTCAATGATGATTACACTCCGATGGAGTTTGTTATTGACGTGTTACAAAAATTCTTTTCTTATGATGTAGAACGTGCAACGCAATTGATGCTCGCTGTTCACTACCAGGGGAAGGCCATTTGCGGAGTCTTTACCGCCGAGGTTGCAGAAACCAAAGTGGCGATGGTGAACAAGTACGCGAGGGAGAATGAGCATCCATTGCTGTGTACGCTAGAAAAAGCCTGAATGCAGGCATAAAAATTGGGGGAGGTGCCTATGCTCAATCAAGAACTGGAACTCAGTTTAAATATGGCTTTCGCCAGAGCGCGCGAGCACCGTCATGAGTTTATGACCGTCGAGCACTTGTTACTGGCGCTGCTCAGTAACCCATCTGCCCGGGAGGCGCTGGAAGCGTGTTCTGTGGATTTGGTTGCGCTCCGTCAGGAACTGGAAGCCTTTATTGAACAAACCACACCCGTTCTGCCTGCCAGTGAAGAGGAGCGCGACACACAGCCAACGCTGAGTTTTCAGCGTGTACTGCAACGTGCGGTCTTCCATGTCCAGTCCTCCGGTCGCAATGAGGTTACCGGTGCAAACGTTCTGGTCGCTATCTTTAGCGAACAGGAGTCGCAGGCGGCATATCTGTTGCGTAAACATGAAGTCAGCCGTCTCGATGTGGTGAACTTTATCTCTCATGGCACGCGTAAAGACGAGCCGACACAGTCTTCTGATCCTGGCAGCCAGCCAAACAGCGAAGAACAAGCTGGTGGGGAGGAACGTATGGAGAATTTCACGACGAACCTGAATCAGCTTGCGCGCGTGGGCGGAATCGACCCACTGATTGGTCGTGAGAAGGAGCTGGAGCGTGCTATTCAGGTTCTCTGCCGTCGCCGTAAAAACAACCCGCTGCTGGTGGGGGAATCTGGTGTCGGTAAAACCGCGATTGCAGAAGGTCTTGCCTGGCGAATTGTTCAGGGCGATGTGCCGGAAGTGATGGCTGACTGTACGATTTACTCTCTCGATATCGGTTCTCTGTTAGCGGGCACAAAATATCGCGGCGACTTTGAAAAACGTTTTAAAGCGTTGCTCAAGCAGCTGGAGCAGGACACTAACAGCATCCTGTTTATTGATGAGATCCACACCATTATCGGTGCGGGTGCAGCGTCTGGTGGTCAGGTCGATGCGGCTAACCTAATCAAACCGTTGCTCTCCAGCGGTAAAATTCGCGTAATTGGTTCGACAACCTATCAGGAGTTCAGCAACATTTTCGAGAAAGACCGTGCTCTGGCGCGTCGCTTCCAGAAAATTGATATTACTGAACCGTCGATCGAAGAAACTGTTCAAATCATCAATGGCCTGAAACCGAAGTATGAAGCGCACCACGACGTGCGTTATACCGCAAAAGCGGTGCGTGCAGCGGTAGAGCTGGCGGTGAAATACATTAACGATCGTCATCTGCCGGATAAAGCCATTGACGTTATCGACGAAGCGGGCGCTCGCGCACGCCTGATGCCGGTAAGCAAACGCAAGAAAACCGTTAATGTGGCGGATATTGAGTCCGTGGTGGCCCGTATTGCGCGCATTCCAGAGAAGAGTGTTTCTCAGAGTGACCGCGATACCCTGAAAAACCTCGGCGATCGCCTGAAAATGCTGGTCTTCGGTCAGGATAAAGCCATCGAGGCGCTGACTGAAGCCATTAAGATGGCGCGTGCAGGTTTAGGTCACGAACATAAACCGGTCGGTTCGTTCCTGTTTGCCGGCCCTACCGGGGTCGGGAAAACAGAGGTGACGGTACAGCTTTCGAAAGCTTTGGGCATTGAGCTTCTGCGCTTTGATATGTCCGAGTATATGGAACGCCATACCGTCAGCCGTCTGATTGGTGCGCCTCCGGGATACGTTGGTTTTGATCAGGGCGGTTTGCTGACTGATGCGGTCATCAAGCATCCACATGCGGTGCTGCTGCTGGACGAAATCGAGAAAGCGCACCCGGACGTGTTCAATATTCTGTTGCAGGTGATGGACAACGGTACGCTGACCGATAACAACGGACGCAAAGCGGACTTCCGTAACGTGGTATTGGTGATGACCACCAACGCTGGGGTACGAGAAACTGAGCGTAAATCGATTGGTCTTATCCACCAGGACAACAGCACCGATGCGATGGAAGAGATCAAGAAGATCTTTACGCCGGAGTTTCGTAACCGTCTCGACAACATTATCTGGTTCGATCATCTGTCAACCGACGTGATCCATCAGGTAGTGGATAAATTCATCGTCGAGTTGCAGGTTCAGTTGGATCAGAAAGGTGTTTCTCTGGAAGTGAGCCAGGAAGCGCGTAACTGGCTAGCCGAGAAAGGTTACGACCGGGCAATGGGCGCACGTCCGATGGCGCGTGTCATCCAGGACAACCTGAAAAAACCGCTCGCCAACGAACTGTTGTTTGGTTCGCTGGTGGACGGCGGTCAGGTGACGGTTGCGCTGGATAAAGAGAAAAATGAGCTGACTTATGGATTCCAGAGTGCACAAAAGCACAAGGCGGAAGCAGCGCATTAATCTAATTGTTAGGTAGGTTGGTGAAGTCCGTAATCTCAAAAGAGGTTACGGACTTTTTATTTATGGGGTGGAGGAGGTTCAGACCCTTTTTTTGATGATGATGGTAAGTTGTTGATAATTAGTGCTGCGGGAAGGTAAGGATAAAAAAGGGTGCTGCAGGAGAATGGGATGGTTTTGCTTTATTAACAACGGGCTAAACGTGTAGTATTTGAGTTCATTGCCGTACAGGCAGCTTAGAAAGCCAACCGAAAGAAAAACTCGATTTTTATACCGTTCACTGCCGTACAGGCAGATAAAATGCGAAAAAAAACTCGTACTTTCGTACGAGCTCTTCTTTGAATATGGCGGTGAGGGGGGATTGACTCGCTTCGCTCGCCCTGCGGGCAGCCCACTCACTGTGTTCGTGGTCTGTCCAACTGGCTGCGCCAGTTGTCGAACCCCGGTCGGGGCTTCTCATCCCCCTTGGAGTGCAATATGCGAAAAAAAAGCTCGCACTTTCGTACGAGCTCTTCTTTGAATATGGCGGTGAGGGGGGGATTCGAACCCCCGATACGTTGCCGTATACACACTTTCCAGGCGTGCTCCTTCAGCCACTCGGACACCTCACCAAATTGTTTTGCTACCAAACCTCATGGGTGGCAACGGGGCGCTACTATAGGGAGTTGGAGTAAAACGGTCAAGAAGAATTTTAATGATAATTATTGTTTGCTCATACTGTAAACAAGTTGTGCAGTATATCTACATCGAGACAAGTTATGGACTTATACTTCCAAAGTACTTCATACATATCACAAAATAAAAAGGCCGGTTAAACCGACCTTTTACTCGTTCTTTCTCTTCGCCCATCAGGCGGTAAAACAATCAGCGACTACGGAAGACAATGCGGCCTTTGCTCAGGTCGTACGGGGTCAGTTCAACAGTCACTTTGTCGCCCGTCAGGATGCGGATGTAGTTTTTGCGCATTTTACCGGAGATGTGTGCAGTAACCACGTGACCGTTTTCTAACTCTACGCGGAACATGGTATTAGGCAACGTTTCAAGAACGGTACCTTGCATTTCAATATTGTCTTCTTTGGCCATCTAATCCTCTGGGGTATCACTACCGTAATTTGAACCGGCAAGATAATGCCGAAGTTCTGTAAATAAGTAAAGATTTGCGCGCTAAATCGCAACAAACAGGTTCGGCACATTACTCCGAAAACACACGGCTAAGCCGCACCAAAAGCGCAACGTATAAGGGAGCGGTGAGATAAACGATGGGCGTTACCTGACGCGAAAAATTCCTTATCGGCAGCGGGGTAATGAGCGTAACCAACTCTGCGACCGCAATTATAACACTCTGGGGAGAAATGTGCCGAAAACATTCATTCTTGTGGTGAAAACAAGCACCGTGGTACCCAGAAATTATTCGGCAATCGTCCGAGGCGCATTTGATTGAGATAATTGAGGTAATCCCGGCGGGGAATTTCGCAGGCACCAAGCGACGCTGTGTGATCGTTAAGGACCTGGCAGTCGATAAGTTTACCGCCATGACCAATAAATTCCTCACAGAATACCAGAAGCGCCGTTTTAGACGCATTTTCCATCCGGCTGAACATGGACTCGCCACAAAATAGCGTTCCCTGGGCCACGCCGTACATACCGCCGACAAGCTCATCTTCACGCCAGACTTCAATAGAGTGGGCATGACCGAGTTCGTGAAGGCGATGGTAGGCTTCGACCACGCCACGCGTGATCCAGGTTCCTTCTTCGCGATCGCTGGCACAGCCTTCAATGACCTGACCAAAAGCGTAATTCATCGTGACTCGATAGGGCGAGCGTTTATGAAATCGCTTCATACTACGGCTGATATGCAGTGATTCAGGCCAAAGCACCGCGCGAGGATCGGGCGACCACCAGAGGATGGGGTCACCTGGAGAAAACCACGGAAAAATACCACGCTGGTAAGCCATTAACAGGCGCGCAGGGCTAAGATCGCCCCCCAGTGCCAGCAGGCCGTTAGGCTCACGTAATGCGCCTTCCGGGGAAGGGAAGGCTATTGAATGGCGAGAAAGCTGAACCAGGCGCATGACCGCAAAACTCCACGCAAGTCGGATCGTTCAATAATAGCTTACAAACCCTGCTTAAACTGGTAATAACGCCCCTGTCTGGCAAGCAGTTTTGCGTGAGTACCTTGCTCAATAATTTGCCCGTTGTCCATCACTATTATTTGTTGGAAACGAGAGAGTCCACGAAGTCGATGGGTGACCATTAACACCGTTTTCTCACGCATCATTTCTGCAAGCAATTCAAGGATCTGACTTTCGGTTGTGGCATCTAAGCCTTCTGTAGGTTCATCCAGCAATACCAGCGGCGCATCATGTAACAGCGCACGGGCGATAGCCAGACGGCGTAGTTCACCACCGGAGAGCTGGCGTCCGCCTTCACCCAACCAACTGTTGAGACCTGCATCCTCGAGCAGCTTCTCCAGACCAACGCGACGTAAGATCTCCGCCAGAGCCTCATCACTACTGCCAGGCGAGGCGAGTAACAGATTATCACGCAGCGTGGCGCTAAACAGATGCACTCGCTGTGGCACAACGCTGATGGTCTGTCGTAGAGTCGCTTCATTCAGGCTGGCTATGGGGCTATCGTTAAGCAAAATCTCGCCCTGTTGCGGGTCCCATGCGCGGGTCAGCAGTTGTAACAGTGTTGATTTGCCGCATCCGGTTCGCCCGAGAATCGCTATATGTTCTCCGGCGTTTACCTGAAGAGAAATCCCTTTAAGTGCCTGTTGGGATTGCTCCGGATAAGTGAACTGAACATCCCGTAACGTCAGCGAAACGCGATCGGCAACACGAGTTTGGGTATCAGGGAAGGTGACCTCCGGTTTTTGATCCGTTAAGTCAGTGATCCGTACGGCAGAGGCAATGACTTGCCCCAGATGCTGAAATGCACCCGTTACTGGTGCCAGTGCTTCAAACGCGGCTAACGCGCAGAAGACAAACAGGGCAATTAACGCGCCGGGTTGAGCATTGCCGCCAACGCCGCCAGACGCCATCCACAGCATCAGGATCACCGCTAACGCGCCAATGAGCAGCATTATCGCTTGCGACAATGCGGTGAGTTCAGATTGACGTCGTTGCGCTTCCAGCCACTGAATTTCGGTATTCTCTAACTGCGTGCGATAACGATCGCTGGCACCCAAAATGGTCAGCTCAGCTTGCCCTTGCAGCCAGGCCGTCAGTTGTTGGCGATACTGCCCGCGAAGATGAGTCAGATTTTGCCCGGTGCTTTTTCCCGCACGATAAAACAGCGGTGGCATCAGGAAAAGCGTCAGTAACATAATGCCGCCCAGCGTAAAGGCGAGGGTGAAATCAAGGAAACTTAACCCGATTGTCACCACCATAATCACCACAAAAGCGCCCACCAGCGGCGAGATAACGCGCAGGTAAAGATGATCGAGCGTATCAACATCCGCCACCACGCGGTTGAGCAATTCGCCCTGACGATAGCGCGCCAGTCCGGCAGGGGAGAGGGGCAGCAATTTGCTGAAGGTATAAATGCGCAGATGCTGCAACACGCGGAAAGTCGCGTCGTGACTTACCAGACGTTCAAAATAGCGCCCGGCAGTACGGGTGATTGCTGCACCACGCACGCCCGCAGCGGGTAGCATATAGTTGAAGCTGTACAGTCCGGCAACCCCCGCTACCGCTGAGGCCGAGAGGAACCAGCCGGAAAGTGTCAACAGACCGATACTGGCGAGCAGCGTGACAATTGCCAGCACAATACCAAGACTTAACATCCATTTATGACGTTTATACAGTGCCAGATAGGGTAGCAAAGCGCGCATTTAAATCTCCTCCTGACGATGGGCCAGTAATGTGGCGAATGGGCCACCAGCCACACTTAATTCCGCGTAACGTCCTTGCTCAATAATCTGACCATCCTGCATTACCCAAATGACATCCCAGTCAGCAAGATCTTCTAACTGGTGGGTGACCATTAACGTTGTCTGGCGCAGAGAGGCGGCATTAAGCGCCTCCATTACGCGCTGTTCACTGTGAGCATCAAGGCTGGCAGCGGGTTCATCCAACAGTAATAGCGAACAGGGATTTAGTAATGCTCGGGCCACCGCCACGCGCTGTGCCTGCCCCACGGAAAGGCGGGCAGCCTGGTCGCCAACAGGCGTATCAACGCCTTGTGGCAGGAGCGGTAGAAACTCACTGACCCAGGCGTTATCCAGCGCTGTTTGTAACTCGTGTTCGCTGGCATCAGGTCGTGCCAGTAGTACGTTATCCCGTAGTGTTGCTGCTGGTAATTGTGGGTTTTGCCCAACCCAGGAGAGATGTTTACGCCATGATTCCGGTGATAAATCGCGTAATTCTATCCCGTTGATTCGTAGCGATCCCTGATATGAGAGAAAACCAGAAAGCGCGTTCAGCAGTGAGCTTTTACCTGAACCGCTGCGACCAACCAACACGGCACGTTGGCCTGCTGGCAAAGTAAAGTTCAGCGGTCCGGCCAGCGTTTTACCTTCTGGTGATGTAATAAACAGCTCCTCGGCTTCAATGGTCACCGGATCGGTCGATGCTAATTCCGCCTCACCACGCTGCGGATGGGCAAGCGGGGTTTCCATAAACGTTTTCAAACTGTCAGCTGCACCAACAGCCTGGGCTTTAGCATGATAAAACGTACCGAGATCGCGTAATGGCTGGAAAAACTCCGGCGCAAGGATCAGGGCCAGAAAACCCGCAGCCAGCGTCACGCCAGTATCGTAGTGACCAAAATCCAGCTCGCCGAGATAGGAAAAACCAAAGTAGACCGCCACCAGAGCAATTGACAGCGAGGTAAAAAATTCGAGAATGCCGGAGGATAAAAACGCCAGCCGTAGCACTTCCATTGTCCGTTGGCGGAAATCTTCCGAAGCAGAACGAATACTTTCAATTTCAGCTTCACCACGACCAAAAATACGCAATGTTTCCATGCCGCGCAGGCGATCGAGAAAATGCCCACTTAAGCGAGCAAGAGCGAGAAAGTTACGTCGGTTAGCATCGGCAGCCCCCATTCCAACCAGCGCCATAAACAACGGAATTAACGGAGCAGTGCCCAGCAGAATCAGCGCCGCAGCCCAGTTAGAGGGGAAGATAGCCACCACAATCAGCAACGGCACCGACACTGCCAGCGCCATTTGCGGCAGGTAGCGTGCATAGTAATCATGCATATCGTCAATTTGCTCGAGTACCAGCGTCGCCCAGCTCCCCGCCGGTTTACCCTGAATCCACGCTGGCCCTGCTTGTTGCAGACGGTCGAGAACCTGACGGCGGATGGCAAAGCGGATATGCTGCCCGGCGTGATAACCCACCCGTTCGCGTAACCAGACCACCCATGCGCGCAGTACAAAGGTCAGAACCAGTAACGTAAAGGGAAGCAGCAGGGCTTCACGGGGAATATTCTCCATAATCATATGTTGCAGAATTCGCGCCATGAACCAGGCCTGGGCAATGATCAATATGCCGCTCACAAAGCCCAGCAGACGAGAAATATTCAGCCAACGTTGGGAGATGACGCTTTGCTGTTTTAACCAGCGGGTTAACTCTTTTTGACGGGATTTATTCATTGCACGCTTAGCAGGTGAGTTATCAGAATTATTTGCAGAGCAATGTTACAACGAGGAAAAAATAAAGGCGACCCATAGTCGCATGGTGTCGCCTTCTTTACTTTTGTTACTGATTTGTAAAATTATTTTGCGTCAGCTAAACCATCGAGGTAGCGTTCCGCATCAAGTGCTGCCATGCAGCCTGTACCAGCAGATGTAATAGCCTGGCGATAAATGTGATCCATCACGTCGCCTGCGGCAAAGACGCCAGGGATGCTGGTCTGGGTGGCATTACCATGAATACCCGACTGTACTTTGATGTAGCCGTTTTCCAGTTCCAGCTGCCCTTCGAAAATAGCCGTATTCGGGCTGTGACCGATAGCAATAAACAGACCGGCAACGTCGAGTGACTCGATGTTATCGCTGTTTTGCGTATCGCGCAGACGAACGCCAGTGACGCCCATCTGATCGCCGGTCACCTCTTCCAGCGTACGGTTGGTGTGTAGAATGATGTTGCCGTTCTCCACTTTATCCATCAGACGCTTAATAAGGATTTTTTCCGCGCGGAAACCGTCACGGCGGTGAATCAGATGCACTTCCGAAGCGATGTTAGACAGATACAGCGCCTCTTCAACCGCGGTATTGCCGCCGCCGATGACCGCAACTTTCTGGTTGCGATAGAAGAAACCGTCGCAGGTAGCACAAGCAGAAACTCCACGGCCTTTAAAGGCTTCTTCAGATGGCAGGCCGAGATAGCGTGCAGAAGCTCCGGTGGCAATAATCAGCGCGTCGCAAGTGTATTCGCCGCTATCGCCAGTCAGACGGAACGGACGATTCTGCAAATCAACTTTGTTGATGTGATCAAAGATGATTTCAGTTTCAAATTTGGTGGCATGTTCGTGCATGCGCTCCATTAATAACGGACCGGTCAGATCGTTTGGATCGCCAGGCCAGTTTTCCACTTCCGTGGTGGTGGTCAGTTGGCCGCCTTTTTCCATGCCGGTAATCAGCACAGGTTGCAGGTTGGCGCGCGCCGCGTAGACAGCAGCGGTATATCCCGCCGGGCCTGAACCCAGGATAAGCAGTTTACTGTGTTTGGTCGTGCCCATGAGATCCCCATAGTTGTTGGCAGACAATGGGCAGGATTGTAGGGAATTTACAGACGTAAAAAAAGAGTATGACGATTTTGTTAACAATTTGTGCAATCGGCAGCATCGATAAGCAGGTCAAATTCTCCCGTCATTATCACCTCTGCTACTTAAATTTCCCGCTTTATAAGCCGATTAAATGATGAATAAACGCCCCTGTTAATGAATATCTGGCATGTTGTACTAAAAATCGATGTTTTGCTTTGACAATCCCCTGGTGTTTTGCGAAAACATTCGAGGAAGAAAAAAAACAGTATTCTTATATGCGCATAACCATGCATGTAAATACCATGTTTACCGTGCTAGTGAAATCTACGTATGGCGTGGACAGACGCCATTCGTGATGTCGATAGCTGCCACAAGGCAACGGTCTTCTCACCGTAGACCCAGGCATTGCGCGCCGTGAATCTTCATGATTTCGGTCTATCGTGACGGGTAGCGACTCTGAACAGTGATGTTTCAGGGTCAGACAGGAGTAGGGAAGGAATACAGAGAGACAATAATAATGGTAGATAGCAAGAAGCGCCCTGGCAAAGATCTCGACCGTATCGATCGTAACATTCTTAATGAGTTGCAAAAGGATGGGCGTATTTCTAACGTCGAGCTTTCTAAACGTGTGGGACTTTCCCCAACGCCGTGCCTTGAGCGTGTGCGTCGGCTGGAAAGACAAGGGTTTATTCAGGGCTATACGGCGCTGCTGAACCCCCATTATCTGGATGCATCACTTCTGGTATTCGTTGAGATTACTCTGAATCGTGGCGCACCGGATGTGTTTGAACAATTCAATACCGCTGTACAAAAACTTGAAGAAATTCAGGAGTGTCATTTAGTATCCGGTGATTTCGACTACCTGTTGAAAACACGCGTGCCGGATATGTCAGCTTACCGTAAGTTGCTGGGGGAAACCCTGCTGCGTCTGCCTGGCGTCAATGACACACGGACATACGTTGTTATGGAAGAAGTCAAGCAGAGTAATCGTCTGGTTATTAAGACGCGCTAACACGGAACAGGTGCAAAATCGGCGTATTTTGATTACACTCCTGTTAATCCATACAGCAACAGTACTGGGGTAACCTGGTACTGTTGTCCGTTTTAGCATCGGGCAGGAAAAGCCTGTAACCTGGAGAGCCTTTCTTGAGCCAGGAATACACTGAAGACAAAGAAGTCACATTGACAAAGTTAAGTAGCGGCCGCCGCCTTCTGGAGGCGTTGCTGATCCTTATTGTCCTGTTTGCCGTCTGGTTGATGGCTGCCTTACTAAGCTTTAACCCTTCGGACCCCAGCTGGTCGCAAACGGCCTGGCATGAACCTATCCATAATTTAGGTGGGATGCCCGGTGCATGGCTGGCAGATACGCTGTTCTTTATTTTTGGCGTGATGGCTTACACCATTCCCGTCATTATTGTCGGCGGTTGTTGGTTTGCCTGGCGTCATCAGTCCAGCGACGAATACATTGATTATTTTGCCGTTTCGCTACGCATCATTGGCGTTTTGGCGCTCATCCTTACCTCCTGTGGTCTGGCGGCAATCAACGCTGACGATATCTGGTATTTTGCCTCCGGTGGCGTCATTGGCAGCTTACTAAGCACTACGCTACAACCACTGCTACACAGTAGCGGGGGAACTATTGCGCTGCTCTGCGTTTGGGCTGCGGGTCTGACGCTGTTCACCGGTTGGTCATGGGTGACCATTGCTGAAAAACTCGGCGGCTGGATTTTAAATATTCTCACCTTCGCCAGTAATCGTACCCGTCGCGATGATACCTGGGTCGATGAAGATGAGTATGAAGACGACGAAGAGTATGAAGATGAAAATCACGGCAAACAGCATGAATCACGCCGTGCCCGTATTCTTCGCGGCGCGCTAGCGCGTCGTAAACGGTTGGCGGAAAAATTCATTAATCCGATGGGGCGGCAAACAGATGCTGCGTTGTTCTCCGGTAAGCGGATGGATGATGAAGAAGAGATTACCTACACTGCACGCGGTGTGGCTGCCGACCCTGACGACGTCCTCTTTTCGGGCAATCGTGCAACGCAGCCAGAATATGACGAATACGATCCATTATTAAACGGTGCGCCAATTACCGAACCTGTTGCTGTAGCAGCTGCTGCTACCACTGCGACACAAAGCTGGGCTGCGCCGGTTGAACCTGTGACTCAGACGCCGCCTGTTGCCTCTGTTGATGTTCCACCTGCACAACCTACAGTAGCCTGGCAGCCTGTACCGGGGCCACAAACGGGAGAGCCGGTTATTGCTCCTGCACCGGAAGGTTATCCACAGCAGCTACAATATGCGCAGCCTGCAGTGCAATATAATGAGCCGCTGCAACAACCTGTACAGCCACAGCAGCCGTATTATGCGCCAGCAGCGGAACAACCTGTGCAACAACCTTACTACGCTCCTGCGGCGGAACAACCTGTTCAGCAGCCGTATTACGCAACTGCGGCGGAACAGTCTGCGCAACAGCCGTATTACGCCCCTGCGCCAGAACAATCGGCGGCAGGTAACGCCTGGCAAGCCGAAGAGCAGCAATCCACTTTTGCTCCACAGTCTACATACCAGACTGAGCAAACTTATCAGCAGCCAGCCGCTCAGGAGCCGTTGTACCAACAGCCGCAACCCGTTGAACAGCAGCCTGTTGTGGAGCCTGAACCCGTTGTAGAAGAAACAAAACCCGCGCGTCCGCCGCTTTACTATTTTGAAGAAGTGGAAGAGAAGCGTGCCCGTGAACGTGAACAACTTGCGGCCTGGTATCAACCGATTCCTGAACCGGTTAAAGAACCAGAACCGATCAAATCTTCGCTGAAAGCACCTTCTGTTGCAGCAGTACCTCCAGTGGAAGCCGCTGCCGCTGTTTCCCCTCTGGCATCTGGCGTGAAAAAAGCGACACTGGCGACGGGGGCTGCCGCAACCGTTGCCGCGCCAGTCTTCAGTCTGGCAAATAGCGCTGGACCGCGTCCGCAGGTCAAAGAGGGGATTGGCCCGCAGTTGCCACGACCGAAACGTATCCGCGTGCCAACTCGTCGTGAACTGGCGTCTTACGGTATTAAGCTGCCCTCACAGCGTGCGGCAGAAGAAAAAGCCCGTGAAGCCCAGCGCAATCAGTACGATTCCGGCGATCATTATAACGATGATGAAATCGATGCGATGCAGCAGGATGAACTGGCACGTCAGTTCGCCCAGACACAGCAGCAACGCTATGGCGAACAGTATCAACATGATGTGCCCGCGAACGCAGAAGATGCAGATGCTGCGGCAGAGGCTGAACTGGCTCGTCAGTTTGCTCAAACTCAACAACAACGTTATTCCGGCGAACAACCGGCTGGGGCGAATCCGTTCACGCTGGATGATTTTGAATTTTCGCCAATGAAAGCGTTGCTGGATGATGGTCCACACGAACCGCTGTTTACGCCAATTGTTGAACCTGTACAGCAGCCGCAACAACCGATTGCACCGCAGCAACAGTATCAGCAGCCGCAGCAACCAGTTGCGCCGCAGCCGCAGTATCAGCAGCCGCAACAGCCGGTTGCACCGCAGCAGCAATATCAGCAGCCACAACAACCGGTTGCGCCGCAGCAGCAATATCAGCAGCCGCAACAGCCGGTTGCACAGCAGCCGCAATATCAGCAGCCGCAACAGCCAGTTGCGCCGCAGCCGCATGATACCCTGCTTCATCCGCTGTTGATGCGCAATGGTGACAGCCGTCCGTTGCATAAACCGACGACGCCGCTGCCTTCTCTGGATTTGCTGACACCGCCGCCGAGCGAAGTGGAGCCGGTAGATACCTTTGCGCTTGAACAAATGGCGCGTCTGGTGGAAGCGCGTCTGGCTGATTTCCGTATTAAAGCCGATGTCGTCAATTACTCTCCGGGGCCGGTTATCACTCGCTTTGAACTTAACCTGGCACCGGGCGTAAAAGCGGCGCGCATTTCTAACTTGTCACGGGACCTTGCCCGTTCACTTTCGACGGTGGCGGTGCGTGTCGTTGAAGTTATTCCTGGCAAACCCTATGTAGGTCTGGAGTTACCGAATAAAAAACGACAAACCGTTTATCTGCGCGAAGTATTGGATAACGCCAAATTCCGCGATAATCCGTCGCCATTAACCGTGGTGCTGGGTAAAGATATCGCCGGTGAGCCGGTGGTTGCCGATCTGGCGAAAATGCCGCACTTGTTGGTTGCGGGGACTACCGGTTCCGGTAAGTCTGTCGGGGTGAACGCGATGATCCTGAGCATGCTTTATAAAGCACAGCCAGAAGATGTGCGTTTCATCATGATCGACCCGAAAATGCTGGAGCTTTCGGTTTATGAAGGCATTCCGCATCTGTTAACGGAAGTCGTTACCGACATGAAAGATGCTGCCAACGCTTTGCGCTGGTGCGTAAATGAAATGGAACGTCGTTATAAGCTGATGTCCGCCCTAGGTGTGCGTAATCTGGCGGGTTATAACGAAAAAATTGCTGAAGCCGATCGCATGATGCGTCCGATTCCAGACCCGTACTGGAAGCCGGGTGACAGTATGGATGCCCAGCATCCGGTGCTGAAAAAAGAACCGTACATTGTGGTGTTGGTGGACGAATTTGCCGACCTGATGATGACGGTAGGTAAAAAAGTGGAAGAGCTTATAGCACGTCTGGCGCAAAAAGCCCGTGCCGCGGGTATCCACCTCGTACTGGCAACGCAGCGTCCATCGGTTGATGTTATTACTGGTCTGATTAAAGCGAATATTCCGACCCGTATCGCCTTTACCGTATCCAGTAAGATTGACTCACGTACCATTCTTGATCAGGCTGGTGCGGAATCACTGCTGGGTATGGGGGATATGCTCTACTCTGGGCCGAACTCCACGTTGCCGGTACGTGTCCATGGTGCTTTTGTTCGCGATCAGGAAGTTCATGCCGTGGTGCAGGACTGGAAAGCGCGTGGTCGCCCACAGTATGTTGATGGCATCACCTCCGACAGCGAAAGCGAAGGTGGCGCGGGCGGTTTCGATGGCGCTGAAGAGCTGGATCCGTTGTTCGATCAGGCGGTGCAGTTTGTCACTGAAAAACGCAAAGCATCAATTTCTGGCGTACAGCGTCAGTTCCGCATTGGTTATAACCGTGCAGCGCGTATTATCGAACAGATGGAAGCGCAGGGGATTGTCAGCGAACAGGGGCACAACGGTAATCGTGAAGTGCTGGCCCCACCGCCGTTTGACTAATTAATGCATCGTAGGCCGGATAAGGCTCGGTAGCGTCGCATCCGGCACTCTAACAACTGAAAATTCAGTATTTTCTTCTTTCCTCAAGCTGATTATTAGCCTGGAATAGAGAGTAGAGGGAACTCCCGATCGGGAGTGACGTAATTTGAGGAATAATGATGAAAAAAATTGCCATCACCTGTGCATTACTCTCAAGCTTAGTAGCAAGCAGCGTTTGGGCTGATGCCGCAAGCGATCTTAAAAGCCGCCTGGATAAAGTCAGCAGCTTCCACGCCAGCTTCACACAAAAAGTGACTGACGGTAGCGGCGCGGCGGTGCAGGAAGGCCAGGGCGATCTGTGGGTGAAACGTCCAAACTTATTCAACTGGCATATGACTCAACCTGATGAAAGCATTCTGGTTTCTGACGGTAAAACACTGTGGTTCTATAACCCGTTCGTTGAGCAAGCTACGGCAACCTGGCTGAAAGATGCCACCGGTAATACGCCGTTTATGCTGATTGCCCGCAACCAGTCCAGCGACTGGCAGCAGTACAATATCAAACAGAATGGCGATGACTTTGTCCTGACGCCGAAAGCCAGCAATGGCAATCTGAAGCAGTTCACCATTAACGTGGGACGTGATGGCACAATCCATCAGTTTAGCGCGGTGGAGCAGGACGATCAGCGCAGCAGTTATCAGCTGAAATCCCAGCAAAATGGGACTGTGGATGCAGCGAAATTTACCTTCACCCCGCCGCAAGGCGTAACGGTAGATGATCAACGTAAGTAGAGGCACCTGAGTGAGCAATCTGTCGCTCGATTTTTCGGATAATACTTTTCAACCTCTGGCCGCGCGTATGCGGCCAGAAAATTTAGCACAGTATATCGGCCAGCAACATTTGTTGGCTGCGGGGAAGCCGTTGCCGCGTGCTATCGAAGCCGGGCATTTGCATTCTATGATCCTCTGGGGGCCACCGGGTACCGGCAAAACAACCCTCGCTGAAGTGATTGCCCGCTATGCGAACGCTGATGTGGAACGTATTTCTGCCGTTACTTCTGGCGTGAAAGAGATTCGCGAGGCGATCGAGCGCGCTCGGCAAAACCGCAATGCTGGTCGCCGCACTATTCTTTTTGTTGACGAAGTTCACCGATTCAACAAAAGCCAGCAGGATGCATTTCTGCCACATATTGAAGACGGCACCATCACTTTTATTGGCGCAACCACTGAAAACCCGTCGTTTGAACTTAACTCGGCACTGCTTTCCCGTGCCCGTGTCTATCTGCTGAAATCCCTGAGTACAGAGGATATTGAGCAGGTGCTTACTCAGGCGATGGAAGACAAAACCCGTGGCTATGGTGGTCAGGATATAGTTCTGCCAGATGAAACGCGACGCGCCATTGCTGAACTGGTGAATGGCGACGCGCGCCGGGCGTTAAATACGCTGGAAATGATGGCGGATATGGCCGAAGTCGATGATAGCGGTAAGCGGGTCCTGAAGCCTGAATTACTGACCGAAATCGCCGGTGAACGTAGCGCCCGCTTTGATAACAAAGGCGATCGCTTTTACGATCTCATTTCCGCACTGCATAAGTCGGTACGTGGTAGCGCACCCGATGCGGCGCTGTACTGGTATGCGCGAATTATTACTGCCGGTGGCGATCCGTTATATGTCGCGCGTCGCTGTCTGGCGATAGCGTCGGAAGATGTGGGTAATGCTGATCCACGAGCGATGCAGGTGGCAATTGCGGCCTGGGATTGCTTTACCCGAGTTGGCCCGGCGGAAGGAGAACGCGCCATTGCTCAGGCGATTGTTTACCTGGCCTGCGCGCCAAAAAGCAACGCTGTCTACACTGCGTTTAAAGCCGCGCTGGCGGATGCTCGCGAACGTCCGGATTATGACGTGCCGGTTCATTTGCGTAATGCGCCGACGAAATTAATGAAGGAAATGGGCTACGGGCAGGAATATCGTTACGCTCATGATGAAGCAAACGCTTATGCTGCCGGTGAGGTTTACTTCCCGCCGGAAATAGCACAAACACGCTATTATTTCCCGACAAACAGGGGCCTTGAAGGCAAGATTGGCGAAAAGCTCGCCTGGCTGGCTGAACAGGATCAAAATAGCCCCATAAAACGCTACCGTTAATGTTATCGTTGCGGTAATGTTGTTACTGTATCCCTGTGGTCGCAGGCTGTGGCCACATCTCCCATTTAATTCGATAAGCACAGGATAAGCATGCTCGATCCCAATCTGCTGCGTAATGAGCCAGACGCAGTCGCTGAAAAACTGGCACGCCGGGGCTTTAAGCTGGATGTAGATAAGCTGGGCGCTCTTGAAGAGCGTCGTAAAGTATTGCAGGTCAAAACGGAAAACCTGCAAGCGGAGCGTAACTCCCGATCGAAATCCATTGGCCAGGCGAAAGCGCGCGGGGAAGATATCGAGCCTTTACGTCTGGAAGTGAACAAACTGGGCGAAGAGCTGGATGCAGCAAAAGCCGAGCTGGATGCTTTACAGGCTGAAATTCGCGATATCGCGCTAACCATCCCTAACCTGCCTGCAGATGAAGTGCCGGTAGGTAAAGACGAAAATGACAACGTTGAAGTCAGCCGCTGGGGCACCCCGCGTGAGTTTGACTTTGAAGTTCGTGACCATGTGACGCTGGGTGAAATGCACTCTGGCCTCGACTTTGCAGCCGCAGTTAAGTTGACCGGTTCCCGCTTTGTGGTAATGAAAGGGCAGATTGCTCGCATGCACCGCGCACTATCGCAGTTTATGCTGGATCTGCATACCGAACAGCATGGCTACAGTGAGAACTATGTTCCGTACCTGGTTAACCAGGACACGCTGTACGGTACGGGTCAGCTGCCGAAATTTGCTGGCGATCTGTTCCATACTCGTCCGCTGGAAGAAGAAGCAGACACCAGTAACTATGCGCTGATCCCAACGGCAGAAGTTCCGCTGACCAACCTGGTGCGCGGTGAAATCATCGATGAAGATGATCTGCCAATTAAGATGACCGCCCACACCCCATGCTTCCGTTCTGAAGCCGGTTCATATGGTCGTGACACCCGTGGTCTGATCCGTATGCACCAGTTCGACAAAGTTGAAATGGTGCAGATCGTGCGCCCGGAAGACTCAATGGCGGCGCTGGAAGAGATGACTGGTCATGCAGAAAAAGTCCTGCAGTTGCTGGGCCTGCCGTACCGTAAAATCATCCTTTGTACCGGCGACATGGGCTTTGGTGCTTGCAAAACTTACGACCTGGAAGTATGGATCCCGGCACAGAACACCTACCGTGAGATCTCTTCCTGCTCCAACGTTTGGGATTTCCAGGCACGTCGTATGCAGGCACGTTGCCGCAGCAAGTCGGACAAGAAAACCCGTCTGGTTCATACCCTGAACGGTTCTGGTCTGGCTGTTGGTCGTACGCTGGTTGCAGTAATGGAAAACTATCAGCAGGCTGATGGTCGTATTGAAGTACCAGAAGTTCTGCGTCCGTATATGAACGGACTGGAATATATTGGCTAATACCCAATTTTTCTGAATCTAAAAAGCGCCTGCGGGCGCTTTTTTTGTCTCCCTTTGATACCGAACAATAATTACTCCTCACTTACACGTAATACTACTTTCGAGTGAAAATCTACCTATCTCTTTGATTTTCAAATTATTCGATGTATACAAGCCTATATAGCGACCTGCTATAGAAATAATTACACAATACGGTTTGTTACTGGAATCAATCGTGAGCAAGCTTGAGTGAGCCATTATGAAAACGAAAATCCCTGATGCGGTATTGGCTGCTGAGGTGAGTCGCCGTGGTTTGGTAAAAACGACAGCGATCGGCGGCCTGGCAATGGCCAGCAGCGCGTTAACATTACCTTTTAGTCGGATTGCGCACGCTGTCGATAGCGCCATTCCAACAAAATCAGACGAAAAGGTTATCTGGAGCGCCTGTACAGTTAACTGTGGTAGTCGCTGCCCGCTACGTATGCACGTCGTGGACGGTGAAATCAAATATGTTGAAACGGATAATACTGGCGATGACAACTATGACGGCCTGCACCAGGTGCGTGCCTGTCTGCGTGGTCGTTCCATGCGTCGCCGTGTCTACAATCCGGACCGCCTGAAATATCCGATGAAACGAGTCGGGGCGCGCGGTGAAGGCAAATTCGAGCGCATTAGCTGGGAAGAAGCCTACGACATCATCGCGACCAATATGCAGCGCCTGATCAAAGAGTACGGCAACGAATCCATCTATCTGAACTATGGCACCGGTACGCTGGGTGGCACCATGACCCGCTCCTGGCCGCCGGGAAATACCCTGGTCGCTCGCCTGATGAACTGCTGCGGCGGTTATCTGAACCATTACGGTGACTACTCTTCCGCGCAAATTGCGGAAGGTTTGAACTATACCTACGGCGGCTGGGCAGATGGTAACAGCCCGTCGGATATCGAAAACAGTAAACTGGTAGTGCTGTTTGGTAATAACCCTGGCGAAACGCGAATGAGTGGCGGTGGGGTGACTTACTATCTTGAACAGGCGCGTCAGAAATCTAATGCTCGCATGATCATCATCGATCCGCGCTATACCGACACCGGAGCCGGGCGCGAAGATGAGTGGATCCCTATTCGTCCGGGAACAGATGCCGCACTGGTTAACGGTCTGGCGTATGTCATGATCACCGAAAACCTGGTGGATCAGGCATTCCTCGATAAATATTGCGTTGGCTACGACGAGAAAACACTGCCTGCCAGTGCGCCGAAAAATGGTCACTATAAAGCTTATATTCTGGGTGAAGGGCCAGATGGCGTAGCTAAAACGCCGGAATGGGCCTCGCAAATCACCGGTGTTCCGGCAGACAAAATCATCAAATTGGCTCGTGAAATCGGTAGTACCAAACCGGCGTTTATCAGCCAGGGATGGGGCCCGCAGCGTCACGCTAACGGTGAAATCGCAACCCGTGCTATCTCGATGCTGGCGATTCTGACCGGTAACGTTGGTATTAATGGAGGGAACAGCGGCGCGCGTGAAGGTTCATACAGCTTACCGTTTGTGCGTATGCCGACCCTCGAAAACCCGATCCAGACCAGCATTTCTATGTTTATGTGGACCGATGCCATTGAACGTGGCCCGGAAATGACAGCGCTGCGTGATGGTGTGCGCGGGAAAGATAAGCTGGATGTGCCGATCAAAATGATCTGGAACTATGCCGGTAACTGCCTGATTAACCAGCATTCTGAAATCAACCGTACCCATGAAATCCTTCAGGATGATAAGAAGTGCGAGCTGATTGTGGTTATCGACTGCCACATGACCTCATCGGCGAAATATGCTGACATCCTGCTGCCTGACTGCACCGCTTCCGAACAGATGGACTTTGCACTGGATGCATCCTGCGGGAATATGTCTTACGTGATTTTCAACGATCAGGTGATTAAACCGCGCTTTGAATGTAAGACCATCTATGAAATGACCAGCGAACTGGCAAAACGTCTTGGCGTTGAGCAACAGTTTACTGAAGGCCGTACCCAGGAAGAGTGGATGCGGCATCTGTATGCCCAGTCGCGGGAAGCGATTCCTGAACTGCCAACGTTTGAAGAGTTCCGCAAGCAGGGGATCTTTAAAAAGCGCGACCCACAAGGGCATCACGTTGCTTATAAAGCCTTCCGTGAAGATCCGCAGGCAAATCCACTGACCACGCCATCGGGTAAAATTGAGATTTATTCGCAGGCGCTGGCTGACATTGCCGCTACCTGGGAATTGCCAGAAGGCGATGTGATCGATCCACTGCCGATCTACACGCCGGGCTTTGAAAGTTATCAGGATCCGCTGAACAAACAGTATCCGCTGCAGCTTACGGGTTTCCACTATAAATCTCGCGTTCACTCAACTTACGGCAACGTTGATGTGCTGAAAGCGGCTTGCCGTCAGGAAATGTGGATCAACCCGCTTGATGCCCAAAAACGCGGTATCAACAACGGCGATAAAGTCAGGATCTTTAACGATCGTGGTGAGGTTCATATTGAGGCGAAAGTGACGCCACGAATGATGCCGGGTGTGGTCGCACTGGGTGAAGGTGCCTGGTATGACCCGGATGCAAAACGTGTCGATAAGGGAGGTTGTATCAACGTACTGACCACTCAACGTCCGTCTCCTCTCGCTAAGGGGAATCCGTCACATACAAACCTTGTTCAGGTTGAAAAGGTGTAAGGAGTAACCGATGACAACCCAGTATGGATTTTTTATTGATTCCAGCCGTTGCACCGGTTGCAAAACCTGCGAGCTGGCCTGTAAAGACTATAAAGATCTGACGCCGGAAGTCAGCTTCCGCCGCATTTATGAATATGCTGGTGGCGACTGGCAGGAAGATAACGGTGTCTGGCACCAGAACGTGTTTGCCTACTATCTGTCGATTTCGTGCAACCACTGCGAAGATCCGGCTTGTACTAAAGTCTGCCCGAGCGGTGCGATGCATAAACGTGAAGATGGTTTTGTTGTGGTCGATGAAGATGTGTGCATTGGCTGCCGCTACTGCCATATGGCTTGCCCGTATGGCGCACCGCAATATAACGAAACGAAAGGCCATATGACCAAATGCGATGGTTGTTATGACCGTGTTGCGGAGGGTAAAAAGCCGATCTGTGTTGAATCTTGTCCGCTGCGGGCGCTGGATTTCGGCCCTATCGACGAGCTGCGTAAAAAACATGGCGATCTGGCGGCCGTTGCGCCGTTGCCGCGAGCTCACTTTACCAAACCGAATATTGTGATCAAACCCAATGCCAACAGCCGCCCGACCGGGGATACCACTGGCTATCTGGCAAACCCGAAGGAGGTGTGAGATGGGAAGTGGATGGCATGAATGGCCGCTGATGATCTTCACGGTCTTCGGGCAATGTGTAGCGGGTGGTTTTATCGTTCTGGCTTTGGCGCTGCTCAAAGGCGACCTGCGAGCAGAAGCCCAGCAGCGTGTTATTGCCTGCATGTTTGGTTTATGGGTGCTGATGGGCATTGGCTTTATCGCCTCTATGCTTCATCTTGGTTCACCGATGCGCGCCTTTAACTCGCTCAACCGGGTAGGGGCTTCAGCACTCAGTAACGAAATCGCCAGCGGTTCGATCTTTTTTGCTGTTGGTGGCATCGGCTGGTTGCTGGCAATGCTGAAAAAGCTGTCACCGGCATTGCGTACGCTCTGGCTGATAGTGACGATGGTTCTTGGCGTCATCTTTGTCTGGATGATGGTGCGTGTGTATAACAGCATTGATACCGTTCCGACCTGGTACAGCATCTGGACGCCGATGGGCTTCTTCCTGACGATGTTTATGGGCGGCCCGTTACTGGGTTACCTGTTGCTGAGTCTGGCTGGCGTCGATGGCTGGGCGATGCGTCTGCTGCCAGCCATTTCTGTACTGGCACTGGTAGTGAGTGGCGTGATGTCAGTGATGCAGGGCGCAGAGCTGGCGACTATTCATAGTTCTGTGCAGCAGGCCGCAGCGCTGGTGCCGGACTATGGTGCGCTGATGTCCTGGCGGATCGTGCTTTTGGCTGTTGCCCTGTGTTTGTGGATTGCACCACAGCTAAAAGGTTATCAGCCTGCGGTTCCGCTACTATCCGTCTCATTCATTCTGCTTCTGGCAGGAGAATTAATCGGCCGCGGCGTATTCTATGGTTTGCATATGACCGTGGGGATGGCCGTCGCAAGCTAATCAGTAACAACCGGGGTTTCGACCCCGGTTCTCTTTTATTTCTGCTTCGTTAATGTGTCATAACTGGTCATCAAATTACGATAATCAGGAATGTGGTTAGAGAACAACGTCGCCAGTCCTTCAATATCATTACGCCAGTCACGGTGCAGCTCGCAAGCCACGCCGAACCATGTCATCAATTGCGCACCAGCTTGCGACATGCGATCCCACGCCGAATGCCGGGTAATTTCATTAAAGGTCCCTGATGCATCAGTCACGACAAATACATCAAATCCCTCTTCAATGGCTGAAAGCGCCGGGAATGCCACGCAAACTTCGGTTACCACACCGGCAATAATTAACTGTTTTTTACCTGTCGCTTTGACAGCTTTTACAAAATCTTCGTTATCCCAGGCGTTAATATTTCCCGGGCGAGCAATGTAAGGTGCATCGGGGAACTGTGTTTTCAGTTCTGGAACTAATGGGCCGTTAGGACCGGTTTC
This sequence comes from Escherichia sp. WS547, assembly GCF_046486065.1. Classification (NCBI taxonomy): domain Bacteria; kingdom Pseudomonadati; phylum Pseudomonadota; class Gammaproteobacteria; order Enterobacterales; family Enterobacteriaceae; genus Escherichia; species Escherichia sp. WS547. The sequence goes on along the minus strand of NZ_JBJQMA010000006.1, from coordinate 17,690 downwards.
AAAACTGGTGGTAAGAATAGTAGGTAAGTTGAAATACTTAGCCAGGTCGCCCAGCGCCAGCACGTTATTTTTAAACTTATCGGGTTCGATATCCCGTACAAGGGAAAGTAAACCAGCCTGGTGATCAACAAGCAAAACGGCAGCATCATTTTTATCAAGACGAACATACGGTTTGGTCATCCTCTTCTCCTTTCGAGAGTCAGTGGTACGTCTGAAATCGGTCAGACGCGATGCATTGCTCTGAAAGCATAGACGGGAAATATGAGTTTGCTGTGACCATGAAATTTTTCGACTGAACGAAGCGTATGAAATTTGTATTAGATCAATAAAAACAATCAGATGAGATTAATCGTCTCTCCAGCATTAGCGTTATGAATGAGTAATATAAATCGATAATACCTCCGCTGCGATATGCGCGTATTTTCACCCATTGACAATGTTTTTGGCGGTGGCATGATGCGCATGAAATTTGAACTTCCTCACGGTTTTAATTCATGTCCACGTATACCCGGCCTGTCATGCTTTTGCTGTCTGGCCTGCTTTTGTTGACTCTGGCGATCGCAGTGTTAAATACACTCGTACCGCTTTGGCTCGCCCAGGAACACATGTCCACATGGCAGGTAGGCGTTGTCAGCTCATCCTATTTTACCGGCAACCTGGTCGGTACATTGCTGACAGGGTATGTCATTAAGCGCATTGGCTTTAACCGCAGCTATTATCTGGCCTCCTTCATTTTTGCCGCTGGCTGTGCCGGCCTTGGTCTAATGATTGGATTCTGGAGCTGGTTGGCTTGGCGTTTTGTCGCCGGCGTCGGCTGTGCCATGATTTGGGTGGTTGTTGAGAGCGCGCTGATGTGCAGTGGGACGTCACGTAACCGTGGGCGTTTGCTTGCTGCGTATATGATGGTTTATTACGTGGGAACGTTTTTAGGCCAGTTACTGGTCAGCAAAGTTTCAACCGAGCTGATGTCCGTATTGCCGTGGGTTACAGGTTTGACGTTGGCAGGGATCTTACCGTTGTTGTTTACGCGTGTGCTGAATCAGCAGGCTGAAAACCATGATGCGACGTCAATTACGTCAATGCTAAAACTCCGTCAGGCGCGGCTTGGCGTGAATGGCTGCATTATCTCAGGAATCGTTCTGGGATCTCTATATGGCCTGATGCCGCTGTACCTCAATCACAAAGGGGTGAGCAATGCCAGCATTGGTTTCTGGATGGCGGTACTGGTCAGTGCGGGTATCCTTGGACAATGGCCGATTGGACGTCTGGCGGATAAGTTTGGTCGACTGCTGGTGTTGCGTGTTCAGGTCTTTGTCGTCATTCTCGGCAGTATCGCGATGCTTAGCCAGGCGGCGATGGCCCCAGCGTTATTCATCCTCGGTGCCGCTGGCTTTACGCTATATCCGGTGGCGATGGCATGGGCTTGCGAGAAAGTTGAACATCATCAACTGGTGGCGATGAACCAGGCCTTACTGTTGAGCTATACCGTGGGAAGTCTGCTTGGCCCGTCATTTACTGCCATGCTAATGCAGAATTTCTCCGATAATTTATTGTTTATCATGATCGCCAGCGTATCGTTTATCTATTTGCTGATGCTGCTTCGCAACGCCGGTCATACGCCGAAACCCGTTGCTCACGTGTAAATGAATTCAAGCAGAGTGTGAACTTACTGTTTCACACTCTGCTTTTTTGTTTCTTCTATCTGACTTGCTTTATTCCAAATTTTATTCGTTTAAAAATAAAATGTGCAGCAGGTTATAATTTTGCATTTCGCTATTTCCGCACTTCTTATTTGCCGCGCATAATCCCTCGTTTTACAGATGCCCCTTTAATTTTGGCGAAGGATTTGTCTATGGCTGGGAATGTTCAGGAAAAACAGCTGCGATGGTACAACATTGCGCTGATGTCTTTTATCACTGTCTGGGGTTTTGGCAACGTTGTTAATAACTACGCCAACCAGGGGCTGGTGGTTGTTTTTTCATGGGTGTTTATCTTTGCGCTCTATTTCACACCTTATGCGCTAATTGTTGGTCAGTTAGGCTCGACCTTCAAAGATGGGAAGGGCGGGGTCAGTACCTGGATTAAACACACGATGGGACCCGGACTGGCTTACCTCGCCGCGTGGACCTACTGGGTAGTGCATATTCCCTATCTGGCACAAAAACCCCAGGCAATACTGATTGCGCTCGGTTGGGCGATGAAAGGCGACGGTTCGTTAATCAAAGAATATTCAGTCGTAGCGTTACAGGGGTTAACGCTGGTGCTGTTTATCTTCTTTATGTGGGTTGCTTCACGCGGTATGAAATCGCTGAAAATCGTCGGTTCTGTGGCAGGGATTGCGATGTTTGTTATGTCGCTCCTGTATGTGGCGATGGCGGTAACCGCGCCTGCAATTACTGAAGTGCATATTGCGACCACAAACATTACCTGGGAAACGTTCATTCCTCATATCGACTTTACCTACATTACCACTATTTCAATGCTGGTTTTCGCGGTTGGCGGAGCAGAGAAGATTTCTCCTTACGTTAATCAAACGCGCAACCCAGGAAAAGAATTTCCAAAAGGGATGTTATGCCTGGCGGTGATGGTTGCGGTTTGTGCCATTCTGGGCTCACTGGCGATGGGGATGATGTTTGACTCGCGTAATATCCCGGATGACTTAATGACTAACGGTCAGTATTACGCCTTTCAGAAGCTGGGCGAGTATTACAACATGGGTAATACTTTAATGGTGATTTATGCCATTGCGAATACCCTGGGACAAGTAGCTGCGCTGGTATTCTCGATTGATGCGCCGCTTAAAGTGTTATTAGGCGATGCTGACAGCAAATATATTCCAGCCAGTTTATGTCGTACCAACGCTTCTGGTACGCCCGTTAATGGCTATTTTCTGACCCTGGTGCTGGTGGCGATTCTGATAATGCTACCGACTCTCGGCATTGGTGATATGAACAATCTCTATAAATGGCTGTTGAACCTTAATTCGGTAGTGATGCCGCTGCGTTATTTATGGGTATTTGTTGCATTTATTGCAGTCGTTCGCCTGGCGCAGAAATATAAACCAGAATATGTCTTTATTCGTAATAAGCCGCTGGCAATGACCGTCGGAATTTGGTGTTTTGCCTTTACCGCTTTTGCCTGCCTGACTGGTATTTTCCCGAAAATGGAAGCCTTCACCGCAGAGTGGACATTCCAGTTGGCGCTGAATGTTGCAACGCCGTTTGTGCTGGTAGGATTAGGGCTGATATTCCCGCTGCTGGCGCGTAAAGCGAATGGTAAATAATTATTGTGGTCGGTGACGCTGACTCTGGCAGATCTGACCCGTTTTTACATAATCGAGAAATGCGCGTAAGCCGCAGGACATATACTGGCGGTTTGGGTAATACATTTGGAAGCTGTGCTGTAAGGGCGTTAGAAATAGAGCTCTGAATTATTTATGCAGAGCGGAATAAAAAAGCGGCAACTCAAAAAAGTTGCCGCTTTACGGGGAAATTAGAACATTACCTTATGACCGTACTGCTCAAGAATGCCTTTCACGCGTTCCATGGTCTCTTTCTTCGGTGGTTTAACACCATCAAGTTTGTATTCTTCACCCATCGCCACCCATTTGTGTTTGCCAAGTTCGTGGTAGGGGAGAAGCTCGATTTTCTCAACGTTGCCCATATCACGGGTAAATTCACCGAGGCGATGCGCTGAATCGTCATCGTCAGACCAGCCTGGGACAACAACGTAGCGGATCCACACCTTCACATTTTTGTTCGCCAGATATTTGGCGAACTCCAGCGTGCGGTGGTTTGAAACTCCAACCAGATTTTGGTGGATCTCGTCGTTCATCTGTTTGAGATCGAGCATTACCAGGTCGGTTACTTCCAGCAGTTCATCAATCACCGGATCGTAACGACGAACAAAACCGTTGGTGTCCAGACAGGTATGAATGCCTTCTTTTTTGCAGGCGCGGAACCAGTCACGAACAAACTCAGCTTGCAGGATTGCTTCACCGCCGGATGCGGTAACGCCGCCGCCGGAAGCGTTCATAAAGTGGCGATAGGTCACCACCTCTTTCATTAAATCTTCAACGGTAACTTCTTTACCGCCATGCGTGTCCCAGGTGTCGCGGTTATGACAATACAGGCAGCGCATCAGGCAGCCCTGGAAAAAGGTGATAAAGCGAATACCCGGGCCGTCTACGGTTCCACAGGATTCAAAGGAGTGAATGCGACCAATAACTGACATTGCGGTGTTTCTCCAGATGTGGCCCATCTGAGGCCGTGTTGGTGCGCAGCTCGAAGGCTACGTCGAGTCTGTTTTGGCAGTCACCTTAAAGTATAGATAGCTGACAAAAAAGGCTCTCGTGCTAAAAAAGGCCCCACTTTCGTGGAGCCTTTATTGTACGCTTTTTACTGTACGATTTCAGTCAAATCTAATTACATAGATTGAGTGAAGGTACGAGTAATAACGTCCTGCTGCTGTTCTTTAGTCAGCGAGTTGAAACGTACTGCGTAGCCAGATACACGGATGGTCAGCTGCGGATATTTTTCCGGGTTTTCCATCGCGTCGAGCAGCATTTCACGGTTCATCACGTTAACGTTCAGGTGCTGACCACCTTCGATGGATGCTTCGTGGTGGAAGTAACCATCCATCAGACCAGCCAGGTTGGTCTTACGAACTTCGTCGTCTTTACCCAGTGCGTTCGGAACGATAGAGAAGGTGTAGGAGATACCATCTTTAGCGTAAGCAAACGGCAGTTTAGCAACGGAAGTCAGAGAGGCTACTGCACCTTTCTGGTCACGACCGTGCATCGGGTTAGCACCCGGTCCGAACGGCGCGCCAGCACGACGACCGTCTGGGGTGTTACCAGTTTTCTTACCATACACAACGTTAGAAGTGATGGTCAGAACAGACTGAGTCGGGATAGCGTCACGGTAGGTGTGCAGTTTCTGAATTTTCTTCATGAAACGTTCTACCAGGTCAACAGCCAGGTCATCTACACGCGGATCGTTGTTACCAAACTGCGGGTATTCGCCTTCGATTTCGAAGTCGATAGCCAGACCGTCTTCGTCACGAATCGGTTTAACTTTCGCATATTTGATTGCAGACAGGGAGTCAGCAGCAACGGACAGACCAGCGATACCACACGCCATGGTGCGGATAACGTCACGGTCGTGCAGCGCCATCAGAGAGGCTTCGTAGCTGTACTTGTCGTGCATGTAGTGGATGATGTTCAGTGCAGTGATGTACTGTTTAGCCAGCCAGTCCATGAAGTGATCCATGCGCTCCATCACTTCATCGTAGTTCAGGAGATCGCCTTTGATCGGCTCAGACTTCGGACCAACCTGCATTTTCAGTTTTTCGTCAACGCCACCGTTGATTGCGTACAGCATGGTTTTCGCCAGGTTTGCACGCGCACCGAAGAACTGCATTTGTTTACCAACGATCATCGGGCTTACGCAGCAAGCGATAGCGTAGTCATCGTTGTTGAAGTCCGGACGCATCAGGTCATCGTTCTCATACTGCAGAGAAGAGGTGTCGATGGACACTTTAGCAGCGAATTTCTTGAAGTTCAGCGGCAGTTTTTCGGACCACAGAATGGTCATGTTCGGTTCCGGAGACGGACCCATGGTGTACAGGGTGTTCAGGAAACGGAAGCTGTTTTTGGTAACCAGGGTACGACCGTCGAGGCCCATACCACCGATAGATTCGGTTGCCCAGATCGGGTCGCCAGAGAACAGTTCATCGTATTCCGGAGTACGCAGGAAGCGAACCATACGCAGTTTCATGACCAGGTGGTCAACCATTTCCTGCGCTTCTTGTTCGGTGATCTTGCCAGCTTTCAGGTCACGTTCGATGTACACATCCAGGAAGGTGGAGGTACGACCGAAGGACATTGCAGCACCGTTCTGAGACTTAACAGCAGCCAGGTAGCCGAAGTAAGTCCACTGGATAGCTTCCTGAGCGTTGGTAGCCGGACCAGAGATGTCGTAGCCGTATTTCGCAGCCATTTCTTTCATCTGACCCAGAGCGCGGTGCTGTTCAGCGATTTCTTCGCGCAGACGGATAGTCTGTTCCAGGTTTACGCCGTTTTCCAGATCAGCCTGCAGAGAGGTGAACTGTGCAAGTTTATCTTTCATCAGGTAGTCGATACCGTACAGCGCAACGCGACGGTAGTCACCGATGATACGACCACGGCCATAAGCATCTGGCAGACCGGTCAGAACACCGGATTTACGGCAACGCAGGATGTCCGGAGTGTAAACGTCGAACACGCCCTGGTTGTGAGTTTTACGGTATTCAGTGAAGATTTTTTTGATCATCGGGTCCAGTTCGCGGTTGTACGCTTTGCAGGAACCTTCGATCATTTTGATACCACCGAACGGGATAAGAGCACGTTTCAGCGGAGCTTCAGTCTGCAGACCAACAACTTTTTCCAACGCTTTGTTGATGTAGCCAGCGTCGTGAGAGGTGATGGTGGAAGCAACAGCGGTGTCAAAGTCAACTGGCGCGTGAGTGCGGTTTTCCAGTTTAACGCCTTCCATTACTTTGTCCCACAGGGTGGTGGTCGCTTCAGTAGCGCCAGCCAGGAAGGACTCGTCACCCTCGTACGGAGTGTAGTTTTTCTGAATGAAGTCACGGACGTTTACTTCATTCTGCCAGTCACCTTTGGTAAAACCTTCCCAGGCTGTGGCTAACTTTTCATTAAGCTCGGACATGTAACACCTACCTTCTTAAGTGGATTTTTTATTTACTGCGTACTTCGACAACCATTAATGGTGATCGTTTTCACGCAGGTAAATGACCCAGTATGTCAACCCAACCAACAAACCACCGCCGATAATATTACCGATCGTAACCGGAATCAGGTTATCAGTGATGAAGTTCATCACGGTCAGGTGAGAAAAATTTTCCGGTGCAGAACCGACAGCGGTCCAGAATTCCGGAGATGCGAAGTCGCGGATTACAATACCCATCGGGATCATAAACATGTTTGCGATACTGTGCTCAAAACCGCTGGCAACAAACATCGCGACCGGCAGCACCATAATGAACGCTTTATCCATCAGGCTGCGGCCAGAATAACTCATCCATACTGCCAGACATACCATCAGGTTTGCCAGGATACCAAGGCAGACGGCCTCAATAAAAGTATGGTGCACTTTGTGGTCGGCGGTTTGTAGGACGTTTAGTCCCCATTGACCATTCGCGGTCATATACTCGCCGGAAAGCCACATTAAAAGTACAAACAGCAGTGCGCCGACCAGGTTGCCAAAATAGACATTTAGCCAGTTTTTCGCCAACTGACCCCAGGTGATTCGCCCACTCGCCTTAGCAACAACAATCAACACTGTGGAAGTAAAGAGATCGGCTCCGCAGACAACACAAAGAATCAGCCCCAGAGAGAAGCAAATGCCGCCAACCAGTTTTGCCATGCCGAAGGGCATTGTTCCTGTGCCAGTGGTTGCTGTGATATAGAAGACGAATGCGATTGAGATGAAAACACCGGCGGTAATCGCCAGATAGAAAGTCTTAAGCGGATGTTTCGTTGCTTTATAGACACCTGCCTCTTCGGCCACTTTGGCCATTGCTGCAGGAAGTAAAAGATCAAAAGGGTTGTCAGCTTTCACACTAACTCTCTCTTTATTAAGTCGGCGACGAGATACTAACAAAGCATTATAGATGAGAAATTGATATAGATCATATCTCGCCTGGCTTATAGGCCCGTAACTCGCATGGTTTTTATGCAAATACGGAGTAAATATTTGATTATCCAAATAAAAATAAATTTTAAAAATTAACAAATGAGTTGAATTTTTTCCGCATCCTCCGCTAAAACAGTTAATTAAAAGGGAGCACCAGGCGAATGAAGTAACAATATCGATCGTATTTATTAAATACAAATTACCGACATTTAACTTTATAATTACAATTATTTTATTAATGCAAATATATGTAAAGCGGGGCATTAAAAAAACGCCCCGTAATATAACTCAGACGAATCATTAAGCCTACATTGCGTAGGCTATTTGATTTTATTTTGCCCAGAATGCTGCTTTGGCGCGCTGCAGCTTTTCGTAGGCCTTCAACAACGACTGATGTGCTGCAAACGCGTGCAGATCGCTATCTACTGGTTGCAAGCCATAAAACGCCGCTTCGCCGCTCATTGCCGCACTGGCGGCTTCCACGGCATCTGCGCCGTACATGCGAACAAACGCATTCAAATATTGCAGCGGCTGGCGATCTTCTTCCTGCGCCAGTAATAACAACGTTTGCAGGCAGCGATAATAGTTGGCGCGTTCCGGACTAAATACTGATGAGTTAAACTCCATCGTCCATTCGGTCCAGACCAGAGCCTGTTCCAGATCGCCACCAGCCAGCGCCAGCATGGCTTTTAATTCACCGATACGCAGGGTGTACCAACCGTTATCCGACCCGGTCGCCAGACCCAACAGCTCACGCACGCGGGTAAAGTCATCAAAACCTTCTTCATCCAGTTGCTCGATGAGGTTCAGGTAATCTTCTTTTTCCCACTCGCTGCCTGGTAACGAAAGAATCGTTTCACGTAAATGGCTGCCCATACTGTTATTCGCCAGCCACAGATCTTCAGCCGGATAAATATCGGACATGCCAGGCACGATAATTCGGCAAGCATAAACGCCCAGATGCTCGTAATCGGCAATATAAACTTCTTTATCTTCTTTGTTGAAGATAGCCATCAGCGTAGCAAACTCTTCCTCCGTGGTGCCGGAGAAATTCCAGTCCACAAACGGATAATCGGCATCCTGCTTGAACAGGTCCCAGGAGATTAAACCGCTGGAATCGATAAAGTGCGTTTCGAGGTTGGTATGTTCAGCAACTTCTTCATCATCGAAGGTTGGCGGAGTAAACACATCCAAATCTTTCAGGCCACGACCTTGCAGCAGCTCGGTCACGGTACGTTCCAGTGCTACGCCAAAATCAGGATGCGCACCGAAAGAGGCAAAGCAGGTGCCGTTAGCAGGATTAAACAGTACCACGCAAATCACCGGATACTGGCCGCCAAGCGAACCATCATAAGCAAAGATTGGGAAACCTTCTGCTTCCAGCGTTTCGATGGCTTCAACCACCGCTGGGTAACGCGCCAGCACGTCTGCCGGGATTTCCGGCAAGCTGATGCTTTCAGCAATAATGCGGTTTTTCACGTAGCGTTCGAAAACTTCGGACAACCCCTGAACGCGTGCTTCGTTGCGGGTATTGCCAGCGGACATACCGTTAGAAACGTACAGGTTACCAATGATATTCATCGGAATATAAACGGTCTGATTGTCGGACTGGCGCGTAAACGGCAGACCGCAAATACCACGATCTTCGTTACCGGATTGCAGGTCAATCAGCATACTGCCGGTCAATTCATTCTCCGGATCGTAAAATGCGCGCAGACGGTCATCGAGCAGCCCTTCTGGCACATCGTCATTTTCGCTCAGTGGGAACCATTTTTCGTTGGGATAATGCACGAACGGACCGTTGGCGATGGTTTCGCCCAGCCAGAAATCAGCAAAAAAGTAGTTGGTTGAGAGACGCTCGAAATATTCACCGAGTGCAGAAGCCAGCGCCGCTTTTTTGGTTGCGCCTTTACCGTTGGTAAAACACAGTGCGCACTCTTTGTCGCGAATATGTACAGACCAGACGTTAGGCACCGGATTCAGCCAGGAGGCCTCTTCAATCTGAAAGCCGAGGTCTGAAAGTTTTTGCTGGAAGCGAGCGATGGAATCTTCCAGTGCGGCATCTTTGCCGGGGATAAATGTTTGCGTCATGAAAATCACTTTAGTCGTACGGAAAGCGCGCAATAATACGGGTTTTATCTCAAAGGCGCTATCACCGCCGCCATGCCGATGAACTGTTGACTATGCTTTTAGTGGATAAACCACGATAAGAGCATAAAAATGAAGGCGTTCGATCTCCACCGTATGGCATTTGATAAAGTGCCTTTTGATTTCCTTGGCGAAGTGGCACTACGTAGTCTTTATACCTTTGTACTGGTTTTTTTGTTCCTCAAAATGACCGGAAGACGCGGTGTGCGGCAGATGTCGCTGTTTGAAGTGTTAATCATTCTGACGCTGGGGTCAGCGGCGGGAGATGTGGCGTTTTATGATGATGTGCCGATGGTCCCGGTACTTATCGTCTTTATCACTCTGGCGTTGTTATACCGCCTGGTAATGTGGTTGATGGCGCACAGTGAAAAACTGGAAGATCTTCTGGAAGGCAAGCCGGTTGTCATTATTGAAGATGGCGAGCTGGCCTGGTCAAAACTCAATAACTCCAACATGACGGAATTTGAGTTCTTTATGGAGCTACGATTGCGCGGTGTAGAGCAGTTGGGGCAAGTACGTCTGGCGATTCTCGAAACCAACGGGCAAATCAGTGTCTATTTCTTTGAAGATGACAAGGTGAAACCGGGCTTACTTATTTTACCCAGTGACTGTACTCAGCGTTACAAAGTGGTACCCGAGTCGGCGGACTATGCCTGCATTCGTTGCAGTGAAATCATTCATATGAACGCGGGGGAAAAACAATTATGTCCGCGCTGTGCAAATCCAGAATGGACGAAGGCAAGTCGGGCAAAACGGGTGACGTGACAGTAAAAACATCGGCTTTTTGCTAATAATCCGAGAGATTCTTTTGTGTGATGCAAGCCACATTTTTGCCCTCAACGGTTTTACTCATTGCGATGTGTGTCACTGAATGATAAAACCGATAGCCACAGGAATAATGTATTACCTGTGGTCGCAATCGATTGACCGCGGGTTAATAGCAACGCAACGTGGTGAGGGGAAATGGCTCAAATCTTCAATTTTAGTTCTGGTCCGGCAATGCTACCGGCAGAGGTGCTTAAACAGGCTCAACAGGAACTGCGCGACTGGAACGGTCTTGGTACGTCGGTGATGGAAGTGAGTCACCGTGGCAAAGAGTTCATTCAGGTTGCAGAGGAAGCCGAGAAGGATTTTCGCGATCTTCTTAATGTCCCCTCCAACTACAAGGTATTGTTCTGCCATGGCGGCGGTCGCGGTCAGTTTGCTGCTGTTCCGCTGAATATTCTCGGTGATAAAACCACTGCAGATTATGTTGATGCCGGTTACTGGGCGGCAAGTGCCATTAAAGAAGCGAAAAAATACTGCACGCCTAATGTCTTTGACGCCAAAGTGACTGTTGATGGTCTGCGCGCGGTTAAACCAATGCGTGAATGGCAACTCTCTGATAATGCTGCTTATATGCATTATTGCCCGAATGAAACTATCGACGGTATCGCCATCGACGAAACGCCAGACTTCGGCAAAGATGTGGTGGTCGCCGCCGACTTCTCTTCAACCATTCTTTCCCGTCCGATTGACGTCAGCCGTTATGGCGTGATTTACGCTGGCGCGCAGAAAAATATCGGCCCGGCAGGCCTGACAATCGTCATCGTTCGTGAAGATTTGCTGGGCAAAGCGAATATCGCGTGTCCGTCGATTCTGGATTATTCCATCCTCAACGATAACGGCTCCATGTTTAACACGCCGCCGACATTTGCCTGGTATCTGTCTGGTCTGGTCTTTAAATGGCTGAAAGCGAACGGCGGTGTAGCTGAAATGGATAAAATCAATCAGCAAAAAGCAGAACTGCTGTATGGGGTGATTGATAACAGCGATTTCTACCGTAATGACGTGGCGAAAGCTAACCGTTCGCGGATGAACGTGCCGTTCCAGTTGGCGGACAGTGCGCTTGACAAATTGTTCCTTGAAGAGTCTTTTGCTGCGGGCTTACATGCGCTGAAAGGTCACCGAGTGGTCGGCGGAATGCGTGCGTCTATTTATAACGCCATGCCGTTGGAAGGTGTTAAAGCACTGACAGACTTCATGGTTGAGTTCGAACGCCGTCACGGCTAATGTCGAAATTTTGCATAATCCCCACAGCCAGCCTGTGGGGTTTTTATTTCTGTTGTAGAGAGTTGAGTTCATGGAATCCCTAACGTTACAACCCATCGCTCGTGTCGATGGCACTATTAATCTGCCCGGTTCCAAGAGCGTTTCTAACCGCGCTTTATTGCTGGCGGCATTAGCACATGGCAAAACATTATTAACCAATCTGCTGGATAGCGATGACGTGCGCCATATGCTGAATGCATTAACAGCGTTAGGGGTAAGCTATACGCTTTCAGCTGATCGTACGCGTTGCGAAATTATCGGTAACGGCGGTCCATTACACGCAGAAGGTGCCCTGGAGTTGTTCCTCGGAAACGCCGGAACGGCAATGCGCCCGCTGGCGGCAGCTCTTTGTCTGGGTAGCAATGATATTGTGCTGACCGGTGAACCGCGTATGAAAGAGCGCCCGATTGGTCATCTGGTGGATGCGCTGCGCCTGGGCGGGGCGAAGATCACTTACCTGGAACAAGAACATTATCCGCCATTGCGTTTACAGGGCGGCTTTACTGGCGGCAACGTTGACGTTGATGGCTCTGTTTCCAGCCAGTTCCTCACCGCACTATTAATGACTGCGCCTCTTGCGCCGGAAGATACGGTGATTCGTATTAAAGGCGATCTGGTTTCTAAACCTTATATCGACATCACCCTCAATCTGATGAAGACGTTTGGTGTTGAAATTGAAAATCAGCACTATCAACAATTTGTCGTAAAAGGGGGGCAGTCTTATCAGTCTCCGGGTACTTATTTGGTCGAAGGCGATGCATCCTCGGCTTCTTATTTCCTGGCAGCAGCAGCAATCAGAGGCGGCACTGTAAAAGTGACCGGCATTGGACGCAACAGTATGCAGGGTGATATTCGCTTTGCTGATGTGCTGGAAAAAATGGGGGCGACCATTTGCTGGGGCGATGATTATATTTCCTGCACGCGTGGTGAACTGAACGCCATTGATATGGATATGAACCATATTCCCGATGCGGCGATGACCATTGCCACCGTGGCGTTATTTGCAAAAGGCACCACCACGCTGCGCAATATCTATAACTGGCGTGTTAAAGAGACCGATCGCCTGTTTGCGATGGCAACAGAACTTCGTAAAGTCGGTGCGGAAGTCGAAGAGGGGCACGATTTTATTCGCATTACGCCACCGGAAAAACTGAAATTTGCTGAGATCGCCACTTATAATGATCACCGGATGGCGATGTGTTTCTCGCTGGTCGCATTATCAGATACGGCTGTGACGATTCTTGATCCAAAATGTACCGCTAAAACTTTTCCAGATTATTTCGAGCAATTGGCGCGGATAAGTCAACCCGGCTGAATGAATAACGGGCGATAACATAGACAATCCTTTCTTTTCAAAGACGTCGGCACATTGCCGGCGTTTTTTTTCGGACCTTGTGGGGTATTTTTATTAATGGTAGCGTTAATTATCAATGTAACTTGTTGATACATAATGTTTATATATAATTAATCAACGGATGATTCACATGAAGAATACTAAATTATTGCTGGCGATTGCGACCTCTGCAGCCTTACTGACAGGATGTCAGAATACGCACGGTATTAATACCGATTTGGCTATCAGCTCAGGTCTGAATGCTTATAAAGCCGCAACATTAAGCGATGCTGATGCTAAAGCAATCGCCAATCAGGGCTGTGTCGAAATGGACAGCGGCAATAAAGTGGCAAGCAAATCCAGCAAGTACGGGAAACGTCTGGCAAAAATCGCCAAAGCATTGGGTAACAATATTAATGGCACGCCAGTCAACTATAAGGTTTATATGACCAGCGACGTCAACGCATGGGCGATGGCGAACGGCTGTGTTCGTGTCTACAGTGGCCTGATGGACATGATGAACGACAACGAAATTGAAGGCGTTCTGGGTCATGAACTGGGCCACGTCGCGTTGGGTCACTCGCTGGCTGAAATGAAAGCTTCTTATGCGATCGTTGCCGCACGTGATGCGATTTCCGCTACCAGCGGTGTGGCTTCCCAGCTTTCTCGCTCACAATTAGGTGATATCGCAGAAGGCGCGATCAATGCTAAATACTCCCGCGATAAAGAGTCCGAAGCAGATGATTTCTCCTTTGATCTGTTGAAGAAACGTGGCATCAGCACCCAGGGGCTGGTTGGCAGCTTTGAAAAATTGGCCAGCCTGGATGGCGGTCGTACCCAGTCCATGTTTGACTCTCACCCACCATCAACAGAGCGTGCGCAACACATCCGTGATCGTATCGCCTCTGGTAAGTAAATCATTGTCATCTTTCGGGCTGGTCTTCTGCCAGCCCGCTATAATTGCGCAATAAATCCCCATCTGAATACAGACAAAACTGGTTTTTGCACACAACGTTAACGATTTGTGGCGTCGGCGCGTATAATGCGCGCGGTTATGTTAACGGTACGCCTGTTTTAAGGAGATAAAGATGACGGCAATTGCCCCGGTTATTACCATTGATGGCCCAAGCGGTGCAGGGAAAGGCACCTTGTGTAAGGCTATGGCGGAAGCGTTGCAATGGCATCTGCTGGACTCGGGTGCAATTTATCGCGTACTGGCACTGGCGGCATTACATCACCATGTTGATGTTGCATCGGAAGATGTGCTTGTGCCGCTGGCATCCCATCTGGATGTACGTTTTGTGTCGACCAATGGCAATCTGGAAGTGATCCTCGAAGGGGAAGATGTCAGTGGCGAAATTCGTACTCAGGAAGTGGCGAATGCTGCTTCACAAGTCGCGGCATTCCCACGCGTTCGTGAAGCATTATTGCGTCGCCAACGCGCGTTTCGCGAATTACCAGGCTTGATTGCCGATGGCCGCGACATGGGAACGGTGGTATTCCCTGATGCGCCAGTGAAAATTTTCCTTGACGCCTCCTCGGAAGAACGTGCGCATCGCCGCATGCTACAGTTGCAGGAGAAGGGCTTTAGTGTTAACTTTGAGCGCCTTTTGGCCGAGATCAAAGAACGCGACGACCGCGATCGTAACCGAGCGGTAGCGCCACTGGTTCCGGCAGCCGATGCTTTAGTGTTGGATTCCACCACCTTAAGCATTGAGCAAGTGATTGAAAAAGCGCTACAATACGCGCGCCAGAAATTGGCTCTCGCATAAGCGACCGAATTTGCAGTACCCCCGTTGCAATGGAATGACAGCGGGTATGTTAAACAACCCCATCCGGCATGGAGCCAGGTGGACGTTAAATATAAACCTGAAGATTAAACATGACTGAATCTTTTGCTCAACTCTTTGAAGAGTCCTTAAAAGAAATCGAAACCCGCCCGGGTTCTATCGTTCGTGGCGTTGTTGTTGCTATCGACAAAGACGTAGTACTGGTTGACGCTGGTCTGAAATCTGAGTCCGCCATCCCGGCTGAGCAGTTCAAAAACGCCCAGGGCGAGCTGGAAATCCAGGTAGGTGACGAAGTTGACGTTGCTCTGGACGCAGTAGAAGACGGCTTCGGTGAAACTCTGCTGTCCCGTGAGAAAGCTAAACGTCACGAAGCCTGGATCACGCTGGAAAAAGCTTACGAAGATGCTGAAACTGTTACCGGTGTTATCAACGGCAAAGTTAAGGGCGGCTTCACTGTTGAGCTGAACGGTATTCGTGCGTTCCTGCCAGGTTCTCTGGTAGACGTTCGTCCGGTGCGTGACACTCTGCACCTGGAAGGCAAAGAGCTTGAATTCAAAGTAATCAAGCTGGATCAGAAGCGCAACAACGTTGTTGTTTCTCGTCGTGCCGTTATCGAATCCGAAAACAGCGCAGAGCGCGATCAGCTGCTGGAAAACCTGCAGGAAGGCATGGAAGTTAAAGGTATCGTTAAGAACCTCACTGACTACGGTGCATTCGTTGATCTGGGCGGCGTTGACGGCCTGCTGCACATCACTGATATGGCCTGGAAACGCGTTAAGCATCCGAGCGAAATCGTCAACGTGGGCGACGAAATCACTGTTAAAGTGCTGAAGTTCGACCGCGAACGTACCCGTGTATCCCTGGGCCTGAAACAGCTGGGCGAAGATCCGTGGGTAGCTATCGCTAAACGTTATCCGGAAGGTACCAAACTGACTGGTCGCGTGACCAACCTGACCGACTACGGCTGCTTCGTTGAAATCGAAGAAGGCGTTGAAGGCCTGGTACACGTTTCCGAAATGGATTGGACCAACAAAAACATCCACCCGTCCAAAGTTGTTAACGTTGGCGATGTAGTGGAAGTTATGGTTCTGGATATCGACGAAGAACGTCGTCGTATCTCCCTGGGTCTGAAACAGTGCAAAGCTAACCCGTGGCAGCAGTTCGCGGAAACCCACAACAAGGGTGACCGTGTTGAAGGTAAAATCAAGTCTATCACTGACTTCGGTATCTTCATCGGCCTTGACGGCGGCATCGACGGCCTGGTTCACCTGTCTGACATCTCCTGGAACGTTGCAGGCGAAGAAGCAGTTCGTGAATACAAAAAAGGCGACGAAATCGCTGCAGTTGTTCTGCAGGTTGACGCAGAACGTGAACGTATCTCCCTGGGCGTTAAACAGCTCGCAGAAGATCCGTTCAACAACTGGGTTGCTCTGAACAAGAAAGGCGCTATCGTAACCGGTAAAGTAACTGCAGTTGACGCTAAAGGCGCAACCGTAGAACTGGCTGACGGCGTTGAAGGTTACCTGCGTGCTTCTGAAGCATCCCGTGACCGCGTTGAAGACGCTACCCTGGTTCTGAGCGTTGGCGACGAAGTTGAAGCTAAATTCACCGGCGTTGATCGTAAAAACCGCGCAATCAGCCTGTCTGTTCGTGCGAAAGACGAAGCTGACGAGAAAGATGCAATCGCAACTGTTAACAAACAGGAAGATGCAAACTTCTCCAACAACGCAATGGCTGAAGCTTTCAAAGCAGCTAAAGGCGAGTAATTCTCTGACTCTTCGGGATTTTTATTCCGAAGTTTGTTGAGTTTACTTGACAGATTGCAGGTTTCGTCCTGTAATCAAGCACTAAGGGCGGCTACGGCCGCCCTTAATCAATGCAGCAACAGCAGCCGCTTAATTTGCCTTTAAGGAACCGGAGGAATCATGACCAAGTCAGAATTGATAGAAAGACTTGCCACCCAGCAATCGCACATTCCCGCCAAGACGGTTGAAGATGCAGTAAAAGAGATGCTGGAGCATATGGCCTCGACTCTTGCGCAGGGCGAGCGTATTGAAATCCGCGGTTTCGGCAGTTTCTCTTTGCACTACCGCGCACCACGTACCGGACGTAATCCGAAGACTGGCGATAAAGTAGAACTGGAAGGAAAATACGTTCCTCACTTTAAACCAGGTAAAGAACTGCGCGATCGCGCCAATATTTACGGTTAAGTTTTTACTCAAACTTGAACGCGAGAAAAGCACCTGTCGGGTGCTTTTTTCATTGTGCACAGAAAACCCCCAGCTAGGCTGGGGGTTCCGGAAAGCTTTCAGCTTTAAGCCAGTTATTAAAACCCCTTTTGATTTGTTAAAACACCTTGCGGTCTGGCAACTGCAAGTGTCAAACAAGAAATCAAAAGGGGGTCCCAATGGGGAACGAAAAGAGCTTAGCGCACACCCGATGGAACTGTAAATATCACATAGTTTTTGCGCCAAAATACCGAAGACAGGTGTTCTACAGAGAGAAGCGTAGAGCAATAGGCAGTATTTTGAGAAAGCTGTGTGAGTGGAAAAGTGTACGGATTCTGGAAGCTGAATGCTGTGCAGATCATATCCATATGCTTGTGGAGATCCCGCCCAAAATGAGCGTATCCGG